>CAWUJX010000061.1:0-15968 GCA_963922635.1 uncultured Hyphomicrobiales bacterium | reverse complement strand
GAAGTGGTGGAAGGCTGTATTGTCCGCGAGGGTTCGGTTCTGGGCATGGGTGTTTACATCGGCCAGTCCACCAAGATCGTGAACCGGGAAACAGGCGAAGTCACCTATGGAGAAGTGCCGCCTTATTCCGTAGTGGTTGCAGGCACCATGCCCGGTAAGCCCATGCCAAATGGTGAGCCGGGTCCAAACCTCTATTGCGCCGTCATCGTTAAGACAGTCGACGAAAAGACCCGTTCCAAAACCGGTATTAACGAGTTGCTTCGGGACTAATCGGATGCCCGGTCCGGAAGCCACACTTTCATGGCTGTTTTTCAGTTTCAAAGGGCGGATTGCGAGGCAGTCTTTTGCGCTTGGTGCCGGGTTTCTGCTGCTGCCGCAGATTTTGGTCATTTATCAGATTGTCAAAGCAAGTGAGGCCGATGCGCAAGATGCGCTCGCCTTCTGGGGGCTGGCGTTTCTCGTTTGTGCCGTTTTAACGCTTTGGTCAATTGCGGCCCTGTTTGTGAAGCGTCTGCATGATCTTAGTTTGCCCGGTGCTTTGGTAATTCTTTCTTTTTTCAGCGGCGTAAATATGGTGTTCTTTATGTTTCTCGCTTTCATGCCATCAAAGCAGGAAGTTAACGACCATGGCCCGCCGCCTTTCCCCAAAGTGCCTGACAACTAAATTGTAAGAGTTTTATGGCAGGGTCTCCTCTATGCCATATACGAGCTTGAACCCTGATAAAATCATTCAGACCGCTGCCCAGTTGGAAAAGCGGATCGGCGAACGGTTCCCAAAGGCAAGCCTTGTGAATGTGGCAAGTGAACTACGCCAGCTCACTGAAGAAACAAAACGCAAGGCTGAAAAGCTTGAACAACCCATTCTCTGGGTTCGGATTGCCACAGCTGCGAGCGTTTTCATTGGCATTCTGGTGTTCTTCTTTATCGGACGGTTTTTGACCTTTGATAGCATCGCAACACGCGCATTTGATTTTGTCCAGGGCGTCGAAGCAGTGATTAACGCCATGGTTCTGATTGGACTTGGTTTTCTTGCGATTGCGAAATCTGAGGAACGCATCAAACGGCGTAAGGTACTTGATGGACTGCACAGTCTTCGCTCGCTTATCCATATCATCGATATGCATCAGCTTACGAAAGACCCAATGATCACGCGCTCGGATTTGCCGGCTACACCGTCATCTCCAAAGCGGGTACTGAAATCACCGGAACTTGTTCGCTATCTCGATTACTGCAGTGAACTTCTTTCGATTACCGGAAAGACTGCGGCTCTATATGCGCAGGCGGTACCGGATACCGAAGTGGTCAATGCCGTGAATGACGTGGAAAATCTTGGCGCAAGTCTGACGCGAAAGGTATGGCAGAAGATCATGCTCATCGAGCGAGAGAAAGAGCCGATTAAACGCAAAAGACCCGCAAGAAAACGTGGGCTTCAACCGACCGGGTAAATCGTCTAAATAACGATTATGACCGAACAACTCTCCCGATCCGCTGAGTTTTTGCGCGACCTTATCCGGTGCCCGTCTGTTACGCCTGTGGAAGGCGGTGCATTGACGTTTCTTGAGGTTGAACTGACACGTTTGGGCTTCGCGGTAGAACGGGTCACATTTTCCGATGAAAACACGCCCGACGTGGAAAACCTCTATGCAAGGCTCGGTAGTGAAGCGCCGCATGTGATGTTTGCAGGCCACACAGATGTGGTTCCCGTGGGCGCTGAAAGCGATTGGACTGCCGGTCCTTTTTCCGGCGAAGTCCGGGACGGTAAATTGTTTGGCCGCGGTGCGGTCGACATGAAGGGTGGGATTGCCTGTTTCTTAGGTGCTGTCGAAGCGTTCCTTGAACATGGTCCGCCAAAAGGCTCAATCTCATTCCTGATCACGGGCGATGAAGAAGGTCCTTCGATCAACGGTACCGACAAGCTTTTGAAATGGGCAAGTGAAAAGGGCGAAGTCTGGGGTGCCTGTATCGTGGGCGAGCCTGCCAACCCCAACGCAATCGGTGATGCAATCAAGAACGGGCGCCGCGGGTCAGTATCCGGGCGCGTGACTGTTACTGGCGTGCAAGGCCATGCCGCTTATCCCCATTTGGCGGATAATCCTGTTCGCGGTCTGACCGATCTTCTGAACGCATTGCTCATAACGCCGTTTGATCAGGGAACTGAGAACTTCCAGCCCACCAATCTTGAGGTCACGTCGGTCGATGTGGGTAATGCAGCGACCAATGTCATTCCGGCCAAGGCAACCGCATCGTTTAACATTCGCTTCAACGACACATGGACGGCTGACACGGTGAAAGAGGAAATCGTCCGTCGCCTGAATTCAGGCGCCAATGCAAACGCGGCGAGACAGGGAAAAGAAAATCCCGTGACCTTTGATGTGGCATGGATAGGCCGCCCCTCGCATGTGTTCCTGACGCGCGACGAGACACTGGTTGGCACGTTGTCGAAGTCGATTGAGGCTATCACTGGAAGAACGCCGGAACTTTCCACGGGTGGCGGCACATCCGATGCCCGCTTTATCAAGGACTATTGTCCGGTTGTGGAGTTTGGCCTTGTGGGGCAGACCATGCATCAGGTGGATGAGTGCACGCCGCTTGCAGACCTTGAACTGCTAACGGCGGTTTACCTCAAATTCCTCGAAGATTACTTCGGCAATTCCACCGGCTGATTGTTGATCCGGACTTCGCGCTTGCGCACATCTTCAATGGTCTCAATCCCCAATTGATGCATGTTATTTTGAAGGTCAGCGAACAGCAAATCGTAAACGTGATCTCCGCCTTTTTCGGCCAGGGCACCAACGCCATAAACAAACGGCCGACCGAGAAACACGAAGTCAGCGCCTAATGCGATTGCGCGCAGAATGTCATTGGCGTTGCGGCACCCGCTATCAAACAGGATTTTGGTTTTCTTCCCCACTGCCTTTGCAATATCAGGTAGAACCTCAATTGCGGCTGGTGCGGCTTCGAATTGCCGCCCGCCATGGTTGGAAACCCACACGGCATCGCAGCCACATTTCACGGCTTCTTTAGCATCTTCCACGCTCAACACGCCTTTGAGCACGAGTGGACCATCCCATAGTTTGCGGACTTCTTTGAGGTAGTCCCAATCGAGACAGCCGCCGAGCTCCTGGCCCACAAAATCAACGATATTGTTGAAGTGCATGCCTGCACCATTGTCCACATACTTCTCCATCACCGAGAAACTGGGTTTGCCGCGCAACAGGGTTTTCAACGCCCAGACAGGACGGATGGCGATACGGTAGAGGATGGTGGGCGTCATTTTCGGCGGAATGGAAATGCCAGCCCTGCGTTGACGTTCGCGCATGGACGGGGCGGGCACGTCGCAGGTCACCACCAGAGCATGGTAGCCGCTGTCTTTTGCGCGCTTGATCAGGTCCTTGCGGATTTCGGGATCACGCGGTGGGTATAGCTGAAACCATCCGTTTTCTCCGGATACGACACCACAGTTTTCTGGCGTATCCGACGCCATTGTGGAAAGGCAATGGACGATGTTTTTGTCCTTTGCTGTCTTTGCAAGGATTTGCTCAGCGCCCGGCCACATGAGGCTTGTATAGCCAATGGGTGGGATACCTATGGGTGCGCTGAAGGTCTTGCCGAACAACTCGGTCGTTGTGTCGGGATTGATTTGCCCTTTCATGAAGTGCGGCATGATTGTGATTGCGTTCATTGCATCCGCATTGCGGTGCATGGCGGCTTCTTCACCGGTGCCGCTGTCCAGGTATTCCCAGGCAAAGAACGGCATTTTCTTATAAGCTCTTTTGCGCAGATCAGAGATTGCCGGATAACGATCATCAGGCAGTTTGGCTTTGCGCATTGGGTGTCTCCTACAACTCTTTTTTGCTCTGCTTCTGATTACGCAAAGCGACCCAGTTTGCAAGGATTACTCCAATGGCAACAATCGCCACAATGACCGTGGCGAGCGCATTGATCTCTGGCGTAACGCCCAACCGCACCTTTGAAAATACGAGCATGGGAAGCGTAGAAGAACCGGGGCCAGAGACAAAGCTGGCGATCACCAAATCATCAAAGGATAGTGTGAATGCCAGGAGCCATCCTGCAATGACCGCGGGCATGATCACCGGAAGGGTTATGGTAAAAAAGATGTACGGCTGCCTTGCACCGAGGTCCATGGCGGCTTCTTCAATGGAAGTATTGAAATCGGCAAGCCGGCCCTGCACAATCACAGCCACAAATGCCATGGCAAAGGTCGCGTGGGCAATGATCACCGTTGTCAGCCCCCGTCCGGCGGGCCAACCGATCAATTGTTCCATGGAGATAAACAGAAGAAGAAGCGAAAGTCCGGTCACCACTTCCGGCATCACGATTGGTGCCGTTGCCATGCCGCTTAGAAGCAGTCTTCCGCGGAACCGCCTGAGCCGTGCCAGGGCATAGCCGATCATGACCCCAAAAATGATACCGAGTGTTGCGGCCCAAAAAGCAACCAGGAAGCTGATCCATGCAGCTTCGGCAATCTGTCCGTCGCGCAGGAGTTCGCCATACCATTTGGTTGACCATCCGGCCCAGACGGTCACGAGCCTCGACGAGTTGAAAGAATAGATGATCATGATCAGGATGGGGATATACAAAACCGCATACCCAAGCCCTGCCATTAGAAGAATGATCGGATGACGCTTTCCCATATCAGTCCTTAATCCCTTGTGCATTGCGCAACAACATCATGGGTAGAACAAGGACGGCGAGCATGACCATGGCGACTGCAGAAGCTAG
Source organism: uncultured Hyphomicrobiales bacterium (assembly GCA_963922635.1). GTDB lineage: Bacteria > Pseudomonadota > Alphaproteobacteria > Rhizobiales > Rhizobiaceae > JAALLB01. The sequence goes on along the minus strand of CAWUJX010000061.1, from coordinate 11,225 downwards.
GGGCCAATCGCGGTTGTTGAAATACTCTGTCCAAAGTGTTTTGCCGATCATGAGCTGGTTCGGCCCGCCCATCAGCGCAGGGATTACATATTCCCCCACAGCGGGAATAAAGACGAGAAGACAGCCCGCCAAAATGCCGGGAGCAGACAATGGCAAGGTCACCTGCCAGAACGTTTTAAGCGGCCCTGCACCGAGATCACTACTTGCTTCCAGCAGGTCTCCATCGAGTTTCTGCAGGGTTGCGTAAAGCGGCAAAATCATCAGTGGCAGATAGGTGATGACGATTGCGGAATAGACTGCAAAATCCGTATTCATCAATTGCAGGGGCTCAGAGATGATACCCATTCCCATGAGCGTTGAATTAATAAAACCGTTCGGTGAATACATGCCGATCAGCGCATAGATGCGCAAAAGGCTAGATGTCCAGAACGGCAAAATCACGAGCAGGAGAAGGGTATTGCGCCAATTGGGTTCTGCGCGGGCGATCACATAGGCGATGGGGTAGCCCACCGCGAGGCAAACGAGCGACGAGATGCCTGCGGTTAAAAGCGAATTGAGGTAGGAGTTGATGTAGAGACTGTCTTCAAGGATGAATTGATAATTCTCGAAATCTCCAAGAAACGTGGTCGGCCACCAACCGTCCCATTCAAAAATTGGCGTGAAGGGTGGGCGTGCAAGTCGAAGGTCTGCCAGCGAAACCTGGAAGACCACAAAGAACGGGATTAGAAAAAACAACAGGAGCCAGGCAAAGGGTGGAATTACAACCAGATAGCGCTTCAGCCAATTGCCCATTCTGATTTACGCCTCCAGCAAAACGGCAGCGCGTTTTTCAAACGAAATTTCCACTGGGTCACCGAGCTTGAGTTTCGCTTCTTCCTCGTCCCAGTGTTCTGAGATCATGATACGGACAGGATCACCTTCTTTCAGCGTGACGGTCAAATGCGTGACGCCGCCCAGATACATGATATCGGAAAGTGTGCCTGAGGCTTTGTTACTGGCTTTGGCAGCACGCCCTTTTGCCCGTGTTTTGAGCAGGACTCGTTCAGGGCGCACAGCCACCCAAACGGTTTGGCCATCTTGTAACTCGGGCTTGGAAACCGGATCGAGCACGCCACCGTTTTTCACATCAACGATTTTTTGTGACTTCCCGCTACCTTCCACTTTGCCTTCAAACAGATTTACCGAGCCGATGAAGCCCGCAATCATCCGGTTAGCAGGCCGCTCATACATCTCCCGTGGGCTTGCAACCTGCACCAATTTGCCGTCTGCCATCACACCCACACGCGTGGCAATAGACATGGCCTCTTCCTGATCATGTGTAACCATGATGAAGGTGGTGCCGATTTCCTTCTGGATTTTCACAAGCTGGCGCTGGGTTTCTTCACGCAGCTTTTTGTCGAGCGCGGAAAGGGGCTCATCAAGGAGGAGCACCTTGGGTTTCCGGGCAAGCGCCCGAGCCAATGCCACGCGCTGGCGCTGACCGCCGGAAAGCTGATGTGGTTTGCGTTTGCCAAACTCAGACAATTGAACCAGGTCAAGTAACTCGCTTACCCGCGCCTCGCGATCGGCTGCGCTCCATCCGTCCTGAACCAGACCATAGGCGATGTTTTTCGCCACATTCATATGAGGAAACAGGGCATAGGACTGGAACATCATGTTCACAGGCCTGCTCCACGGCGGCACGTTTGTGACGTCCTGACCTTCGATTTCAATATGACCGTCGGTTGCTTCCTCAAGACCCGCAATCATGCGAAGCAGGGTCGACTTTCCAGAACCTGAGCCGCCCAAGAGGCAGAAGAATTCTCCCCGATGAATATCGAGATCGACCTGATCGACAGCTTTCACACTGGCAAAATGTTTGGAGATATTCCGGATACGCAGAAAAGTTGCGTCATTCCCGTCCCCAGACTGATAGCCCATGTGTTGCAACTCTCTACATAAATAAACAGGGGTGGCCAGAAGGGCAGCGGTGCCACCCTCCTGAATAGGTTATTTTATTGGCCGGTTTTAACCCGGGTCCACTCGCGGTTGATCGCGCGGTCTGCTTTCGCATCATAGACCGGTGATACCCAGAGCTTTTCCTTCACTTCATCCGGCGGAAAAATGCCTGGATCAGCGAGGATTTCCTCATCAATCAATTCCAGTGCTGGTGTGTTCGCAGACGCGTACCAGACATAGTTTGTGATATCGGCGGTGATTTGCGCTTCCATCACAAAGTTCAGGAATTTGTGGGCGTTTTCGGGGTGTTTTGCATCCGCAGGGATCGCAAGCATATCAAACCATGAAAGCGCGCCTTCACCCGGGATCACATAGGCGATTGAGTTTCCGTTCTCTGCCTCATCGGCACGGTCGCGCGCCTGGAAGATATCACCGGACCAACCCACGGCCACGCATGTGTCACCATTGGCAAGGTCGTTGATGTATTGTGAGGAGTGGAAATAACGCAAGTGCGGTTTGATTTCCGTGAGAAGATCGGCCGCCTTTTTGAAGTCTTCCGGGTTCGCTGACTTTGGATCAAGACCCAGATAGTTCATGGCAGCCGGGATAATCTCGGTGGGTGCGTCCAGTACGGAAACGCCACAGTCTGCCAGTTTCGAAACATTCTCGGGCTTGAAAACAAGGTCCCAACTGTTTGTGGGCGCATCTTCACCCAAACGCTCAGCGACTTTTTCCTCGTTATAGCCGATGCCGGTAGTGCCCCACATGTAAACGATTGCATGTTCATTGCCCGGATCAAATTCAGCAACCCGTTCCATGATTGCCGGATCAAGGTTTTTCAGGTTTGGCAATTTCGACTTGTCGAGTTTTTGAAATACACCGGCTTGTATTTGACGCGCCATGAACGAGGCGGATGGCACGACCAGATCATATCCTGAAGATCCAGCGAGAAGTTTTGCTTCCAAAACCTCGTTTGAATCGAACACATCATAAGTCACCTTGATGCCGGTCTCTTTTTCGAATTTTTCAATCGTGTCTTCGGCGATGTAATCTGACCAGTTGTAAATGTTCAGAACCTTTGGCTCTTCCGCATGGGCAGATGTTGCGAATGCCATTGCGGCGGATGCCATCAGAATGGTTTTAAGTTTCATTATTTCCTCACCTGTTAACCGCTCCTTTGGGGAGCTTTTCTTTTTAGCTGATCGAAAGATTATCGGTTTGTTTCGAATTTGCAACATCTGCTTTTGCATCACCGTGTTACAAAATACGTCTTGCTTACGGTCGTGATCTCATGGAAATTGGCCGAACATTTTATGCGGAGCTTTCATATGAATCAGAAACCGAATTTTCCGGATGCTGAAACAATCAAACAAAGCGATCTTGCCCATCACTGGCATCCGTTCATGGATACGGCTGAATTGGGGATGGACAGCCTCCGGTTGATCTCAAGTGCCAAGGGTTCTCACATCTGGGATTCCGACGGTAATAAAATCCTTGATGGGATGGCGGGCCTTTGGTGCGTCAATGTTGGTTATGGCCGAGATGAAATTGCGGACGCTGCATCCTCGCAGATGCGCGAACTCCCCTATTACAATACGTTTTTCAAATCGACCCATGCGCCCGTGGCTGCACTGGCGGAAAAACTGGCTTCCATCACGCCCGGTGATCTCAACCGGATTTTCTTTAATACGTCAGGGTCCGATTCAAACGACACAGCACTGCGGATCGCGCGCACCTATTGGGCAGCAAAAGGAAAGCCCGAGAAAACGGTGATGATTACCCGCAAGAACGCCTATCACGGCTCGACTTTTGCCGGCGTAACCCTTGGAGGCATGGGCGCTATGCATGGACAGGGCGGGCCTCTCATTCCTGATATCACCCACATCGATCAGCCCTATTGGTTCGATGAAGGCGGCGATATGGATCCGGCAGAGTTTGGCCTGCAGCGTGCCCGAGCTCTGGAAGTCGAGATCGAGAAAATCGGTGCTGACCGCGTCGCGGCATTCATGGCTGAACCCATTCAGGGCGCGGGCGGTGTCATCATACCTCCTGACACATACTGGCCGGAAGTCATGCGTATTTGCAAAAAGCACGACATTTTGTTCATAGCCGATGAGGTGATCTGTGGGTTCGGTCGCCTCGGTGAATGGTTCGGGTCGATCCATTATGATTTGCAGCCCGACATGATCTCCATGGCAAAGGGTCTTTCGTCAGCGTATCTGCCCATTGGGGCGGTGGCGTTCTCGGAAGCTCGCGCCCAGGAAATGTTCGAGACGGCCGGAGAGTTCTTCCACGGTTACACTTATTCCGGTCATCCTGCCTGTTGTGCGGCAGCACTTAAAAATATTGAAATCATAGAGCGCGAAGACCTGACCAATCGAACTCGTGATCATACTGCGCCTCTTTTTGCAGAGAAACTTGCTACCCTTTCCGATCACCCGATGGTGGGTGAGGTTCGCACAAGAGGTCTTTTGGCGGCGATTGAGTTGGTGCCGGAGAAGCCTTCGCGCAAACGGTTTGAGAACTACGGAACAGTGGGAGAGATTTGCCGTGATATTTCTTTCAAAAACGGCCTCGTCATGCGGGCTGTTCGCGATAGCATGGTCATGTCTCCACCGCTGGTGATCACGGATGCTGAACTCGACGAATTGGTGACCAAAGTCCGAAAGACGCTCGATGATACCTGGGCGAAAGTGTCCTGAACCGTCCATGCATCCTGAAATAAAAGAATATCTGAGTGCAAATCCCCAGCCGGAATCGATTGATGTACTGATTGCAGATTGCAACGGTATTTTGCGTGGCAAACAGTTTCCCGCCGATGGCCTGAAGAAATTGTATGAAAAGGGAGCGAACTTGCCGCTGTCGCTGATGTTTGGCGATGTGCGTGGCGACACGCCAACCTCGCTATTGCAACCGCCATTGGTGGGCGACCCGGATATTACCTACAGGGTCATCGAGGGATCGTTACGTCAGGTCCCTTGGGCAAGTGTTCCCACGGCACAGGTGATGTTACGGGCAACGGATGCGGAAGGTGCCGATAATCCGCTTGACCCTGTTACGGTTCTTGATCGGGTGATCGGGCAGCTTAAGGATGATGGGCTTCGCCCTGTGGTTGCTCTTGAAGGCGAATTTTACCTGCTTGATCCTACGAAAAACCCGCCAGAACCGCTGCAGCCTGAAAACGGTTGGCCGGCTTTTGAAGGCCCGCAGGTCTATGCGCTTGAGCCTTTGCGTGATGTGCAGGGTTTCCTTGATCAGGTGAAGCAGGTTGCAGACCAGCAGTCGCTGCCGCTCACGTCTATTCTGTGCGAATACGGTAATGGCCAGTTCGAAATGAACCTTGATCATTCAGCGGATATTTCTGCCCATTGTCGTGATTTCATTATGCTGAAACAAGCGATCCGCAATGTCGCGGCGGCAAACGGACAGTTGGCAAGCTTTATGGCCAAACCACTTGCCGATAGTGGCGGCAGCGGGTGTCACATTCATGTGAGTGTCTTAGACAAAGACGGGAACAACATCTTCGGAAAAGACGAGGCAAAACTCATCCATGCCATTGGCGGATTGATGCAAACCATGAGTCAGTCTATGGCCCTGTGCGCGCCCCATGCGAATTCCTTCCGTCGGTACCAGAAAGCAGGGTGGTCGCCAAACGCTGCGAATTGGGGGCGGAACCACAGGCTCGTTTCTCTTCGCATTCCCATTTCTGGCGACAAGGACAAACGGGTGGAACATCGGATCGCAGGCGCGGATGTGAATCCCTATTTGCTGACGGCTGCAGTTCTTGCAGGCGTTCACCATGGTATCGCTGAGGCAATTGACCCAGGTCCTGAATCCATGGAAGGGTTGCCGCCGGAAAAGGGTGGCTCACTTCCCACTCGTTGGCGTGAGGCTATTTCTGCTTTGGACGGGTCCGAATTTTTTCGAGACCGTCTCGGAGACCCCTTCGTCGACATGTATCTGCGGGCAAAGTATGGTGAGGAAGAAAACTTTCATATCGAAGTGCCTGACCGCGATTTGGGCTGGTGCCTCAGAACCGTTTGATTTGGTGATTTATGAGTAAATTGAAGCCTGAAATCGGCTTAAGTGTTTCCCCGGAGCTAGACAACAATACGCTTGCCGAACTCAACGATTGGATACGAAATAACCGCGTTGATGAAGTGGAGTGCGTCACGCCGGATATGGCAGGCGTTGCCCGTGGAAAGGTGATGCCGGCTTCTAAATACATCAAGGAATCGGAAGTTCGCCTTCCAATTTCACTTTTCATGGCAACCATTACCGGGAGATATCCGGAGGTTGAATCCGATGGATATGATGTTGATGCGGACATTTATTTAACGCCCGATATATCCACTGCCCGCGCTGTGCCATGGGCCAATGATCCGTCCATTCAGATTATTCATGACGCCTGTGACCGACATGGAGAACCAATTGCTTATGCACCGCGTCAGGTTTTGAAGAAGGTCATTAATCTGTATCGCAAGAAGGGCTGGGTTCCGGTTATTTCGCCTGAGATCGAGTTTTATCTAACGAAACCCAATACCGATCCTGACTATCCGCTTGAGCCGCCGATTGGCCGCTCGGGACGTCAAAGCCTTTCCAACCAGGCGTATTCATTGTCGGCTGTGGATGAGCATGACCGGGTGATCGAACATATCTATGATTATGCCGAAGCGCAGAACCTTGAAATTGATACGATCATTCAAGAGTCCGGCGCCGGTCAGTTGGAAATAAACCTCATGCATGGTGATCCGGTAAAGCTCGCCGATGAGGTTTTCCTGTATAAGCGCTTGATCCGTGAAGCGGCTCTTCAATGCGGTATCCACGCAACTTTCATGGCTAAACCCATGGAAGATCAGCCGGGCAGTGCCATGCATATTCACCAGAGCGTCGTTAGTTCCAAAACAGGCAAGAACGTTTTTTCCAACAAGGATGGTTCGCCTTCCAACCTATTTTACTACTTCATCGGCGGGCAGCAGACCTACATGTATAATGCTTGTGCGTTTGCAGCTCCTTATGTGAACTCTTATCGAAGGCTGGTTCCGGGCATGTCCGCGCCTGTCAATCTTGAATGGGCGCATGATAACCGCTCAGCAGGATTGCGCGCACCGCGTTCCACTCCGGCTGCACGCCGAGTGGAGAACCGGGTGATCGGTGCAGACGCAAACCCCTATCTCGCAATCGCGGCATCGCTCGCCACAGGCTATCTCGGCATGACGAAAAAAATCCGGCCGCGCAAAGAGGCTGAGGTCGAGTTTGAACATCGCAGTCGTGACCTGCCGTTCAGTTTGCTGGGGGCGGTTGATGCGCTCAAGGAAGACTATGATCTCAAGCGCGTCCTGGGGCCGGAATTCGTTGATATATTCGCGGCTATCAAACAGGCTGAACATGATGAATTCATGCAGGTGATCAGCCCATGGGAGCGGGAGCATCTGCTCCTGAATGTATAGCAAAGGTGTTGTTGGTCTGATGGGTCAGTCCCTACTTGATATAAACGACACTTTTGGCCAGCACGCACCCAGCTGGTATGCGGCGAGTGCCAATCCGTTAAACGAGTTTCCTTCTGCGGAAGGTACCCTGTCATTCGATGTGGTGATCATCGGCGCCGGATTTTCAGGGTTGTCCGCCGCCCTACATTTGTCAGAACTTGGGTATCAGGTCTGCGTCGTGGATGCGCAGCGCGTCGGTTGGGGGGCATCCGGTCGCAATGGCGGGCAAGTGGGTTCGGGCCAGCGCATCGGCCAACATGAACTGGAATCGCTCGTGGGCAAGACCCAGGCGAAGCAGGCATTCGATATTGGGGTAGATGCTGCGGAGTTAGTACGCTCGCTCATCCGTAAACACGGGATCAACTGCGCATACAAATCAGGCTCCATCGAAGCCTTCCATAAAAAGCGATACGACAAATACGGCGTTGAAGAAGTCGAGCACATGGCCGACGCTTATGGCTATCACTCCATGTCATATCTTCCCCCTGAGGAAATGCGCGAGAAGGTCGGTTCGCCGGATTATTCAGGTGGGGTGTTGGACACCAATGCAGGGCATTTGCATCCGTTGAACTATGCCAGAGGGCTAGCCCAGACTGCGGTTTCGGCAGGCGCAACGATTCATGAGTTAAGCCGCGTCACGTCTGTGAAGGGCGGCACTCCTTGTGAAGTGAAAACGGAAACGGCCACCATTACAGCGGATCATGTGGTGATTGCCTGCAACGGATATTTGGGCGGTCTCGATCAACACGTTGCTGACCGGGTAATGCCCATCAACAATTTTATCATTGCCACCGAACCCCTGGATCAATCTACGGCAAAGCAGCTCATTCGCGATGGTGAATGCGTATATGACTCTCGTTTCGTGGTGAATTACTTCCGGATTTCCGAGGACAATCGTTTGCTGTTTGGTGGCGGTGAAAACTACACCTATAAATTTCCCAGTGACATTACGGCGACGGTCAGGAAGCCGATGCTGAAAGTCTTTCCAAACTTGAAGGACGTGGCGATTGAGTATGCCTGGGGCGGGACGCTTGCCATCACCTATAAGAGGCTGCCGCATTTCGAGTTCCGCAAGGATGGTGTGATCAATATTTCAGGTTATTCCGGCTCTGGAGTACACATGGCCACCATGGCCGGTAAAATCACGGCGGAAGCCGTTAACGGACATATGGCCAAGTTTGACGTGATCGCCAAACTCCCAACGCCGAAGTTCCCCGGTGGGGCCAGATTGCGGTGGCCGCTGCTGCCGCTGGCGCTGACTTGGTATGCGCTCAGAGACCTGATTTAGCGTTTTACACCCAACGGTTTTTGCAGCGACAAGGCGCAGTCTCATACCATGTGATGATGGGGTGCAGGCCCGCAAAAATTGACACGGTAACCCATATGCGTTTTACTTTTGTTCGCGGCAGTGGGAAATGCGTTGGCACATTGCAGGTGTTGCGTAGCTGTTGCGAGGGGAGAGCGATTGTAAATGGAGCGGTTTCCGCGAGACCTATACGTGCGTACCCAAGAGGAACTGGTGCAGTTAAAGCGCCGGCTTCCAAACGACTCAGTTGTGATGTTGGCGCGTGAGGTTATCGAACGGCTCGCCGCGCGCGCACCTCAATCTCCTGAAACCGCAAAATTTCCGAAACAGGCTGAACTTGAGCGTTTGTCACGGGCATTGATTGACGAAAACCCGGAAGCGGGCGCTAATATGATCCGGGAAATTCGGGCTGAAGGCACCAGTGTAGAAGCGGTCTATCTTAACTATCTTGCCGGTGCTGCACGGATGTTGGGAAAATGGTGGGACGAAGATGAAGTCTCCTTTTATGAGGTGACGATTGGTACTAGCCGCATGTATGCGATCATGCGATCGCTGCAGCATTTGTTCGCCCCTGCCAAGTTGGACAAATCGAAATTTGCTGTGTTTGCGTCAGTGCCGGATGAGAGTCATACACTTGGGGTTCATATGGCGGCAGACCTTTTCCGCAAAGAAGGGTGGGACATTGATCTCAAGGTGGGGCTTTCCCATGACGAATTGGTCGACGAGATCGAATCCATATCACCGCATATTCTAGGTCTCTCAGCTGCAGGTGAGCATTCAATTCAAGCGCTGGCCCGCCTGATCCTGTCGGTAAGAATCGTTTCGCCTGCTACGCTTACTCTTGTGAGCGGCGCAATCGTTGAAGAATGCACGGATATGGTTGCCGCGCTCGGCGTCGATGCCATGGTCAGTGAAGTTGACACTGCGAAACTGGCCATGGAAGAATTTCTGAAACGCTTCTCAACCGTAAGCATTTGAACTGCCAAACGCGACCGACGAGCGAAACGATTTCAGCCTATGCCACGGCCCACTTCACATCAAACATGGGATCAAACACCGTAACGGTTCCGGCACCTGTTTCGATTTTCTCCGGGTAAGGTACGGTTCTTTCCTGCTTCGTCAGCGTTAACGTTTTGCTATTCGGTTCCAAACCATAGAAGCGGGGGCCGTTTATCGATGCAAACGCTTCGAGGTTTTCAAGCTTGCCTTCATCTTCAAACACGTGGGCAAGGAGGCTCATCGTATTGATTGACGTAAAGCACCCCGCACATCCACATGCATGTTCCTTGAGATCATCCGTGTGCGGCGCAGAATCCGTGCCCAAGAAAAACGTTGCATCACCGGAGGTTGCCGCTTCACGAAGCGCAAGGCGATGCTCTTCCCGCTTTGCCACAGGCAAACAATAATAATGAGGTTTGATCCCGCCGGCGAGGATGGCGTTACGATTGATGATCAAATGATGGGTGGTGATCGTTGCACCGAGATTATCGCCGCCTGCACGTGCGTAGTCGACACCCTGTTTGGTGGTCACGTGTTCCATTACCACTCGCAATTCCGGGTTCCGGGTTCGGATCGGATCAAGCACACGATCAATGAAAACTGCTTCACGGTCAAAGATATCGATGTCATCGTCCGTGACTTCGCCATGGACGCAAAGCGGTACACCAATCTCCGCCATCTTTTCGAACACGCCCTGAACCTTATCAAAATCGCGTACGCCAGACTGCGAATTGGTTGTGGCCCCTGCGGGATAAAGTTTGAGCGATGTTACCAATCCGGATTTGAACCCGGCTTCCACATCGCTTGGATCTGTGTCTTCGGTGAGATACAAAACCATCAGAGGTTCGAAAGACATTCCCTTTGGCAGCGCGGCCATTATTCTCTCGCGATAGGCTTTTGCATCATCTGTGGTGACCACCGGCGGCACAAGGTTCGGCATGATGATGGCGCGGGCAAAGTCTTTCGCCGAATGCGGAAGAACCGCTTCGAGCATGGCTCCATCGCGCAAATGAAGATGCCAGTCGTCAGGTCGTTTGATGGTGAGGGATGTCATGGTGCCCAGGAGTTTACTTTAATATGCATACGCCACTTCAATATCCGGCGGGACAAAACAAGCCAAGGTGTAAATTGAAGAGAACTGTCTGGAGCAGGTGTCTAAAAACCACGCTGGACGTTTATGCGACGTCCTGTTTTACAAGCGCTCCAAAAACGCATTTGCGCTTGCCAGATATTCCTCGCGTTTGGTTTCATCCATCTTGTTCCAGGTTCGATAAACCTGACCAAGGCGCGGGTTGTTACCGAGCTTGTCTTCGTTACGCACCAGAAAATCCCAGTAAAGCGCGTTGAAAGGGCAGGCGTCTTCACCTGTCTTTTGCTTCACGTCGTAGCGGCAATTTTTGCAATAGTCCGACATCTTGTTGATGTAATTACCACTCGCCGCATAAGGTTTTGAGCCCAGCAAGCCGCCGTCACCAAACTGGCTCATGCCAAGT
>CAWUJX010000060.1:0-16488 GCA_963922635.1 uncultured Hyphomicrobiales bacterium | reverse complement strand
AATTTTCCAAAATTGAAAATAAATCAGCGGCTAAGGGTGATGGGTTGTCCACCAGCCAATGCACCCGCATACCGCTCATTGCCGGCCGAACCGAGGCTTGCCACCTGATTGCCATTGGTATCCACCAACACAACCTGATTACTCTTCACATCCCACGCAGAGACGCTGGCAAGCTCCGTGGAATTACACCGAAGTGTTGCCGCCCGATATCCACCGGACCACTTCGTGAAAGACATTACCAAGCGACAACTCGGGCTATCGGTGGCCACATTCCAAGAACCGGCCATGGCGTCATGCGTGATCGGCTTGGCGTTTGCAGGATCAATGGAAGCTGTTTCCAGATTTTGCGTCTGAGGCGCTGTTGGTGTGTCGAGCACCGTCGGCGCCTGTGGAACCTGCGGATTTGCTGGTTGCGCAAGAGGATCTTGTGAATCCAGCGGTTGAAGCTGGTCCAATTGTGCCGACTGCACATTGCCGGAAGGTGTGGAAGGAAGCGGCTGCGGCGGGGCCTGTGTATTAACCCGAAGCGCATCGCTGGAACGGGTACAACCAGCGACCGCCAATGCAATCGCAACCGTCATTATCGCGGTTTTCGTTCCCATGTTTTCGCCCTCTTTTTACGTACGGCCCACAAAGCACCAAGACTGAGCCACAAATATGACATCGAAGTATTAGCGATCTGTTAACCTAGTTGCAAACCTCCCCGCTACAAGTTTTCACATCCTAAACCTCACAAATCCGACGCTAACCCCACCGGATTCGGCAAAAGAATGCCAATTTACCGGCCCATTTTGATTTATTGCGGAGGATCGGTATCGTAGAGGTTGGTATTTGAAATTACCGATCCTGGAGGAGAAAACATGAATATCCTGAAAAAAGTGGCGCTCGCTGCTACCCTTACCGTTGCAACCACCCTTTCTGCCCATGCAGCCTGTGATGATGGCGAAGTGGTGATCAAGTTCAGCCACGTTACCAATACCGACAAGCACCCCAAAGGCATTGCCGCGTCACTGCTCGAAAAGCGTGTGAACGAGGAAATGAATGGCAAAGCTTGCATGGAAGTATTCCCGAACTCCACATTGTACGATGACAACAAGGTGCTTGAAGCCTTGTTGAACGGCGATGTGCAGATGGCAGCCCCATCGCTGTCAAAGTTTGAAAAGTTCACAAAGAAATTCCGCTTGTTTGATTTGCCGTTCATGTTCCCCAACATTGAAGCGGTAGACGCATTTCAAAATTCCGATGCAGGCCAAGCGTTAAAGGATTCCATGGTCAAGCGTGGCTTGAAAGGACTTCAGTTCTGGCACAATGGCATGAAGCAAATGTCCGCATCCGTGCCTCTTGTGAGCCCTGAAGATGCAAAAGGCCTGAAATTCCGCGTTCAGGCATCTGATGTGCTGGTTGCACAATTTGAACAATTGGGTGCATCGCCACAAAAAATGTCTTTCAAAGAAGTCTATGGCGGCTTGCAAACCAAAGTCATCGACGGCCAGGAAAACACCTGGTCCAACATTTACGGCAAAAAGTTCTTTGAAGTTCAGGACGGTGTCACCGAAACCAACCATGGCATCATCGACTATCTGGTCGTGACATCGGACGAATGGTGGAATGGCCTTGATGCGGATGTCCGCGATCAACTGGCAACCATACTCGAAGAAGTAACCGTCACACGGAACAAAGAATCGTTCGCGGTGAACCAGGAGAACAAAGCAAAAATAGTTGAAGCCGGTGGCACAATTCGCACTCTGACGCCGGAACAGCGTCAGGCTTGGGTGGATGCTCTCAAACCGGTATGGGCCAAATTTGAAGGCGATGTGGGTAAAGACCTCATCGAAGCGGCCCAATCACAAGCAACCAACTAAACTATTTGAACCCCCGGCTCTTCTGATCCGGGGGTTATTTTATTCATCCACCGCGTATCCAAACACGCCCAAATTCGGCCGGAGCCATGAATACCGATCAATCCTCATTCATCGATACCCTTGAAGAGACGTTCATCGCCATCACCCTTGGATTGATGACAGCGGTCACCTTCGCAAACGTGGTGGCGCGTTACATCTTCAATTCAAACATTCTGTGGGGATTGGAAGTCACTGTGTTTCTGTTCGCATGGCTTGTCCTGATCGGATGTTCATACGGTGTGAAGAAAACATTTCACATCGGCATTGATATCATTCCCAACATGCTGCCACCGGGACCGCGCAAAGTGCTGACAATCATCGCATGTGGCGCGTGCATTTTGTTTGCAGGACTATTGTTGAAAGGTGCCTGGGACTATTGGTATCCGTTCGCCACCAAACGCGCTTTTTACGAAACCGATGATATTCCGGTCCCCTTCTTTCTCGTCTGGATGAAAGATGTGTTCAACGATGGCGAAGCTTACGAAAAGCTGCCTCGGTTTATTCCTTATTTCGCTCTGCCTCTTGGCATGGCCCTTTTGTTGTTTCGCGTGTTGCAAACAACCTGGAGAGTGCTGATCAACCAACAAGACTTGATCATCGCAGGCCACGAAGCCGAAGAGATGCTTGAGGAGGTCAAGGCCCAGGACAATTCACCCGAAGGAGACATTCGGTAATGGAACTCCTCCTTCTCTTTGGCCTCGTTATTGGTCTGATGTTGATTGGCGTACCGATCGCGATAGCGCTTGGCCTATCCAGCATGCTGTTCCTGATCGCCTATTCCGACGGTTCATTGGCTTCCATCGCTCAGACATTGTTCTCGGCATTTGATGGACATTACACACTGCTCGCCATTCCATTTTTCATTCTGGCGTCAAGTTTCATGTCAACCGGCGGTGTTGCAAAGCGGATTATCCGTTTTGCAAATGCGTGCGTCGGGCACTTTTCCGGCGGATTGGCAATCGCATCCGTTTTCGCCTGCATGATGTTTGCGGCACTGTCCGGGTCTTCCCCGGCAACCGTCGTTGCGATCGGCTCCATTGTTATCGCGGGAATGCGACAGGTTGGATACACCAAAGAATTCGCATCCGGCATTATTTGTAACGCCGGCACCTTGGGTATCCTCATTCCGCCGTCAATCGTCATGGTGGTCTATGCAGCGGCGACCGATGTTTCCGTTGGTCGCATGTTTTTGGCAGGCGTCATCCCGGGGATAATCGCAGGTCTGATGCTGATGATCGGCATTTACGTTTATGCGAAGTTCAAGGGCCTGCCCTCTCAACCGTTTCCCGGGTTTCGTGAAGTCGTCATCTCCATTCGCGATGCCTATTGGGGGCTCTTGCTGATCATCATCATCCTTGGTGGCATTTATGGTGGGATTTTCACACCCACAGAGGCGGCTGCAGTCGCTGCTGTTTACGCATTTTTAGTGGCAAATTTCATCTACCGCGATATGGGGCCATTGAATGACACAAGCCTGATCACAGATACGACCTCAAGTAGTGCTCGAAACGGATACTATGCGTTTGTCTATGCGCTGATCATGATGATCAGCCTTATGATTCTAGGAAGCCTGGTCTACTCAATCGGATTTCTTTCGGGCTCAAATGCGGTTCAGGGGTTTGCCCAATACTTTACCACGGTGGAATATATTGCCGTTCCGACCACGTTGGCGCTTTTATCCGGCCTCTATTATCTCTTTACGAAAGAAGGAGCGGGTACGATTAGCGCGCTGGTACAGTCCATCCCGGTTTTCTTTAGAGCGCTTTGGCAAACGCTGGTCTATCTGGTTCCAAGCCTGTTCCACAAAGACACGAAAAACACACTCTTTGAGGCCGGTAAACTCACCATCATGCTTCTCTTCATCATCGCGAACGCGTTGATTCTGAAACATGTGCTGACCGAGGAGCAGATACCACAGGCAATTACTCAAGCAATGCTGGCGGCCGGGTTTGGGCCAATCATGTTCCTGATTGTGGTGAACATTATCCTGCTCATCGGTGGCCAGTTCATGGAGCCATCAGGGCTATTGATCATCGTTGCCCCACTCGTGTTCCCGATCGCAATTGAACTCGGCATCGATCCGATCCATCTCGGCATCATCATGGTGGTGAACATGGAAATCGGAATGATCACCCCGCCCGTCGGTCTCAACCTGTTTGTTACCGCGGGCGTTGCGAAAATGTCCGTGGCCAACGTGGTCAAAGCCGCACTGCCATGGGTTTGCATCATGTTTGTGTTCTTGATTCTCGTGACCTACGTGCCGTTCATTTCCACATGGCTGCCCACGAGTGTCATGGGGCCGGAGATCATAACGAGATAAAACATAGTCGACGCCTAGGCCGATCAATCGGCCTTGGCAGCGCCTGACGTAAATTTATCCAAAGCGCCCGTCATTCCCTTGATGGCTTTATCCGCACCGTCAATTGCGTAACGCGCTTTAAGAGCTGCCGGATCGAGATATCCAATCTTTGTCTGACCACCGTCATCCCAGATCAAAACACGGATGGGCAAATCCAGTCCCGCCTTGATATTTTCCTGCATGATTGGCGTTCCGATTGCTGGCGCACCAAACATAACCATGGTTGCCTCGACAAGTTCGAGGCCTGCCTGTTTCGCACCCGCCGCATGGTCAATGCGTGCAAAAAGTTTCGGGGGAGCCTTCTCGATAATCGCCACAAGTTTGTCTGCAGTCACTTTCACCGAATTTGCGCTATCCTTGATAATCCAACCCTCTTGGGCTTGAGCTGCAAAGACAAAAAACGATGTCGTCAAAAAGGTAACGGCTGATAGCAAAAAACGGCGCATGGAATGTCTCCTGAAAATTAGTGTTGTGACCTTATCCCGCTCATGAGGCGAAACGGGACACATTCAGTAACGTTTAAGTGAGTGAATTAATGCAGCGGCTGGAATAGCAACTATAGCGGTACACAATCGCACGCTGCATCACGGCAACATTGCATAAAGGACAGGCTCGTGTGGAAATAGAAGCAGACCGACTGAATCTATACCCGGCGTTCCACCATCATCTTCTTGATTTCCGCGATTGCCTTGGCGGGGTTCAAATCCTTAGGACAGGCTTGCGCGCAGTTCATAATCGTATGACAGCGATAGAGGCGGAATGGATCTTCAAGGTCATCCAACCGCTCACCGGTTGCTTCGTCGCGGCTGTCAATCAGCCAACGGTAATCCTGTAGCAAAACGGCAGGACCGAGATAACGATCCCCATTCCACCAGTAAGAAGGGCATGAGGTCGAGCAGCAGGCACACAGAATACACTCGTAAAGACCATCGAGTTTTTCACGGTCCTCCTCTGATTGCCGCCACTCATCCCGAGGCTGGTTTGAGACCGTTTTCAACCAAGGCTGGATGGATCGATGCTGGGCATAGAAATTATTCATGTCCGGCACGAGGTCTTTCACCACCTTCATGTGCGGAAGCGGGTATACTTTAACCGCACCCGACACTTCATCAGCGCCCTTCGTGCAGGCGAGTGTATTTGTGCCGTCGATATTCATTGCGCATGATCCACAAATGCCCTCGCGGCATGACCGGCGAAGCGTCAGGGTTGGATCGATGTTGTTTTTGATCCAGAGCAGACCGTCGAGAACCATCGGTCCGCAATCATCCATATCCACATAGTAAGTATCGATGCTCGGGTTTTGCCCATCATCGGGATTCCAGCGATAAATGCGGTATTCCCGCAGGTTTGTTGCGCCTTCGGGTTTGGGCCAAGTTTTGCCTTCAGAGATTTGCGAATTTTTTGGAAGTGCGAGTTCAACCATTTTCTTTATCCTGACATGCACGCAAACATGGCAGACATTGTCTTTCCCTGCATTGCTTGCGCATCTTCGTTCGTAAATTGCCCGCGGATAGGGTCTAGTTTGGATTCATCCTGAGTAAGTATCGCAAGAGCAAACATTCGCTCCTGCTCATTAATCTGAGTGCCAAGTTTTTCCGCAAAACACTGACA
Source organism: uncultured Hyphomicrobiales bacterium (assembly GCA_963922635.1). Lineage (GTDB taxonomy): Bacteria > Pseudomonadota > Alphaproteobacteria > Rhizobiales > Rhizobiaceae > JAALLB01. Next base: position 10,617 of record CAWUJX010000060.1, on the reverse strand, counting down.
TTCCTTTTGGCCACCTGCCTCAGACTGCACACATGCGCTAATTAGTTCCGCATCTTCTGCCAAAGCTGGCAACATAAATGCAAAAAGTCCAATCAACACGGCGGCGGTTCTAAACATCAATACACCCGGGCTTTTGGCGCGATTTTCTTCGGATCGATCCCGCCTTCATTGTGACCAAGAAGCGGATCGGTCTTCACGCCGCGATAGGAAAGTTTGACCTTACCTTTTTCATCGACTGTCGCCAGCGTATGCTTACGCCATTTCTTGTCATCGCGATCCGGATAATCCTCATGGGCATGAGCACCACGGCTTTCTTTGCGGGCTTCAGCACCATAAACGGTCGGCAACGCAGATAGCATAAGATTGTCGAGTTCAAGCGTCTCCACGAGATCTGAATTCCAGATCATCGACCGATCAGAGACGCGAACGCTCGCATATCCCGCATACACATCATCCATACGTTTACAGCCTTGTTTAAGCGTCTCATCGGTCCGGAACACGGCCGCATCTTCCTGCATCGCCTTTTGCATGTTGAGGCGCAGTTCCGCGGTTCCAATGTCACCATCTGCATGACGCAGTTTGTCAAAACGGCTCATGATTTTATCGGAAGCGTGACCATTGGGGAGCGGAATAGGCCCATCACGATCCACGGTCTCACCAGCACGTATCGCAGCCGCTCGACCAAACACCACAAGGTCAATCAGGGAATTCGAGCCCAAACGGTTAGCACCATGCACCGAAGCGCATGCGGCCTCACCCACGGCCATCAAACCGGGCACCACACGATCCGGATCCTTATCAGTCGGGTTCAACACCTCGCCCCAATAGTTGGTGGGAATACCGCCCATATTGTAGTGAACTGTCGGCAGTACCGGGATCGGCTCACGGTTCACATCCACACCGGCAAAGATGCGGGCAGATTCTGAAATACCAGGCAAACGCTGCGCTAGGGTTTCCGGCGGCAAATGGTTGAGGTGCAGGTGAATGTGATCACCGTCCTTGCCAACGCCGCGCCCTTCACGAATTTCCATGGTCATGCAACGGGAAACCACGTCACGGGATGCGAGATCTTTGTAGGTGGGCGCATAGCGCTCCATGAAACGCTCGCCTTCAGAATTTGTAAGATAACCGCCCTCACCACGCGCACCTTCAGTGATCAGACAGCCGGCGCCGTAAATTCCGGTCGGATGGAATTGCACAAACTCCATGTCCTGCATAGGAAGCCCGGCACGGGCGACCATACCATTGCCATCACCCGTACATGTGTGAGCAGAAGTTGCCGAGAAATACGCACGGCCATACCCACCGGTGGCTAAAACAACCATCTTGGCGTTAAAGCGGTGGATCGTTCCGTCATCTAGGTTCCAGGCAATAATACCGGTACAGACACCATCATCCGTCATGATCAAATCAATGGCGAAATACTCAATGTAGAATTCCGCGTTGTGACGGAGGGACTGTCCGTAAAGAGTATGCAGAATCGCGTGGCCGGTTCGGTCTGCGGCAGCACAGGTCCGTTGTACCGGAGGTCCTTCACCAAATTCTGTCGTATGACCACCGAATGGCCGCTGATAGATTTTGCCTTCCTCAGTCCGCGAGAACGGAACACCGTAATGTTCCAGCTCATACACGGCTTCCGGTGCTTCTCGGGCCAGATATTCCATGGCGTCCACGTCACCGAGCCAATCCGAACCTTTAACCGTGTCATACAAATGCCACTGCCAAGAGTCAGGCCCCATATTGCCGAGCGATGCCGCGATGCCACCCTGAGCGGCCACAGTATGCGACCGGGTCGGGAACACTTTCGTGACACAAGCCGTCGAGAGGCCCTGCTCGGCCATACCAAGCGTTGCCCGGAGGCCGGAGCCCCCAGCGCCGACCACTACCACATCGTGGAAATGATCAACGAACTCATAAGCCTTGCCATTGCCATGACCGTTCGCATGGCCATTGGCTTTGCCGTTTGATTTACCGTTAGCTTTTCCGTTGGTTGCCAACTTAGCCTCCAAAACCGAGTTTCAGCACCGCAAACGCGCTCGCAAGCCCGATGCCGATGCAAAAGAAATTATTCAGAACCACAAGGGTCACCTTGCTACCTTCTGAATGAATATAATCTTCAATAACAACTTGCATACCAAGTTTCATGTGCCAGCAGACGGACAAAATGACGCCTAGCAGAAGCAAGGAGACAATTGGGTTGGAAAGTGTTGCAACAACTTCACCATGATCAGCCCCCACAAGGGTGATCACCATCCAAACAAGAAAAATGATAAGCGGAAGATTGGCGATTGCCGTCAGGCGCTGCTTCCAAAAATGATCAGTCCCCTCTTTGGCGGAACCAAGGCCTCGAACCTTGCCGAGTGGTGTGCGCATATCGGCCATATCAGTTACCTCACCACGTAGGCGATGATCCACAACAGGACCGTCGCTGTTACTGAAAAGGCGAGCGTCACCCAAGCCATTTTCGTGGAAAAATGTTTGTCGAAGCCATGACCCGTATCCCACACGAAATGACGAACCCCACCGGCCATATGGTGCATCAAAGCCCAAGTGTATCCAAACAGGATCAACCGACCGAACCACGAGCCAAAAAACCCGTTTACCCACTCGAAATAAGCAGGTGCAGTCGCCGCAGCAAAAAGCCACCAGGCAAATAAAAACGTTCCGAAATAAAGCGCCACCCCGGTAATGCGATGCAAGATCGACATAACCATTGTGGGAATAGGCTTATAGATGGACAAATGCGGCGACAAAGGCCGCTTGTCCTGTAACTCAATATTGGACATGCGAAATCTGAAGGCTCCCTCACGCTTTCGTAGGTTCTTTTTAGAACCTCTCTAGCCACAGGTCAAAACATACGAAAGTGGTAGAGTGAGAAACTTTGGCGCAGCTTAAGCGATGGTAAACAAGCAAATATCGGCCAAGTCTTGCCAGCGGCAATTGGCGTGGTACTCATGGCGCCTAAGGATTTCATCACGTGCTTTCAGTTTTACTCACCGTTCTGCCCGTATTTTTGATTTTGGGCGCTGGCTATCTGGTGGGTCGGATCAAGTACCTGCCTCTCGTGGTTTCCGATGGCTTGAATGCCTACGCGCTTAAAATTGGCGTACCGGTCCTTCTGTTTATGGCGATGTATCGTCTGGATTTCTCCACTGCATTCAATTTTCCGATGCTGGCGAGTTTCTACATTGGGGCGATCACCTGCTTCATTGTAGGCATCCTATTGGCCCGAGCCATATGGAAGCGCCGCCCCGGCGAATCTGTTGCCGTTGGTTTTTGCGCGGTTTTTTCAAACACCGTTCTGATCGGTTTGCCGATTTCACAACTCGCCTTTGGTGACGCGGTTCTGACACCCGTTTTCGGCATTATCGCGTTCCACGCATCCCTGCTTTACACAATCGGAATGGTGACCATGGAGTTTGCACGCCGCGATGGCCGTAAGCTCTCCGCCACCCTACGCTCCGCTACTTCATCCGTTTTCGCAAATCCGTTGATGATTGGGATTCTAACCGGGATCGCAACGAACCTTGTGAACCTTGCCATTCCACAACCTCTGGAACAGGCTCTCGATCTCATCCGCGCCACAGCAATTCCGGTTTCATTGATCGGGATCGGGATTGCCCTTAACCGCTATGCGATCCGTGAGGGCTGGACTGAAACGCTCATGGTATCCGCGCTGGCACTTGTCGTTCATCCGGCCATCGCATTGGTTATGTGTCTCTACGTTTTCAATGTGGAAGGCCTGTTCCTGCAAGCAGCCGTTGTCCTAGCCGCCATGCCACCGGGCATGAATATCTACATTTTCGCATCCATGTATAAGCGCGCAGAAAACCTATCCGCCTCGGTGCTGGTCATAGCCAATGCACTGGCGGTGGTTACCATTCCCGTTTGGATTTTGATTATTCGAAGCGTCAGTTAAGACCAGTCGCGAATATCAACAAAGTGCCCGGCAATTGCCGCGGCACCCGCCATTGCAGGTGACACAAGATGCGTCCGCCCCTTGAAGCCCTGACGACCTTCAAAGTTACGGTTGGACGTCGATGCACAACGCTCTTCCGGCTTCAAACGGTCATCATTCATGGCAAGACACATGGAGCATCCCGGCTCGCGCCAATCAAAACCTGCTTCAATAAAAATCTTGTCGAGGCCCTCGGCTTCCGCCATTTCCTTCACAAGACCGGAACCAGGCACAATCATCGCATCAACATTCTCAGCAACTTTTCTACCCTTCACCACGCTTGCGACCGCTCGCAGATCTTCAATCCGACCATTGGTGCAAGAACCAATGAAAACGCGGTCGAGCTTGATGTCAGTGATTTTGGTTCCCGCTTCGAGGCCCATATAATCAAGCGCGCGCTGCTTTGAACTACGCTGCGTTTCGTCTTCCAAATGCGTCGGGTCCGGCACAACACCGTTCACAGAAACAACGTCTTCAGGCGATGAACCCCAGGAAACGATTGGAGGAAGGTTCGCTGCATCAAGTTCGACCACTTTGTCGAAATGCGCGCCTTCATCGGTGTAAAGCGTTTTCCAGTATTCGACCGCCATGTCGAAAGCCGCGCCGCTTGGTGCCTTTGGCTTACCCTTGATGTAATCGAAGGTTTTCTGGTCGGGCGCAATAAGACCAGCCCGGGCACCGCCTTCGATTGTCATGTTACAGACAGTCATGCGGCCTTCCATGGAAAGCGCTTCAATCGCTTCACCGGCAAATTCGATCACGTGTCCTGTGCCGCCTGCAGTGCCAATCTCGCCAATGATCGCAAGAATGATGTCTTTGGCCGTGACGCCTTCCGGTGCCGTGCCATTCACCTTCACCAGCATGTTCTTGGCTTTTTTCTGGATCAGCGTTTGCGTTGCCAAAACGTGCTCAACTTCAGAAGTACCGATGCCATGCGCCAATGCACCAAACGCTCCATGGGTCGACGTGTGGCTATCACCGCATACAATTGTCATGCCCGGCAGTGTGAACCCCTGCTCCGGCCCAATGATGTGGACAATACCCTGACGCTTGTCATGCTCGGAATAATACTCAATTCCGAAATCCTTGGCGTTTTGTGCCAGCGCCTCAACCTGAATTCGGCTTTCTTCGTTTTTGATACCGTTCACACGATCCGGCGAAGTCGGCACGTTGTGATCCACCACGGCCAGTGTTTTTTCCGGCTGGCGAACCTGACGTCCGGCGAGACGCAACCCTTCAAAAGCCTGAGGGCTCGTTACCTCATGCACCAAATGACGGTCGATATAGAGAAGCGACGTGCCATCCGCGTCAGTTGAAACCACATGGGCATCCCAAATTTTATCGTAAAGTGTCTTGGACATGAATTCTCGTCTTTATTGGTGAACTATTATCATCGACAGGGTGATAAATCCGAGGCGCGCCAAGGTCAAGAAAAACACTTAACGGGGAACCCTGTCCGGCCTTGCGGCATGATGCCTAATAAGAGATAAGTCTGGAAATCATTTTCAGGCGACCCGATGGACACACTGCTTTCACCTGTAATTCTGTTCTTTGTGTTAGGCGCTCTAGCTGCTTTCGCCCGCTCTGACCTCGCCATTCCGGAAGCAATTTCAAAGGGAATTTCGCTCTATCTCATGGCTGCTATCGGCCTGAAGGGTGGTATTCTCGTGGCGGAAAGCGGGTTTACCGTTGATCTTCTTTTGGCAGCCCTTGCGGGGCTTTTATTGAGCATTTGCATTCCGTTTGTTGCCTTCTTTATTCTGCGCGGCTTTGGGCGGCTCGATGCCAAAAACGCCGGTGCCGTCGCCGCTCATTATGGTTCAGTTAGTGTCGTCACATTTGTCACTGGCCAAGAAGTGCTTACCACGTCAGGGCTCGCACCGGCAGGCTATATGGTGGCGGTCCTTGCTCTGATGGAAACACCGGCCATTATCGTCGGCCTGTTTCTGGCCCATCGCTACGCGGCCAGCCCATCTGTTGGCTCGCAGGCAAATTCCCGAGAGTTGCTGCACGAAACTCTTTTGAACGGGTCAGTGGTGCTGCTGACCGGAAGCTTCATTATCGGTATCATCATTGGCAAAGACGGCTTCACGGCAATCGCTCCCGTCTTCGAGACAGGGTTCCGCGGCATGTTGTGCCTGTTCCTGCTTGATATGGGATTGATCGCCGCGCGAAAATTACGCGAAGCGCGCTCCCTTACGATGCGATTGGTATTCCTCGGTCTGGTCTTTCCCATCGTCAATGGCACCATAGGCATCTTGCTGGGACAGATGATCGGCTTGGATGTGGGGTCGACCGTGGCGCTTGCCATTCTTGCAGCAAGTGCATCATATATTGCCGTCCCCGCTGCCATGCGCCTCGCCATGCCGGAAGCCGATTCCGGTCTTTACCTTTCCATGTCGCTCGCCGTGACGTTTCCGTTTAACATTATTTTCGGCATACCGCTTTTCACTCAAATCACCCTATGGATGGCAGGATCATGAAACGCCTCACCTCTCGCAAACGCATTGAAGTTCTCATGGATGCACCCTTGTTGAAACGGGTAAAGCCGCTCGCTGATCAAGCGGGAATCGTCGGGTATACGGTCATCCCAACACTGGAAGGTCGCGGCAGTAATGGTGAATGGAGAGATGAACGCGTCTCAGGTGGCGTCGGATCGAAGATCATCTTTCTCACAATCGTATCAGAAGAGCGTGCCGCCGCATTTCTCGACCTGCTTGAACCAATCCTGGAACCCTATGGTTTTATCGTTTCCGTGGGCACCGCAGACGTTGTCCGCTCGGAAAAGTTCTAGAACTTATTCCCAGACAAAAAAAGCGGCTCAAAAGCCGCCTTGAAACTCTTGAATGAGTAAAGATTACTCTTTGTTTTCTTCCGCGGGCGCTTCTGCTTCCGCAGCTGCATTTGCTTCTGCGTCAGCTGCTGCAGCCGCCGCATCCTCAGCCGCTTTTTCCTTTGCAAGCTCTTCAGCAGCTGCGATTTTTTCGGCCTCCAAACGCGCTTTTTCATCAAGCATTGCCAGACGCTCAGCGTCGTTGAGTTTCTTCGCGCGCGTACCGGTGTTTTCAGTAATACGAGCTGATTTACCGCGACGATCACGCAGATAGTAAAGCTTTGCGCGGCGAACCTTACCACGACGAACCACTTCTACGCCTTCCACCAACGGTGAGAAGATCGGGAACACCCGCTCAACGCCTTCTCCGTATGAGATTTTACGCACGGTGAAGCTTTCATTGATGCCACCACCCGAGCGCGCAATGCACACGCCTTCATAGGCCTGAACGCGGGTACGCTGACCCTCAGTAACGCGCACGAGGACGCGAACAGTGTCACCAGGTTCAAAATCGGGAAGTTGGCGCGTTTCGGAAATGCGCGCAGCTTCTTCAGCTTCAAGCTGTTCAATAATATTCATTGTTTCCACTTTCGGTTTTCAGATCAAGCCAGGGTCAAACAAAATTGCCTTTGCGTGATGCATTTTTCTTGTTTCAAAAAGCCAGAGCGACACCGAACCAGTTAATCAAAGCGGCAACCCGCAAGAACCAATCCGACCGAACAGTAGTTCACGTCGTTACGCATTTTTCCGTATCTTTCGGAAATTTGTGGAGGTCATAGGGTAAAATAGGGTGTTTGTCGAGTGGGAATTAGAGCAAACTGGATCAACCAAATACGCATTACAAAACTCAGCTTAATTCCCTATCTCAAAGAGGTCTGATTGTTTTCGGAAACAAACATCGCTCAATTCACCAAAGAGGCATCCATGGAGCTTGATATAAGAAATGCCAAGATGTTGAAGGCAAAGAAAGTTTCATTAGATATAGAGGAATGTCAGTGGAATTTAGGAAATGGAACCTTAAGCGTTTGGCATCGGGACATCGATGCAAAAATACCACTCAATGAGATCGACAAAATAACATTCATTACAGACGGAAAAAATCCACTCCGAAAAAGACATATTTCAATTCATCACTTCGAAGCTTCCAAGCCTGTCTTTATATTCACAAGTCAGGTGGATAGTTTGCTGACTAAGAGCAACCCTGTCCAAACTGCCCGCTTGCAAATTCTTTTTGACGACATCGCTGTCTGGTCACGTGAAAACGAGGCCAAAATTGAATGGACCAGAAATTTCGAAGTAGACGAAAGAACCCAAAAATTAACGAACCGGATACAGTTTTTTTTCTTCTTACTCTTATTAATCTCAACATTTATCTCGCTCCTAGTCGCAGGTAACCCACTGGCCTTTGTCTTCATATTTGTGTTCGCATTTATCTTGATTGCTTACAAAGCCATGTACCCCGCGCCCAAAATATATCGAATTTCAAAAGAGTTTATATCGAGAGAAATCGAATAGGGTTTTTAGCCACTCTGTCACTAGCCACGACACAGGCTGTGCCGAAGCGAGCCAGCGTAGGTTTCACGTGCCGCAAAAAGTCTGAAACCCTTTGCCCTCATTTGGATCAGGTGAGGCAAATGCCTCTTGACCCGCAACTTCAGTGAATGGGGCCTGCAATACGTGATACAACTTTTCAAACGGTTTGATATCGCCTGCTTGGGCGGCCGTGAGCGCTTTTTCCACCTTGTGATTGCGCGGAATATAAACCGGATTGATCTCGTCCATGGCATCGGCACGCGCTTCATCGGCAATATCCGGCTCGGACTGCAAACGTTCACGCCATTTTTCGAGCCACAGGTCTAGTAAAGCGGTAACCTGATACAGAGACCGAAGTGCTTCTTCATTTCCCCGCAAACATCCTGAAAGTGTCCGGAACGCAGATGTGAAATCCACCTTCTGTCCTTCCATGGTTTTAAGAAAATCCTGGGCAAGCGCGTCATCACCTTCACGCGCGGTTTGCAATCCCAGTTTGGCCCGCATCAGGTCTGTCCACGCCTCGTAATAGATATCAGGAAACCGCTCGATTGAAGCGGTGGCCATCTTTATGGCCTCGTCGCGATCTTCATGAATGAGCGACAACAAACACTCCGCAAATCGCGCAAGGTTCCATTGGCCCAGCGCAGGCTGATTGCCATAGGCATAACGCCCATGCTCATCGATCGAACTGAATACAGTCTTCGGATCATAGCCTTCCATGAAAGCACATGGACCATAATCAATCGTCTCGCCGGAGAGCGTCATGTTATCGGTATTCATGACACCGTGAATAAACCCGATACTCATCCAATGCGCGATCAGATTTGCCTGCCGTTTTGAGAGCGCTTCAAGCAAACCAAGATAGGGTTGCTCAGCGTTTTCCAACTCAGCGTAATGCCGCCAAATCACATAGTCGGCTAATTGCTTGACCTTCTCTGTTTCGCCACGACTTGCAAAAAACTGAAAGGTTCCCACGCGCACATGGCTGGCAGCGACCCGGGTCAGGATCGCGCCCGGCAGCGGCGCTTCACGATAGACATACTCTCCGGTTTTCACAGCAGCGAGGGCACGCGTTGTCGGCACGCCCAGCCGATGCATCGCTTCACCCATTAAGTACTCCCGTAAGACAGGACCAATCGCTGCTTTTCCATCGCCACCGCGGGAAAAAGGAGTACGCCCCGAACCCTTAAGCTGAATATCTTTGCGCTCACCTGAGCCATCAACAATCTCACCCAGCAGAAGCGCGCGCCCGTCTCCCAATTGTGGAGAAAACCCACCAAACTGATGACCCGCATAAACCTGCGTCAGCGGATGCGCACCCTCAGGCAATTCATTGCCCGAGAATAGTAGAGCCAATGCTTCATCCGACTGTTCATTCAGGCTTAAGCCAAGTTCTTGTGCGAGCGACGCATTAAACTGAAGCAATTCAGGCTTGGGTGATTTGTCTGCCTGCCAGTCCACGTAAAACCCTTCCAGATCCCGTGCGAATGAATTGTCGAACGCGAATGAAGTCGTCATGATTTTTTCTGATCCAGTAAATCGGGTCTGCGTTCTGCCGTTAGTTTTTCCGCTTGTTCACGCTGCCACTGAGCGACTTTCTGATGATTGCCGCTGGTTAGAACTTGAGGAATTTCCCGTCCTTCCCAAACGGATGGACGGGTATAATGAGGATGCTCCAAAAGCGCGCCTTCAAAACTTTCATGTGTGCCGCTGGTCTCATTGCCCATCACACCCGGCAAAAGACGTACAACCGCATCAAGCAGAACAATCGCAGCGGGTTCACCGCCAGACAAAACATAATCCCCGATGGAAACCTCTTCGAGACCCCGACCGTCGATTACACGCTGATCAACGCCCTCAAACCGACCACAAACGATGACAGCACCAAGGCCAGTTGCCAATTCGCGAACAAGGGTCTGGGTGAGCGGTTTCCCCCGCGGGGACATTAAAAGCCGCGGCCTAGTATCATCTTCAAGACTATCGATAGCATTGGCCAGCACATCGGCTTTGAGCACCATGCCAGCACCCCCACCCGCTGGCGTATCATCTACGCGCTTGTGCTTGCCTTCACCAAACTCACGAAGCGGAACCGTTTCCAACTGCCAGTCCCCGCGCTGGAGTGCATTGCCGGCGAGTGACATGCCGAGGGATCCCGGAAACATTTCCGGGTAGAGCGTGATAATGGAAGCGCGGAAGGGCATGATCAAACATCACTCTCAATATTCGAGATGTCTTCTTCCCGCTCACTCACCTCTATTGGCGGGATCACGGTTACGTTTCCAGCCTCGAAATC
>CAWUJX010000059.1:0-16779 GCA_963922635.1 uncultured Hyphomicrobiales bacterium | reverse complement strand
CATACGTTTCGCCAGCAGAATCTGACCGAGGCAATTATTGATCTTGTGCGAACCCGTATGGTTCAGCTCATCGCGTTTGAAATAGATTTTTGCGCCGCCAAGGTGCTTGGTAAGCCCTTCAGCATAGTAGAGCGGCGACGGTCTGCCAGTGTAATGCTTGTTGAGGTATTCCAATTCATCGATGAAAGATTGATCCTGCTTTGCTGCCGTGTAGTGCTTCTCCAGGTCCAGAATGAGAGGCATCAGGGTTTCAGCGACATAGCGGCCGCCAAAAATGCCGAAATGGCCATTCTCATCCGGTCCCGTACGATAAGAGTTTGGTTCGATCGGTTTACTCAAAACATCAATCCTTTATCCGATGGTCCGCAGGAATTCGCGGATCAGGGTTACATCCTTTTTGCCGGGTGTTGTCTCCACTCCGGAAGAAATATCAAGTCCATAAACGGACAGTCGGTTCAACGCATTTTTCACGTTGGATTTATTCAGCCCGCCGGACAAGATATATGGCACAGCTTGCGGCCAAGCGTCCATGATTTCCCAATCAAATGCGACACCATTCCCACCTGGTATTTCAGAGCCCTTTGGTGCCTTGGCATCAAACAAAAAATGGTCGGCTGTGCCAATATATGATTTGGCCGCTTCGAGGTTGTCTTCGGTCTGTATGGCAAGTGCCTTGATGACGGGCAAAGCAAACCGATCCTTTATCTCCTGCACTCGTTCGATTGTCTCAGAACCGTGCAATTGCATGAGATCCGGCTCCAGCGCTTCGTTGATTGCCTCGAGGTAGTCTTGCTCGGCATTAACGCTCACAGCCACTTTTTTCGCCCGACCCGCCACATGGTTTGACAGTAATTTCGCCGTTTCGAGGGTTATGTGCCGTGGGCTTTTTTCGAAAAATATGAAGCCAAGATGTGACGCGCCGCCGTCGATGACAGCATCGATGGCTTCGGGCGTGGATAGCCCGCAAATCTTGATGAGTTCCGGCTTGTTCATGGGCTTGGAATTGCACGGCAAAGGGCAAGAGTCTACCCCGCTATTTCCAGCTTTCTTCGTCCCACATCCGCTTCAGGGAAGTCACGTAGTCCGGCCATTGATACTCCATATCCAAAACAGACTTGGATTTGGCATTTGAGACGCGTTTATTCTCCCCATAGAAACTACGGGCCATGGAAGAGATGTCAGTGGTTTCGAAGTCAATCTCCGGTGGCGGCTCGCGCCCCATCAGTTCATGGGCAAAGGTAACAAGGTCTTGGGGCGGGGCAGGCATGTCATCGGTGATATTGAAAACTCCCGTTGCCCCAATGGCGATCGCCCTTGCAACTGCAGTCCCGATATCGTCGCGGTGTATTCGGTTAAACACCTGACCTGGTTTTACCATCCTACGGGACTTGCCGGTCTCAATGGTTGTGAATGTGTTGCGACCCGGTCCGTATATTCCGGATAAACGGAAAATAGCGCATTGAACATCCGCTGCTTCACACGCTTCAAGCCATGCGTTCTCTGCCGTGACCCGTTGTATCGAGCGCTGAGAAACCGGTTTTGGTTCTGTGTCTTCGTCCACCCAAGCGCCATCATGGTTGCCGTAAACGCCGACGGTTGAAAGATAGCCAACCCATTCCAGACTTGGACATACTGCTTTCAGGTCATTGCCCATGATGGCAAGCACGGGGTCCTGTTCCCCCGGTGCGATCGAGACGACCATATGAGTCGTCTCGCCTAACGCAGCTTTTGTGGCCTCAGAAAGTTCTTCGCCGTTAAATACCAGTCCTGACAAACCTTCCGCTCTCAAGCTTTGTGCTTTTTCCGCTCTGCGAGATGTGCCGAATATTTCTTCGAACTGTCCTTGGCATTCGCGGGCGATGGCTTGGGAGGAAAATCCATATCCAAAGATAAAAAGTTTATGCCCCATGGTGGTTCCACTCCGAAATAACGTCTGGGTCTGTTTCCGCTGCGAGATGCTTGGCCTTTAATTCGGAAAAACGGTCTGGTTTTTCAAGGTTGAATAATGCCCAAACGGCGGCACCCCGCACAAGCGGAGACGGGTCATCCAGAAGTGTTGTGGCAATTGGTGTGAGATGAGCGGCATTGGAATTCCCAACGGCTATTAACACGTTCCGGATAAAACGATCGCGACCAATACGCTTGATCGGAGAGCCTGAGAAGAATTTTCGAAACGCTGTGTCATCCAATTGAGCCAGCATTTTGAGCGCTGGGCTTGCTAATTCTTGCCGCGCCACGAGCCGCTGCTCGTTAGCCGTTTTTGCATATTTATTCCAGGGGCAAACGGCGAGGCAATCATCACAGCCGTAAATGCGGTTTCCCATGGGCTTGCGAAACTCAATCGGAATAGGTCCCGCATGTTCGATCGTAAGATAGGAGATGCAGCGTCTGGCATCCAACTGATAGGGTGCTGGGAATGCGTTTGTGGGGCAGATGTCGAGACATGCAGTGCATGAGCCACAATGGTCAGTTTCGTTTTTGTCTTTTGCAAAATCTGCACTTGTTAAAATGGAGCCGAGGAAGAGCCAAGAACCAAGCTCACGGGAAACCAGATTGGTGTGTTTGCCCTGCCAGCCCAAGCCCGCTTGTGCGGCCAAGGGTTTCTCCATCAGTGGAGCCGTATCCACAAACACTTTCACATCCTCTTGTGTTTGGCTTGCGATCCAGCCTGCCAGTGTTTTCAGTTTTCCTTTGATGACATCATGGTAATCGCGGTTGCGGGCATAGACGGAAATGGTCGCGTTCTCTTTGTTCTTCAAATTGTCGAGAGGGTTGGTGTCTGGCCCGTAATTCATACCGAGAAGGATGGCCGATTTCGCATATGGCCACATGGCTTTGGGCGACTTCCGGCGTGCGAGCGTGGTTTCCATCCATTCCATGGATCCGTGCCGATTGTCGGAGACAAACGTTTCGAGGTGCGTGCCAATTTCATCTGGAAGTTGTGCGTCAGTGATCCGAACCAGATCAAAGCCAAGGCTCAAACCTCGCTCCTTGATCCTGGTTTCGATGGGAAGGTTGCCCACGGGCCCTAAAAGTCCAAATCAATGTAGTGGGATGCAGGTGGCAGACCCATCACCTTATCTCCCAGCAGGGGTCTGAAAGAGGGTCGTGATTTTACGCGTGCATACCACTCGCGGGCTGACGGTTCTTCGTCCCATTTTACCTCGCCAAGATAGTCAAGAACGGAGATTGCGGCCGCGGCTGCCAAGTCAGCGCAGGTGATGTCAGCTCCGGCCAGCCAATCCCGTGAACTGGCAAGCATGGAGAGATATTTCATATGGTTGCTCAAATTAGCCCGCCCGGCACGAATGACTGAGGAATCGGGTGGTCCGCCCCCTTCTTCTGTCCGCATCAATTGCTTGAACACGCGTTCTTGCAAAATATATCGGTTCACTTCCGCTTCGAATTTGATCAAAAACCACTCGACGATCCGGCGAACTTCGGCACGGGCAATTGGGTTTTCCGGCAGTAGTCGCTTGTCTCGCATGAGGGCACCGCGGGTTTCATCGAGATATTCGCCCGAAATGATGGCGCCACACATAGCCTCTCCATCCTCCAGTTGAAGAACCGGAAGGCTGCCAGCGGGATTTAGTTTCAAAAACTCCGGGCGACGTTGCCAGGTCTTCTCCTCAAGAAATGTGGCCGCCAGATCATATTCCGCCAGAAGAAGCCTCACATAGCGTGATCCGGCATTCATGACGTGGTGGTAGACGGTATGCATGGTTTGAGCCTGAGGATAATTCTGGAATTTATGCTGCGAACATGGAAAAGAGGAATCAGCGCTAAGTTTTATGTAACTTACTGACCGAAAAGATGGCACGCAAGCAGCGTGCTGATAACGAGTAGAGGACATTCATGACTCCCGAACAGATTATTGTGCTCGCAATTGTTCAGGGCATTACGGAATTCTTACCGATTTCCTCGTCCGGTCACCTTATCCTCATTCCCGCATTTACAGGTTGGCCCGACCAGGGTCTTGCAACAGACGTGATGGTCCATGTGGGTTCATTGTTTGCAGTATTTGCTTATTTTTGGCGCGATTGTATCGGCCTCGTGCGCGGTGGACTCAATCTTCTCCGTGGTCGCATGACCGATGAAGGGCGCATGGCAATTTATATTCTACTTGCGACCATTCCCGCGCTTGCTTTCGGTCTATACCTTAAAGCGTCAGGCGTTGGTTCCATGTTGCGCAGTGTTGAAATCATTGCATGGAACGCCATCATATTCGGCGTGTTACTGTACGTGGCTGACGTGGTGGGCAAACGCGTGAAGAAAATGGAAGACATGACGCTCGCACCTGCTTTCCTGATCGGGATTGCTCAGGCAATTGCTTTGATCCCGGGCACGAGCCGTTCTGGCATCACCATGACAGCGGCACGGCTTTTGGGCTTTGAACGCCCTGAAGCAGCACGGTTTTCGTTCCTACTTGGTATACCCGCAATTTCTGCAGCGGGTCTCGTGACGATGCTTGAATTTGTGGAGGCCGGTGAGGGTATTCCTGCTGATGCGCTTTGGGCTGCGTTCCTGACTTTCTTTTCAGCGCTTGCCGCGATTGCGCTTCTTATGGCGGTAGTAAAGCGTACCAGTTTCCTCGTGTTCGTGGTCTACCGTCTGGCGCTTGGCTTGCTGTTGTTCGCCATATTGTATGACTGGATTCCCGGTTTTGATCTTACCTTAACGGCTTAGAACAAATTCAATCCTCTCCGCACCAAGTCCAGCGCGGTGAGGGTGAGTGTGATTTTGAACGCAAGCTTGAGTGTGGCCTCGGGAAGTACATTCATCAATCGAGTGCCTGCTAGTGTGCCAAGATAACCTGATGCGATCATCATGGCGACAAGCGGTAACCACTGGCCGAACGCGAAACCCACAGCGCCGAAAGCAATAATTTTCACGCCGTGCTGCGCTGTCATCGTTATGCCGTGTGTCGCAACCAGCGCCCGGTGTTCGTCAAACAATTTGTTCAGAAATACCGCCACGAGCGGACCTGTTGCGCCAGCAAACATGGAAGTGAATGTGGTGACGCAGCCTCCGGCCCAGACCAGCACTTTGTTTGCATTTCTGATGGGGGGAAAGCGCAGCCAGACCAGTATGAGGATAAAGACACCCAGAAAGAGTTCAAGAAAGCCTTTTGAAAGCTGCACTGCAAGCATTGCGCCCAGTGCCGCTCCGATAACCGACCCGAAGAGAAACACCCATGCGACCTGCCAGTCTATATGGGCGCGTTGAACCCATGAACGTCCCGCGTTTGAACCAAGTTGAACCAGCCCATGGACCGGGATAATGGCCTGGATTGGAACGAGATAGGTCATCAAAGCAAGCATCAACAGTCCGCCTCCAATGCCGGCAGATGCCGTCAGTGATGAGGTGAAAAAGCTTGCAACGATGAGAAGTGTTGCCGGAAGGCCAGTGATTGCTTCCGGCAGGAATGTATCGATCAATTTTCTTTCTTACTCATATCGGTAAATTGGCCGCTTGGGCGGTATTGAACGAGATATGAGGGAAGAATGGCTGACATTGGTGTTGGCTTGACGCCAATGCCTTCGAGAGTGAGGCCAGCCTTGACGGCATCATCGCTTACGACATTGTCGGACCGGAGCATTTTCACCTGATCCGCGGTGATCGGAGCACCGGGAAGCCATCCCACTAAAGTGCCGAGGGCGCTCGCTGCAAACCAAGGTAGGCTAACGAGCATTTTCTTGCGGCCGATTTCTTCAAGAAGCAGTTCAAGACATTCGCGAAAGGTCGCCACTTGCGGGCCGCCCAATTCGTAAATCTTGCCGCCTTTGAGTTTGCCGTCCACCGCAAGTGCGATGGCTTCTGCCACGTCGCCCACATATACGGGTTGGAATTTGGTAGTGCCGCCACCGATCAAGGGAAGCGCCGGGGCCAATTTCGCCATGGCACCAAATCGATTGAAGAAATCATCTTCAGGTCCAAATATGATCGAAGGCCTAAAAATGATTGCATTCTTGATAAGCGAAAGAACGGCTTCCTCTGCCTTTCCTTTCGTTTCGCCATAATCGGCGGGAGAATCTGCATCGGCGCCGATCGCAGACATATGGATCATGGTCGCTTTGGCTTCTTTGGCGGCCCGTGCCACAGCCTGTGCGCCATAATATTGGACGGCATCAAATTTTTGCTTGCCGCTTTCCTGCAGGATTCCAACGAGGTTGATGACAGTGTCTGCGCCTTTGACTGCCGCCTTCACTGAATCTTCATAGCGCAGGTTGGCCTGGACCAGTTGTATTTGCCCCACATTTCCAAGTGGTTGCAGGAAGCCCGCAAGGTCCGGTCTGCGAACGGCAACCCGAATTTGATAGCCTCTTTTGGCAAGGACGCGAACCACATGTCGGCCCACAAATCCGGAGCCGCCGAAGATTGTGACGAGTTTCGAGTTGGTTGCAATTTTCATGGGGGTTTTCTTTCAAAAATACCTTGCGCGATATGGGCGTCTTTTACCGTGGGAAGGTATGAAATAAAAGTACCCTTTATGTAGCACTTGGTATGTGTTTACGCTTTGCAACCAGATCGTATTCAACTTGTGCCCAAGGTGTGGTTTAACGGTTCAGCATTATAAAAGGATCTCACGTGAACAAGACGGATCAGAAGTTTTTGCGGCTTGCTTATGAAGAAGCGCTCGCAGGTTATAATGAGGGTGGCTGTCCGATTGGATCGGTGCTTGCACGCGGTGATGAACTCATTGCGCAAGGGCGGAACCAACGGGTGCAACAGGGGGATCCCATTGCCCATGGGGAGATGGATTGCCTTAGAAAAGCCGGGCGGCAAAAATCGTACAAGGATTTAACCCTCTACACCTCGTTGAGCCCATGTATGATGTGCAGCGGGACAATTGTCCAATTCGGAATACCCCGCGTTGTGGTGGGCGAAAACCAGACGTTTGGTGGCAATGAAGAGTTCCTGCGTCAGAACGGCGTCGAGGTAATATTGGCCGATGATCCCGATTGTATCGCTCTTATGTCACGCTTTATCGAAGAGAAACCGGAATTGTGGAATGAGGATATAGCAGAGACATGAGTGCCAACCTGACAGTCGTCGATCACCCGTTGATCCAACATAAACTCACCCTCATGCGAGAAAAAGGAACGTCCTCCGCCGTGTTTCGTCAATTGTTGCGGGAAATTTCGACACTCCTTGCCTATGAAGTCTTGCGCGATGTGCCGCTTACCACCCACACAATTGAGACACCTATTCAGCAAATGGATGCCCCGGTGATTGCGGGCAAAAAGCTTGCGTTTATTTCTATTTTGAGAGCGGGCAATGGTCTTGTGGACGGGATGCTTGATCTCGTGCCCATGGCACGGGTGGGGCATATCGGGATTTACCGCGACCACGAAACGCTGGAGCCGGTGGAGTATTACCTGAAGGTTCCAAACGAGTTGGGAGAACGACAGGTAATTGCAGTGGACCCCATGCTCGCGACTGCAAACTCCGCCACAGCCGCGATTGAACGCCTCAAGGAAGTGGGTGCCAAAGACATTAAATTTGTTTGTCTTCTCGCGGCACCGGAGGGCATTAAGGCCCTTTCAGAAGCGCATCCCGATGTGCCGATTTTCACCGCATCGGTGGATAGTCACCTCAATGAAAAAGGCTATATCGTTCCGGGTCTCGGTGATGCCGGTGATCGGATTTACGGCACCAAGTGATTTTCCTTACTTGATATATGGGTTGCCTATGGCCGCCGGAGGCGAGGCCTTTCCGATAAATCCGGCAAGCAGAAGTACCACCATGATGTAAGGCAATGCCAGCATGAGTTGGGTTGGAGCTTCGCCGATGATCGGTATCTCCACACCCTGCAGGCGGGCACTGGCGGCTTCCAAAAATCCGAACATTAGGCAGGCAAAGAAAGCAGGATAGGGCCGCCATTTTCCGAAAATCACAGCGGCGAGTGCGATATATCCCTTGCCCGCTGACATTTCGCGGACAAAGCCGGCACCCTGACCAGTGGAAAGATACGCGCCGGCAATGCCACATAACAGGCCAGCGATAATAACCGCTCTGTATCGAAGCCATGCCACCGATACGCCTGCACTATCCACGGCCTTCGGCATTTCGCCCACGGCTCGCAACCGCAGGCCAAAGCGGGTTTTGTAAAAGATGAAGGCGCTCAGAGGCACCGCGAGGAGCGCAAGATAGGTGATCAGGTTATGACCACTGATAAGTTCGCGGTAGATCACTCCTAGTACGGGTATAGAATCGAGCAGTTCAACGAGCGGCCATTCGATTGGATTGAACCGTTCGCCCTTGCCGAGCAGTGGCGTCTGCCCGCCTTGGCGGAATAAGGCAATGCCAATTGTAACGGTGAGGCCGGAGGCAAGGATGTTGATGGCAAGGCCGCTTACCACCTGATTGCCCCGGTGGGTGATACAGGCAAAGCCGTGGACAAGCGCAAGGATCACACAAACCCCGACTGCACCGAGTACGCCAAGAAGTGCTGAGCCGGTAGTGGCGGCTAGAGCCGCGGACACAAATGCACCCATGAGCAATTTGCCTTCAAGCGAAATATCAATAATGCCTGAGCGTTCCGAAAACATGCCCGCCATGGCGCAGAGAATAAGCGGGGTCGCCACACGGATCGTGGCATCCAAAGTCAGTAGAAGCTGGAACAGGAAATCATGCATGGTGCGTGCCTTTCCGGCTTATCAACCGATGAATAAGTCGGGCGAGGGGCGGGTTGAACATGTAAGCCAAAGCACCTGAAAACAGGATGATCATGCCCTGGATCACCAGAACCATTTCCCGTGTGATCGATTGGAATTCGAAATCGAGTTCGGCTCCGCCCTGATAAAGCGCGCCAAACAGAAGGCTTGCGAGGAATATGCCTATCGGATGGTTGCGCCCCATCAATGCCACTGCGATGCCGGTGAAGCCGTAACCGGACGTGAAGTTCAAAACCACCTTGTGTTGCACACCAAGGATTTCGTTGGTCGCCATTAAGCCAGCGAAAGCACCCGATAATGCCAAGGCTATGATGATGGTCCGAGGCACGTTGATGCCCGCGTAATGAGCGGCTTCCGGATTTTGCCCAACGGCCCGCAGTTCATAGCCGAAACGGGTTTTCCAGACCAAAATCCAGTAGAAAAGAAGGGCCAATATGGCGATCAGGAAAGAAAGGTTAAGTGGCGAATTGGCGATTTTGATGCCAAAAAACCCGATTATTTCCGTTGCTTTTGCAAGATGTGCACTTGGCTCAAACGTAATGGTTTGTGGTGATTGTTGTCCCGGTTGAATGAGCGGACCTGCCAACAGCCAAACCATCAGGGCGGATGCGATGAAGTTGAACATGATCGTCGTGATCACGATATGGCTGCCGCGTTTTGCCTGCAGGTAGCCGGGGATAAACGCCCATGCGGCCCCAAATAACGCCGCTGCCAATACCGCAAGCGGGACGACTATTAGCGCAGGCATAATACTGCCTAGCCAGATTGCAATGAGCCCGGCACCGAGGCCGCCGAGATAGGCCTGGCCTTCGCCGCCGATGTTGAACATCATGGCCTGAAATGCGATCGCAACGGCGAGACCGGTGAAAATGAAATTCGTTGTGTAATAGAGCGTATAGCCAAGGCTGCCGGAATAGACAAAAGCCCCGTTGATCATCACTTGAAGTGCTGTGAACGGATTTTCTCCAAGTGCGGCTATGATCAACCCGCACACAAAAAATGCAGTGAGAAGGTTCAACAGCGGCAGGACCAGAACGTCTGCCCAAACCGGCAGTGAAGGCGATTGGCTCATGCGGCTTTGCCCTCATGAATGCCCGCCATCATCAGGCCGAGCGTGCGTTCATCTGCATCTTCGCGATCGATAATCCCCACTTGCTGCCCGTTATTCATCACCATGATCCGGTCAGAGAGGCCGAGGATTTCATCGAGCTCCACGGAAACCAAAAGGATTGCGCATCCCTTATCCCGTAACTCAATGAGTTGTTTATGGATGAACTCAATGGCGCCGATATCAACGCCCCGGGTAGGCTGTCCCACGATCAGGACTTGCGGATTCGCATGCATCTCGCGGGCGATTACGATTTTTTGCTGATTGCCGCCGGAAAAATTCTTGGCATTGAGGGCAGGGTTCGGTGGGCGCACATCAAACGCTTGCATGCGCTCAACACAATGTTCTCCAATCGCTTTCGGATCGAGTAAGTATCCGTCGCCACCGAGGGAAGATCGCTGAAATCCGAAGATCATGTTTTCACGGGCTTCAAATTCAAGCACCAAGCCATGATGGTGGCGATCTTCCGGGATATGACCGACCCCAAGGTCCCGCATTTCCGCGGGCGATTTCCACGAGTTAGCATCAAGCTGTTGGCCAAGAATTTCAAGCCTACCCTCATCGGGTTTTCGCATCCCGGAAAGGATTTCCAGCAATTCGCTTTGGCCGTTTCCGGCAACGCCTGCAATCCCGAGAATTTCGCCAGCGCGGACATTAAAGTTCATATCCGCCAAAGCGGGCGTATGGCTGGATGAAACGCACCCAAGGTTTCGTGCCGAAAGCCGGATCTCTTTTGGCGAGGCGTTTCCGCGATCAACCTCCAGAAGAACTTCGCGCCCGACCATGAGTTCCGCCAGTTCGCCGGTGGATGTTTCAGAGGTTTTTCGGTGACCGACAACCCGCCCGTCACGAATAATGGATACCGCATCGGTGATCGCCATGATTTCCGCAAGCTTGTGCGTGATCAGCAAAACCGTGACGCCGCGTTCTTTAAGTGTGCGAAGAATTTCAAACAGGCTGTCCGCTTCCTGCGGCGTCAATACACCGGTTGGTTCATCAAGGATGAGAATATTAGCGCCGGCTTTGATCGCCTTGATGATTTCTACACGCTGCCGCGTACCCACCGGAAGGTCTTCAATGATTGCGTGGGGGTCCACATGCATCTGGTATTCATCGCTCAAACGAGTGAGCGTCTCCAGGGTATCTTCCCGACCCTCGTTCAAAAGCGCGCCGCCCTCGCTTCCGAGCATCACGTTTTCCAGCACCGAGAAGTTTGAAACCAGCATGAAGTGCTGATGGACCATGCCAATGCCAAGGCCTATCGCATCCGCGCTTGACCGTATGGGGGCGATTTCGCCATTGATTAGAATGTCACCGGAATCTGCCGTATGAAGTCCGTACAGGATGTTCATCAGCGTGGATTTGCCAGCGCCGTTCTCGCCGACGATACCATGGATATGGCCGCGTTCGATTTTCAGGGAAATATTTTTGTTGGCTTGAACTTCGCCGAAGGACTTCGAAACGTCCCGGAGTTCAATGGCAAGGGGAGGCTGCGAATGCGCGTCCTCCCCTGTGCTTTCTTGTGACATGCTAAACTGACCCTAAGGCTTAGCTTGGGCAGGAGCTGTCTGAGCGATAATCGTGGACAGTGACTTCGCCTGCTACGATCTTTGCACTCGCTGCTTCAACGGTTGCTTTCATGTCGTCTGTGACGAGGTCTTTATTGTTCTCATCCAGTGCCCAGCCTACGCCACCTTCGGCAAGACCAAGAATACGAACCCCGGTATCAAAATTACCGGACATGCCGTCTTTCATGGTTTCGTATGCTGCCACGTCCACGCGCTTGAGCATGGAAGTCAGAACAGAGCCCGGAGCCAAATGGTTCTGGTTTGAATCAACGCCAATGGCGAGTTTACCCGCATCTGCTGCCGCGCGGATCACACCGATACCGGTGCCGCCGGCTGCCTGATAAATCACGTCTGCGCCACGGTCGATCTGACTTTGTGTGAGCTCAGCGCCTTTGCCCGGATCATTCCAAGCGGCAGGAGTTGTGCCGGTCATGTTCTGAAGCACTTCGATGTCTGCATTGACGCTTTTTGCGCCTTGCTCATAACCGCAGGCAAAAGCGCGGATAAGAGGGATATCCATGCCGCCGACAAAGCCGACCTTGCCGGATTTGGAAGCAAGTGCTGCGGCCATCCCCACAAGGTAGCTTCCTTCATGCTCCTTGAACGCATATTGGCGCAGGTTGGGCTGGTCGAGCCAATTCACGTCAATGATTGCAAATTTACGATCCGGGTTTTCACCAGCTACTTTGTTGATGGCATCGGCCTGAGCGAAGCCAACACCGAGAACCAGAGTGGCGCCACGGTCCACCATGCGCTGCATGGCCTGTTCGCGCTGGGTTTCGTTTGTGACCTCAAACTCCATCACTTCCACACCGGTTTCATCGGTGAAACGCTTGATGCCGTTGAAAACACCTTCGTTGAACGACTTATCGAATTTACCGCCCATATCGTAAATGACGGCTGGCTTGAATTCTTCGGCGAACGCAGTGACGGCCGCAAAAATGGCGACCAATCCAGCGATTGCCAGTTTGAACAGATGTTTCATTCGTTTTCTCCCGTTTTGTATTTTCGTTGTTATTTTAGTCCGATCTCACGGAGTCTTTCGTCAAGGTACTGTCCCGCTGTCTGGTTTTCGTCCAATTGCACTTCCGGGCGTGGATGCACAAACAATGGCAGGGAATAGCGCGAGCGGTTCTCCTGATTGGGCGGATTGATGACCCGGTGCGGCGTGGAAGGGTAATACCCGCCGGATGCTTTTGACAACATGTCACCGGAGTTAATCGTAATATAGCCGGCGTTACAGGGGACGTCGTGCCAATTGCCTGCGCTATCCTTTGCCTGCAGGCCAGGCTCGCTGCCGGTAACCAGTAATGTGATCAGATTGATATCTTCATGGGCGGCGGCGCGTTCTTCGCCGGGCTCCACATCATCTGGTATCGGGGGATAGTGCAGAATGCGGAGCAGATTGTCTTTGCTTCCCTCGATCATGGACGTCAGATTTTCTGAAAACTTTGCTGAGACTTCCTTCGGCGTGTGCTCATCGAGCCAGCTGAGAAGTTCCGCTCCGATGGAAATCATCTTCGATTGGAAGCCCCTGGTTTCCTTTTCCACCATGGGTGGCACATGTCGGTCTTCATAGGCGTGATAGAACTCTTTCAGGTCCTTGTGTGCACTGCCCTTGGCATTTTCAGACTTGAACCCGTAATACCCGTGCGCTTCACCGGCCTTCACCGCATCATTGAGGCGGTCGCCCGAATTGAAATATTCTGCCCAGGCTAAATACATCTGATCAATCTCGGCGGATTGGATCGGATGATCCTTCAATATGGCGAAACCTGTCTCATGCAGGGATTTGGCAAATTGGGATGCCGCGTCAGGTTGGTTGTAGCTAATGGCAAGTACGTTGAATTCCGACATGGTTTGCCCCGTTACTGTTTCCGACTGCTTCAAAATCCAGTTTTTATTGTTTCAAGGAAGCGATTTCGAACCGCATCCACATCAATTCCCATCGCCACGCTGACATTCGGTCTATTGCCATTTTCCGAGCGGATGGTTTTTCCCAACTCTTCCCCATCCAAGATAACTTGCAGGGGTGTTTCGTCAATTGAAAAAAGCTCGGGATCAACGATCGATATGACGGCCGTGGGATCATGCATGTGACACCCGTCAATGCCATCCACTTTCCTGTGAAACTGGAAATAAAACTGTGCTGCCTCGTTCAGAAAGCCGCCAAGCTTGGGGGCATCAAGCGCTAATTGAGCGAAGTGGTTCGGTGAACAGATTACCTGGTGGGTCACGTCAAGGCCGATCATGGTGATGTTCCAATCGGCAGCAAAAACGAGGTCGGCCGCATGGGGGTCCTGATAGATATTGGCCTCCGCGTGAGGGGTCACATTACCCCCTTCATCGAGGCTGCCACCCATTACCGTTACGCCTTTGACTTTTGATGCGATGCCAGGATCGAGTTCCAAGGCAAGGGCGAAATTGGTGAGCGGACCCACAGGACATAGAACAATCTCACCCGGGTTCTCGTTCACCATTCGGCAGATAAATTCAGCTGCGGTTTCGGCGACCGGGTTTGATTTGGGCGTGATTGGCGGTACATCTCCAAACCCTTCGCGACCGTGAACCTCCCATGAAACTTCTTTCGGCTCCTGCACCATTGGCGTTTCTGCGCCACGGGCGACAGGCAAATCAACGCCCGCCAGTTCTAGCAGTACCAGGGCATTCCGGGTCGCAATATCGGTGGTTACATTTCCGAAAATACTGGTGAGGCCCACAAGTTCGATGCGCGGGTCGAGGCACGCATATAGCACCGCCATGGCGTCATCCACACCGGGATCCGTATCGATAATCACTTTTGTTCGTGTCATGGCTATGTGTTGCCTTTCAGGAAATTCAAAACCTCATCACGGATAGGAATTGCCGGAGCCGCTCCCCGCCGTGTCACTTGGATTGCGCTGGCCGCTGCCGCGTAACGCAACGCTTCCTCTACATTGTCTTCCGTGGCGTATCGTCCAAGAAAACTTCCAAGAAATGTATCGCCAGCGCCTGTCGTATCCACAGCTTCCACATTGAAAGCCTTCTGCGTAAAGCGCTCTTCATCTCTGATTAATTCCGCACCGGAAGCGCCCCGCGTGATCAGGAGTTCGGGAACCGGTAAATTTTCCACATCAACATCGAGCGCTTTAGCCAGTTCGTTTGCTTCGCCTTCATTGACTGCGAGCAGGTCGACTTGGGGCAGCAGTGAGATGGTAATGTCTGCGATAAACGGTGCGGCGGCGTAAGCAACTTTAAGTCCGTTCTCTTTTGCTTGGCCTACAATTTCACTGGCAAGGTTGGTTTCGTTTTGCAGCAAGACCCAATCACGGTTTGGCGTTGCATCCCCTAGAGCGGAAACAATCATGTCGTGAGTGAGTTTCTGGTTTGCCCCGCCTGCGATGATGATCTGATTTTCGGCATGGTCGTCCACAGTGATGATTGCATGGCCGGTTGGACCGTCAATCGCGGTGATATGATCGGTATCCACACCGAATGCTTCAATCTGAGAAAGAGCCCATGCGCCGTCATCGCCCAGCGCTCCCACATGGCGTGTTTTACAACCCGATGCTTGTGCGGCGATGGATTGATTGATGCCCTTGCCACCAAGAAATTTTTCAACTGAGGTTGCCGTGATGGTTTCGCCTGCCGTGGGCAATGACGCAACGCCATACACATGATCGATATTTATGGAGCCGAAATTGATGATCATCGCGCCTCATATTCCGGCTCGCCGCCAAAAGGTCAATGCCAGTTTCTGGAACGCCTGTTAATTCTGCTTTTTGTCGTTGATAATTCCCATGGACGCAGTTGCGCCCTCTCCAAGTTTTCCTCCGGTAAACGGACCGCCATGTCCCATATGCGATGGATTGTGAGGGTCCATTTCGGGTTCATTTGCCAGTATCTCCGTTGCAAATTGTTCAGCATTGTCTTTGGGCCGATAGCCAATGAACGAGGCTTTCGAATTGTCCACAGGTGCGCGATCATTGTTTGAGACACCGTAGATCACCGAAAAACCGGTGACCGGAGTATCTATGCATCTCGTCACCAATTGGATGAGGTCGTCATAGGATAACCATGACCCGAGGGCGCGGGCGTTGGTGACCTGGGCGCAAGACAATATCCGCATGTGAACGCTTTCAAGGCCGCGCTTTTCCCAATACATGCGGCCGAGATCTTCAGCGAAACATTTGGCAAGCCCGTAAAAGCTATCGGGCCTGTGAGCAACTTCCGTATCGATGAATTGGTTTTTGTCATACATGCCCACTGCATGGATGGAACTTGCATAGACCACGCGCTTAAGTTTGTGTTGGAACGCCGCTTCCCAGACATTGTATGCCCCGATGAAATTCGGTCCGAGTAGTTTTTCGAACGGACCCTCATCTACAAATGCTCCGAAATGCACAACCATGTCCGCGCCCTCAAGGATCGTCATCATGTCATCGAGGGACGCAAGGTCGCCTTTTTGGTAGGTTTCGTTTTCGTACAGTTTTCCAATGTCATCGAGGATATCGGTGGAAACCAGTTCATCTGCCATTTTGCTCAATGGTTCACGCAAATATGAGCCCAAACGTCCACCCGCGCCGGTTAAAACCAGTTTTTTCAGCGTCATGATTTCATGTCCTCTTTCACTTTTGTAAGCAATGCATCCGATGCACGGGCAAGCAGTGCCGTATCCATTCCGCAGGCAACAAATGTAAAACCGTCATTGAGCAATTTCGCTGCGAAATCCGCGTCCAATACAAGTGTTCCCACGGGCACGCTTTTATCGATCAAGGCGCGCGCCACGGGCAGAATTTCATTCCAGACGGTTTCGTCCATGGATTGCCCGACCTTGCCCAAATCCGCTGCAATATCCGATGGGCCAAAAAATATGCCGTCAACGCCTTCGACGGCTGCGATGTCTTCTGCGGCGGCGAGCGCTTTCGCGGTTTCGACCTGCAGAAGGACGGCAGTCTCTCTATTCACATCATCAACATAGTTTTCGACGCGGCCGAAACTGGTGGCTCGGGTTGAGCCTGCAACCCCGCGTATGCCTTCCGGTGGATATCGTGTGGAGGCAACTGCGAGTTCTGCTTCTTCCACGGATTGGATCATCGGGAACAAAAGACCGGGGACGCCCAAGTCCATGAGCCGTTTGACCACGACCGGATTGTTCCATTCCGGCCTTACGATTGCAGTCGTCTCACTTGCTGCGAAAGCCTGCAATTGACCCAGCACCGACATGTAATCGTTGGGCGAGTGTTCCATATCGATCAGCGCCCAATTATATCCTGCAGGAGCGATAACTTCTGCTGAATATGCACTGCACATCGATATCCACAGGCCGACTTGCTTTTGCTTGTTTTGCAAGCCCTGAAGAAAAGTGTTTGTGGGAAGTTTCATCAGATAACTGCTTTTTCGAGAAACGGCGTGTTTGTTTCAATGCGCTCAAATCCGAATGGGG
>CAWUJX010000058.1:0-16783 GCA_963922635.1 uncultured Hyphomicrobiales bacterium | reverse complement strand
ACGCCCTGTATTATCGGTGCGGACCTTATATTCTTCCAGACATTTGCGCTGATAGTCCGTTTCACACTCAACAACCACAAACACGCCCATGCGGATGTTCTGATCAAATTCCGTGCCATCGGGCTTCAATCCATTGACGACCTCCACCATGCCGGAATGCTCAAGCGCGCCGCCCACTGCAGCAGGTCGCATTAGCGACGGAATATCGTCAATCGATCCGAGCGGATAAGTGAGGCCCTGCGAAGGCACATCGAGACCGCAGGCATTCGCGATCGCGGCACTTTCAATGGCGGGCTTTGTGCCATCCAGAAACGAGTTGAACATTTTCGGGTTCATGCGCCCGCGCTCCGCCACTTCCTGCGATACGCCCCAATGGTCCCAGATCGTATCCGGTGTAGAGAAACGGTATTCCGGCTTCCACTTATGGCCGCGACCCGCAGCCGCGACTTTGAAACCGCAGGTCCGAGCCCAGTCCACCAACTCGCAGGTCATCGCAGGCTGATCGCCATAGGCCATGGAATAAATCACGCCAGCTTCATGCCCCTCGCGCGCAACCGCGAGCCCGGCAAACGAGTCCAATTCCACCGTGGCACTGATCACATGTTTGCCCTGCGCAAACGCCGCCATGATGTGATCTGCCGCAACGATTGGATTACCGGTGGCCTCCACGATGATTTCGATCGCCGGATGTTTGACCAGAATTTCAAAATCATCGCACACATGCGTGGCACCGGTTTTCATCGCGTCATCCAGCGAGGGCGCAGAATATTGCGCCTCTTCCCAATGCACATTGGCAAGGTTGGACTTTGCCTGCGCCACATTCAAATCCGCAATGCCGACCACATGAATACCGGGGATACGGATCGCCTGGCTCAGGAACATGGAGCCAAACTTACCCGCCCCAATCACCCCCACACGGATGGGGTTGTTGGACGACTGCCGAGCGAAAAGTTGAGCGTGGAGGGACACACCTCTACCTAGTCAGCCTTTTATACGTCACCCGTTTCGGGTTGACCGCATCGGCACCGAGGCGGCGGATTTTGTCCTTTTCATAATCCTCAAAGTTTCCT
Source organism: uncultured Hyphomicrobiales bacterium (assembly GCA_963922635.1). Classification (GTDB taxonomy): domain Bacteria; phylum Pseudomonadota; class Alphaproteobacteria; order Rhizobiales; family Rhizobiaceae; genus JAALLB01. The sequence continues at coordinate 15,713 of CAWUJX010000058.1, read as the reverse complement.
TCAAACCATTCCACGTGGCTATCGCCTTCAAAGGCAAGAATATGCGTGGCAAGACGGTCGAGGAACATCCGGTCGTGAGAAATGATCACCGCACACCCTGCGAAAGCTTCGAGCGCATCTTCAAGCGCGGCAAGTGTTTCCGTGTCGAGGTCGTTGGTCGGCTCATCAAGCAAGATGACATTGCCGCCCGATTTCAGCATCTTTGCGAGATGTACTCTGTTGCGCTGACCACCGGAAAGCGTACCAACCTTTTGCTGTTGGTCGCCGCCCTTGAAGTTGAATGACGAACAATAGGCTCGCGAATTCACCTCGTGCTTCCCAAGTTTGATGATATCATTGCCTTCGGAGATTTCTTCCCAGACGGTTTTATCAGCCGCCAGCGCATCGCGGCTCTGATCCACGTAACCAAGGTCCACCGTATCACCAATGCGAATTTCACCACCATCCGGCGTCTCTTGCGCCGTGATCATCTTGAAGAGAGTTGATTTACCGGCACCGTTAGGTCCGATCACACCCACAATGCCACCAGGGGGCAGCTTGAAGGTCAGATCTTCGATCAGCAGATGATTGCCGAAACCTTTGCGCAGATTTTCGGCTTCAATAACCACATCTCCCAGACGCTCACCCACGGGGATCACGATCTGCGAGTTTTGCGGCGTGCGGTCGTTAGCAGCTTTCACCAACTCATCATAAGCCTTGATACGAGCCTTGGATTTTGCCTGACGCGCTTTGGGTGACGAATTGATCCAACCTGATTCCGCTGCGATTGCCTTCTGGCGAGAGGCTTCTTCGCGCCCTTCTTGTGCAAGGCGTTTTGCCTTTGCATCAAGATAGGCGGTATAATTTCCTTCATAAGGGATGCCCCGACCGCGGTCGAGTTCCAAAATCCAGCCCGTTACATTATCCAAGAAGTAACGGTCGTGGGTGATCATCAACACCGAACCGGGATATTCACGCAGGTGCTTTTCGAGCCATGCAATCGTTTCCGCATCAAGGTGGTTGGTCGGCTCATCGAGCAGCAGCAGGTCCGGCTGGGAAAGCAGCAAGCGGCAGAGCGCCACGCGGCGGATTTCACCTCCTGAGAGATTTTCCACACTGGCTTCACCCGGCGGACACCGTAGCGCCTCCATGGCCATCTCCACCTGACTGTCGAGGTCCCAAAGATTTTGCGTATCGATGATATCCTGGAGTTTGGCACCCTCTTCCGCCGTCTCATCGGAATAGTTCATCATCAATTCGTTATACCGGTCGAGGATCGCTTTCTTTTCAGCCACCCCTTCCATCACATTCTCGGCAACCGTTTTAGCGGGGTCCAATTGCGGCTCCTGTGGCAGGTACCCGCATGTCGCTCCCTCTGCGAGCCATGCTTCCCCCGTAAACTCCTTGTCGAGACCTGCCATGATGCGCAAAACGGTTGATTTACCGGCTCCGTTCGGCCCCAAAATCCCGATCTTTGCATCAGGGTAAAAAGAAAGATGAATGTCCTCCAGCACCTTCTTTGCACCATAAGACTTGGAAAGACCGGACATATGATAGATGAATTGACGGGCCATGAGGGGATGCACTCCATATCGGAATAATGGTTTGAAAAAATTCGTTAACCGTTTACGCTTCCCATGGCGTAAATTCAAGCTGCGGAGCACTTGCCTGTACACGGCAATTTAAGGGGAATGCATCAATGACCATAATCGCGATCGGGCTTGCGCTTATCATCGGCGGCGCATTTGGTATCTTTACGGGATATTCCGACGAGAACTGGCTTTCCGCAGGGCTTGGTTGGGCAGGGCTCATTATCGGTGCACTCACGACGCTTTTCGGCTTCGGCAAGCGTGCCAGCGATGAAGTGGCAACCCCGCACCGTGAAGTCACCGAGCATGGCCACGCGGAAATTCGCGCGCTTATCCAATCCATGGGCGTGGTGGCAATGGCGGATGAGGTTATCCGCGAGCAGGAATTGGATACCATCTCACGGATTCATGAAGAGATGCTCGGCATCAAAATCACCCGAAGTGAGGTGGAAGAAATTTTGGCGGAGTTTGGCCCTGACTTCGACATCGCAAGCCGCCTCGTAGAAAACCGGAGTAAGATCAGCCCGGCCATGAAACGGACAATCGTACAGTCTTGCCATCTTGTGATGGTGAGTGATCTGGAAGTGGTAAAGCCTGAGCAAGGCCGCCTGCGAGAGATCGGCCTCGCACTTGGATTTGATCAGACGGAAATCGAAGACTTAGTCGCTTCCACTGGCACATGACCCGGTTTTCGAAGGATACGTTGGAAAGTCCTACGGGCGCAAAGCTCGCGCTGTACGCTTGGGATAACGTAAAAAATACAAAAGGGGTGGTGCACATCAATCATGGCATGAGCGAACATTCTGCCCGTTACGATCGCTTCGCCACTGCCCTCAATGCCGCCGGATATATGGTCTATGCACACGACCATCGTGGACATGGCAAAACGACTGCACCCGACGCCCACCAGGGTTTGTTTGCAAGAACGGATGGCGCAGCAAAAGTTATCGCCGATGTAAACGCGGTGAATTCTCATTTGCGCGAAACGTTCAACACCCTCCCGATTATTCTGTTTGGACACTCCATGGGCGCGATAATCGGGATTACCTACTGCATTCAACATTCTCGGCGGATTGACGGCGCTGCGCTTTGGAATTCCGGCGTGGACGGTGGAGCGCTTTTGTTTGTATACCGCACGTTGCTTGCCATTGAGCGCATGTTCAAAGGTTCCGACGTACCGAGTGCCGTCGCCCGAAAATTGACGTTTGAAACATGGAACAAGGAGTTCAAACCGAACCGCACTGAATATCATTGGCTTTCGCGGGATGAGGCAGAGGTGGATAAGTATATCGCCGATCCTCTATGCGGTTTCGATACATGCAACGGGTTGTGGCGCGATTTAACGGATATGATCAAAGCTGCAAGCTCAGATTATGAACTGAAGAAAATTCGGGGCGACCTGCCGTTCAACCTCGTGGCAGGAGGCAAAGACCCTTGCTCAGTCCACGGCAAGGCAGTCGAACGTTTGGCAAACCGCCTCAGAGCTCTGAACGTTTCAGATGTCACCTGTGCAATTCACCCGGACAATCGGCACGAAACACTGAACGAGCTTAATCGCGATCAGGCGACTGCGGACTTTATCAAATGGCTAGACGAGAGATTCACCTGAGTAAGCGTGGTGCGAGAAGATGACAGATGCCCACGGTTAAAATCAAACAAGCAATAAAGATGCTAGAGGATGATGGCTGTTACATCGTCGCTATCCGTGGCAGCCACAGGCAATTCAAGCATCAAAGCAAAAAGGAAGAGTGACCATTGCTGGGAAACTATCGGATGAATTGCCTCGCGGAACATGGAACAGTATATTGAAACAAGCCGGATTAAAGGAGTAAGCCATGCAGTATGCAATCGTAATTGAAAAGACTGGTACTGGTTTTGCTGCATATGTTCCGGACCTGCCTGGCGTTGTTGCGACCGGTAGCACTGTGGAAGAGTGTAAAGTTGAAATTGGGGAGGCTGTTAGGTTTCATATCGATGGATTGCGAGAAGATGGCGATCCCGTACCGGAACCAACCAGCATAACTGATTACATCGCCGCGTAAGTAACCTCTCAGCTATGCAGGATTTACAAACCATTCGCGAGAGCGTTGCTGCCCTTTGCTCAAACTATGGCGAAGCCTATTGGCGCGAACTGGACTGCGATAACGGTTACCCGACCGAGTTCGTGAAAGAAATGACCGAAGCGGGTTTCCTGGGATGCCTGATACCCGAAGCCTATGGCGGAGCGGGCCTGGGATTGGTCGAAGCGTGTGCGATCCTGGAAGAAATATCGAGGCGTGGAGCCCACGCAGGCGCATGTCACGCACAGATGTATGTGATGGGTTCACTTCTGCGCCACGGGAGCGATGAACAAAAACAAGCTTACTTGCCCAAAATCGCCAGTGGTGAATTGCGCCTTCAGAGTTTTGGTGTCACCGAGCCAAATACCGGGACCGACACGACGAAACTCAAAACCCGTGCCGAATTGAAAAATGGCAGATGGGTGATCAACGGACAAAAGGTCTGGATTTCCCGCGTCCAACATTCAGATCTGATGGTTTTGCTCGCCCGGACCACACCGCTTGAAGAAGTAAAACGCAAAAGTTATGGCCTTTCAGCATTCATCGTCGATCTGCGAGAAGCGGTGGGCAACGGTCTGGACGTCCGCCCTATTGACGCGATGATCAACCACCATGCCTGCGAGCTGTTTTTCGATAATCTGGAAATCCCCGAGGAAAATCTGCTCGGTACGCTTGATGAGGGCTTCAAGGTAATTCTTGATGGCATGAACGCCGAGCGTATTTTGATAGCCGCCGAATGCGTTGGCGATGCGCGTTACTTTACCGACCACGCCACCGCCTATGCCAATGACCGCATTGTGTTTGATCGTCCGATTGGCGCTAATCAAGGTGTCCAGTTCCCCATTGCAAAAGCCTATGCCAAGCTGGAAGCTGCGGCGCTCATGGTGGAGAAGGCTGCCAGATTGTTTGACGCGGGCGAAAAATGCGGCGCAGAAGCGAACATGGCAAAACTTCTGGCAGCAGAGGCAAGCTGGGAAGCTGGCGATACCTGTATGCAGACCCTTGGTGGATTTGCTTTTTCGAAAGACTACAACGTTGAACGGAAATTCCGCGAAACGCGGCTCTATCAAACTGCGCCCATTTCCACCAATCTGATCCTCTCCTTTATTGCAGAGCATGTGTTAGGCATGCCCCGTAGCTTTTAGGGCAACCGGGATGGCGCGCCCATTAGAAGGATTGTTGGTCGTCGCCATTGAGCAGGCAGTTGCAGCACCTTTGTGCACAGCAAGGCTTGCGGATGCGGGCGCGCGGGTCATCAAGATCGAGCGCGAGAGCGGAGATTTCGCACGCAATTATGATATGGCTGCCAAAGGCGATAGTTCCTATTTCGCGTGGCTCAATCAAGGAAAACAGTCGGTTACCCTGAACTACCGTGAAGATGGCGGTGCCGCGCTGCTGAACGCGATCATATCGAAGGCAGACGTGGTCGTACAAAACATGGCACCGGGCGGATTGGAGAGGGCTGGCTTTGGCTCCGAGAGGTTGCGCGAACAATATCCACGCCTCATCACATGCGATATCACCGGCTATGGTGACAGCGAAGAACTTTCCGCGATGAAAGCCTATGACTTGTTGGTGCAGGCCGAAAGCGGTATCGTCTCCATTTCAGGCGGTGAAAACGAAATGGGACGTGTTGGTGTTTCGATCTGCGATATCGGGTGTGGCGTGACTGCCCATGCCGCAATACTCGAAGCCCTTATTCAACGTGGCATCACAGGCGAAGGATCGGGCATAGCCACATCTTTGTTTGAAGTGGCAAGTGAGTGGATGGCCGTTCCTATTGTCCACGCCAGGTACGGGGCCGGAGCACCCAAACGTGTGGGCCTCAACCACCCGTCGATTGCGCCTTATGGAGCCTATAAAACACAAGAAGGTGCCGACACGCTCATTTCAATCCAGAACGAGCGGGAATGGCAGACACTCTGCGAGAAAGTTTTGGAATTACCGGAGCTCGTAGCCGATGCTCGGTTTTCTTCAAATAACCTTCGCGTTGAAAACAGAGCGACCCTTGATGCGTTAATCACTTCGACCACGAGCGCAATGAGTTCCGAAGCATTTCGCGAAAAACTGGCAGATTATGGCATTGCCTTTGGCGCAGTGAATTCTGTCGAAGATGTGCTTTCGCATAAGGCGCTTCGTGAGCAAGAGGTGGTAAACTCAATGGGTGAGACGCTGATGATCCCCGCTCCGCCTGTCCGTTGGGCACTCAATCCGAGACAAACATCCGGGGCTGTGCCCAGCATCGGAGAGCACACGGAAATGGTACGAAATGAGTTCTTGAGCCAACGCTGACCACAATGTCTAAGCGGAAAGGCTAACGCTAAAAGCTCCGTTCTGTTCATCAAAAACGTCTTAAACTCCGAACAATCCGAGACCGCAGACCCATTAACACATTGGTCAAATTGTCCGCCGTCAGGGGTCTTCAGAAAGCCCAGACGCGGTATTTATGTGCCAGAAACACACAAAAAAAACCGTGCGAACACAAGCCTATAGTTACCGGAAGGTTTAGGAACGCGGACAATTCAATCAATCTGAAAGGCTTTGTTTACTACGCCGCCGGAAAGCCGTCCTATTTCGGGCAAATCCCTGTATCAGAGCGCTGCGGTTAACAGGATGCTTATCGACAACCTGTACCTTCAAACAAAATAATTGAGAACTTTTGCAGGGGAATCTCAAGTGAGCATGAAACTAATGATCATGGCTGGTCTTGCCGTAACATTCGGCGGCGTAAGCTATGTGGCGGGCAATAGTTACCTCGAAAACCAGACACAAGCACGGCTGAACGAGCTTGAAAACAACCGTCCGGAAGTTCAGGAAATCAATCTTGCGAAAGTGGTTGTTGCCACAAAAGAATTGAAATTTGGCGAGCCGATTTCTGCCGCTGATCTGAAGTTGGTCGATTGGCCGAAGGATGCTTACCCTGAAGGTGGTTTTTCTTCCATCGAAGAAATCGTGGAGGATACCAACCGTAGAGCCATCGTAAGTATCGTCCCTGGTGAACCGGTTCTTGCTTCCAAACTTACCGGAACGAACGGTAAAGCAGGTTTGGCAGGCTTGATCGCTGAAGGAAAACGAGCGGTCACAATTCCAGTCGATTCCGTTAAAGGCGTTGGTGGATTCATCCAACCCGGAGACTACGTGGATATCGTTCTAACACGCCGCGTTGAAGATGACGACGAAGACGGTGACGCGATTCCTACCGCAAACATCATGATGGAAAACGTCAAAGTTCTTTCTGTTGATCAGCAAGCAGGTTCGCGCTCCGGCACCGCCCGTGTTGCAAGTTCTGTTACGCTGGAAACCGACACCAAAGGCGCGCAACGCATCGCCCTTGCATTGAACATCGGACGTTTGTCGCTCCTGCTGCGCAGTGCCGGCGACACCGCATCCGCAGAAACAAAAAATCTGAATGCCAACAATCTTGATGGTGATGATGAGGAAGACGGTCTGTTCTCGTTTTTGAAATCCGAGCCGACAACAACATCCGTCAAAGTGGTCGCAGGGGATGAGATCACGAACCACACGGTGGCCATCGAGAAAACCAAAAAAGTCAACGATAACAATAACAACTAAGACTAGGGCTAAGACATGATGAATTGGGGATCCCGTCTCAAAAGAGGCGTCGTACGCACGGGCCTTGCCGCAACGATGGCACTGTCACTGGCCACAAGTGCAGCTATTTTTAGCGCACCGAACGCGATGGCGGAAAGCGGTGTGATTAATCTCACAACATCGCAGAATGCGAAAATCGTGAAAATCGCAAAAGCGAAGCCGAAAACAGTTCGCACTGACGCATCTTTCAGCGAGATTGTGGTCGGTGATCCTGGGATTGCAACCGTAAGCCCCCTAACCGACCGTTCTTTCTATGTCGTGGGCACAGCGACCGGAACAACGGGTATCGCGCTTTACAACTCAGACAACAGATTAGTGGGCGTGCTCGACATCGAAGTTGGCCCGAACACCAATCAGATCAACGCTGCACTGAATGCAGCCCTTCCCGGCTCCAACGTGAAAGCCAGTTCCACCAATGGACGCGTCGTCCTTAAAGGAAATGCGAAGGATCCGGTCGCTGCCGCAAAAGCGCAGGCAATTGCCAAAAAATACGATGAAGAACTGATCAATGCGGTGGAAGTGCAAGGCTCACAACAGGTAAAACTGGAAGTCCGCTTCCTTGAAGCGCAACGCGATAGCGGCAAAGAGCTTGGGGTCTCCGTTAATTCAAGGGACCTGGCCGGGCAGTCGACTACGGTTGCATCCACCTTCGGTGATCTGCTTTCTGGTACCGTGCCGTTTGGCCAGTTTGTCACGAGTTTTATCGACAACGGTACCAGCGTTGATTTGACCATTCAGGCGTTGGAACAAAGCGGCCTTGCTCGCCGCTTGGCCGAGCCAAACCTCGTCGCTCTTTCTGGTGACACCGCAAGCTTCCTAGCTGGTGGTGAATTCCCGATCCCTGTGGGTCAGGATGAAGATAAAGTGACCATCGAATTCAAAGAATTCGGTGTGGGTTTGAAATTTACACCGACTGTTCTCGAAAATGGTCTGATCAACCTGAAACTCGCACCCGAGGTCAGTCAGGTGGACTTCACCAATGCGGTTAACTTCGGCAATAACGGCCAGATTCCTGCGATCGTTACCCGCCGCGCAGAAACCACATTGGAACTGCGTGACGGACAGAGCTTCGTTTTGGGCGGCTTGTTGCAAAGTAATACAAGCGCAAGCAAGCGTCAGCTTCCCTGGATCGCAGACATCCCTATTCTTGGCGCGCTGTTCCGCAGTTCTGCCTATCAGCGCGACGAAACAGATCTGGTGATTATCGTGACACCGCGTTTGATCAAGCCGCTCAAGCCAGGCGAAGAACCCGCGACGCCGCTCGACAACACAGCGCCTGCCAATGATGTGGACCTGTTCGTCAACGGCGACCTCGAAGTGTCGCGCGCGCATCTGCGCAAACTCGCAGACGCCAGAGAAGGTGTCCTCAAATCTGGCCACATCATCGAGTTGGAGTAAGAAAATGAATAAAAACAAACTCTTATGTTCAGTGTCACTGAGTGCTTTAATGATGCTTGGCGGGTGTCAAAACTATCTGGAACGAAACGAAGGCGTGACTTCCCATGCAGGCAACCACCTCGCCGTGAACGAAGCCTTGATGGTTTCTGACCCATGGAAGCGCGACGCGTATGACACGGATATCCGCTCGAACGGCAAACGCTCCGCAGACATTGTCGACAGGTACGAGAAAGAGCATGCGCCTGAAGAGGGCAATGACGCGGCACCAACGTTTGTTCTGCCATCGGCATCAGGTGCGGAGACAAACTAAAAACTAGAACAGACAAGCATCACGGGGATCACTATGTCTGCAAACGATAATAATACTGAAGTAAATAGTCTGGTCTTGGCATCGACAGATGCGGAGCTCATCGCACTTGTCAAAAGTGCAATACCAAGCACCGACAATCAAAACGTTTCGGTCATCAATAAGCCCATTGGTGAACTTGTTCATATGATGCGAGACGTTGCGGCTTCTGCACTGATTGTTGAAATCGATGCCACGAAGGTGGAAGATTTCGAAGCGCTTCAAAAAGTAAAGCGTATGGCAGGCGCGAACACTTCAATTATCGTGATTTCTGAGAATTTCAGTCCTGCTGCTGCACGAATTCTGATCCAGTTGAAAGTATCAGATTTCCTCGTGAAGCCTGTGCAAACGTCCGACCTCGTGCGTTCATGCAACAATGCGCTGAAAGTGAATACAGAGGAAGCGCAGGTCGACCCTCAATTCATGACATTTGTACCGGCGGCTGGCGGCGTAGGAACCACTTCTTTGGCAATCGAGACCGCATCAATATTGAATGCACACGGTCAAAAGCTTGGGCGAACCACATGTATTGTCGATCTCAACTTCCAGCATGGATCATGCGCGGAATATCTCGACATCGAACCGCGTTTTGACATCACAGAGATTGAAAACGCTCCCGAGCGTCTCGATCGGCAGTTGCTGGATGTGATGCTGTCGAAACACGATTCCGGCCTCTCTGTCATTGGAGCGCCTAACCGTCCGGCTGAAATGCGATCATTCAAAGGCGCATTGGTGGTGCGTCTGCTTGATCTTGTATCTGCATATTTTGATAATGTGGTGATCGATTTGCCGCGCACATGGTTCCCATGGACCGAAACCGTGATGAGCGGTTCCGACAAGGTTTTCGTAGTTGCGGACATGACCGTGCCATCGATCCGCCATTCACATCGTATTGTCAGCGCGGTGGAAGACCGCGTGGGCAAACAGACGGCACCGCGCGTCATCGTCAATCGCATGGATTTCCGGGGTAACGCCGGAGGACTAAACGCGAAAGACGTGGAAGAATCCCTTGGTGAATATTTCGCAGGCGGCGTTCCCAACAATTATCGCCTCGTCCGCGATGCGGTCGACCGGGGCGTCACCTTGCGGGAAATCGAAAATAACAACAATGTCACTGAGGCACTCAGAAACATTGTTCTGGCGGGTGAACTTCAAGCAGAAACTGCCACGAAAAAAGGCGGGCTTCTCTCATTTGGCCGCAACCTTCTTAGCAGAAAAGCTGGTTAAGGAGCGGACATGAACAACAGATTTTCAGCAATCCAGTCTTTCGATGAAGAAATAGACTTCGACACGCCGGCGCTCATGGTCCCACGTGCGCAACCAGCTCCAGTGGCTGACAAACTGGAGCCAAGCCCTGAGCCCGGTGAAGCTGAATTGCCTGAGGCGGAAGCGCCACCTTTGGCGCCAAGCGATATCCCCGCATCCGTTAAAGAGAAAAAGCCGATTTCTTCCGACGAGTTGCAATATGGTGAAATAACGCCCGCACGGCAGCGCATTCTCGATGCGAAGGTGAAACTTCACCGCAAGATGTTGGACGATTTCAACCTGGTGGCGCTGGAAGAACTTCCACGCGATAAACTCGTTGAGGAAATCCATAGCTATGTCTCTGATTACGTGGCCAAGGAACGACTCGCACTCAACAACGCCGAACTGGAAGAATTTGTCGGGACCGTCGTCGATGAAATGACAGGCCTGGGGCCACTCGAGCCGTTGATGCGCAACGAAGATATCAGTGACATTCTGATCAATGGTCCGAACAATTGTTTTGCGGAAATCAAAGGCGTCCTTCAGCCGATTACGATCCCGTTCAAGGATGAGGCGCATTTATTACGGATCGTTCAGAAGATCGTCGCCAATGTGGGCCGACGGATCGATGAATCAAACCCGATGTGTGACGCGCGCATGCAAGACGGTTCTCGCTTTAACGCAGCCATCCGCCCGATCACAATCGATGGCCCGTTGGTCTCCATCCGTAAGTTCAAGGAAGATAAGCTCACCTTGGAAAAACTGGTGGAATTTAACGCCATCGCACCCCAAATGGCCGAAACGATGCGCCATGCGGTGGCAGCGCGCAAAACGACCATCATTTCCGGCGGTACGGGCACCGGTAAAACGACCATGCTCAACGCCCTCTCCGCTTTTATCAATCCCAAGGAACGCGTCCTTACAATTGAAGACGCGGCGGAACTCAACTTGCAAATTCCCCATGTGGGCCGCATGGAAACCCGCCCGCCAAACAATGAGGGCATCGGTGAAATCAAACAACGCGATCTCGTGAAGAACGCATTGCGGATGCGTCCGGACCGGGTGATCCTTGGTGAGGTTCGCGGCGAAGAATGCTTCGACATGCTACAGGCCATGAACACCGGTCACGAAGGTTCCATGGCAACCATTCACTCGAACACTTGCCGTGACGCGATTTCGCGTATGGAGCAAATGTTGGGCATGACCGGTATGCCAATGACCGTCCAATCCATCCGAAGCCAGATTGCAGGCGCAGTCCATCTGATCATTCAGTTGACCCGTCTCTCCGATGGTCAGCGTAAGACCACATCGATCTCGGAAATCACGGGCATGGAAGGCGACATCATTCAGATGCAGGAAATCTTCCGCTTCAGGCGCACTGGCATGTCTGAAGAAGGAAAAATCATTGGGCATTTTGAAGCCACCGGCGTGCGACCACGGTTCCTAGAAGAATTAAGCGCCATGGGAATTGAAATCCCGGGCGACTATTTTGAGCCAGGTGTTGAGCTAAAATGACGTTTACGCCTGTCCACGCCCTGTTGCTTGCATCCGTGTTCCTCGCCGTTGTGATCGTGGAACTCGGATACATGGTCTTTTCGCCCGGCAACGAAGGCAAGAAACGCATTAACCGCCGGATGAGCGCCGACAAGGACAACAAGATCTCCCAGAAAAACATTCTGGTGCAGCTTCGCAAAGAACGCGGATTAAATGCAGACGGCAACTTCATCATGCCGATGAAACGCCTAAACAGTCTCATCACACGATCCGGGATTACCATCGGACTGAACAAACTTGCGATTTATTATGCAATCTATGCGCTTGCCATAAACGCGTTTGTCTTGCTGTATTGGAAATCAATCAACGTTTCGCTGGTGGCGTTTCCAGTCGTTTCATTTCTGATCCCGCTTTACTGGCTAAAACGAAAAGCCGCCAAAAAGAGCGCAGAATTTGCCGCTCAGTTGCCTGAGGCCATTGACCTCATCACGCGGAGTTTGAAAGCAGGTCACCCTACCGCAGTGGCGATTTCCATGGTGGCTCGCGAAATGCCTGACCCGATTGGCACAGAATTCGGAATGGTATCAGACGAAGTGACCTACGGTTCGGACCTTGTGGCTGCATTGAAAAACCTTCACGAACGCGTGGGCCTCCCTGATTTGTCACTTCTGATTTCGTCTGTTTCGATCCAGTCAACCACCGGTGGTAACTTGCGTGAAATTCTCGAGGGTCTTTCGTTGGTCATTCGCGACCGCGCAAAAATGAAACGCAAGATCAAGGCAATCTCGGCGGAAGGACGTATGTCCGCGATGTTCTTGAGCGCGATGCCGGTTATTCTTTTCCTGGTTCTGCAGGGACTAATGCCGAATTATTACGGCGCAATCTGGCACGAACCACTCACATGGAAAGCGATGGCAGGCCTCGGCACCTGGCTTGCGATTGGTAACTTCATCATCATGAAAATGGTCTCATTCAAGTTCTAGACATGCAAAACATATTTGAAACCATTGATCCGTTATTGCTGGCAAGTGCCGTAGGCGCCATGGCGCTGTTCGCGCTCTTTTATGTGGTGATACAGTATCTGAATCAGACCCGTTCGCGCTCTGACGTGAAGAAGCGTTTGTCTGAGGACACCTACCAAAAAGCAGGTAGCGTAAACGACGCTCAGCCGAAGGAAAAAAGCAAAAAGCTTTCCAATACGGTCGCGAAAAAAGCGAACGATTTCTACAGCAACTCGGACCCTAATTCGATCAAGAAATTGCGGATGATGCTTATCCAGGCCGGGTTCATGAACCCCAATGCCGTAGGTTACTTTATCGCATCAAGATTTGCAGCCGCCGGTGTCGCCCTTGTTATCGGGGTCATCCTATCGCTCACTGTTTTTGCGGAAAACAGCACCGCCTACAAACTCGGCGTAATCATCGCTCTGTTGGCAATCGGATATTTCCTTCCAAATGTTTACCTGAGCAGACGCGCTGCAGCTATTGAATTGTCAAACCGTCAGGGCTTCCCGGACATCCTCGATCTAATGGTTGTTTCTGCGGAAGCCGGTTTGACAATGGAAGCTTCCATCGAGCGGATTTATCACGAGATCAAGGACATCTATCCCAACCTCGCAACACAGCTCAACATGGCTTCATTGGAGATACGAGCCGGCCGACCGATTGATCAGGCGTTGCGTGCCTTTGGCGAGCGGTTGAAATTGGAAGAGGTCAAAGGCTTTGCCACCATGGTTCAACAGGCAAAAGAATTGGGAACCAGTGTTTCCGATGCCTTGCGTGTTTACTCTGATGAAATGCGCCACAAGCGGATGATGCAGGCGGAAGAAAAAGCCTATGCCCTGCCCGCAAAAATGTCTGTCCCGGTGACCCTTTTCATCCTTCCGATTGTTATCGGTATCGCAGTTATTCCTACGGTCGTTCGCTGGAACATCTAAAGGAAATAACCCGTCCGGCCAGCATTTATATCGCGAGCCGGGCAGTCGATTGGTAAACCAATCCTTGCAGCGTTTCTAAAATTTAACCAATCCCCTGAGCGTTGTTTTAACGGTTCTGCGCTACGCTGAGACCATAATAATAAAAACACGTATCTTCGGGGATGCAACATGAACTTCAAGAAAACGAGTGCAATCGCGCTATTGATTCTTTCTGGCGTGATTACAGGCTGTTCCACAACGAACAACGTATCGACACACGCGTCAGCTTTTGATCATTCTGATTTGGAGCGCGGCGGTGACAGATCGCAACGCGTCCGCCACTACACACGTGGCGATGAGCGCAGCCCGCGCTGGCATCACGTTTCTCGCAAGGGCGATGCTTCGAAGGAATTCCTTGCCCGAGGGCAAGAGCATTTCAAACGCCAAAACTACGGTTTGGCCGAAGAGAATTTCCGCAAGGCAGTGGAAACCCGTAGCGATAGCGCAACCGCCTGGCTCGGACTTGCCGCCTCGCTCGACCAACTGGGTAAATTTGAAGGCGCGGACCGGGCATATGGTCAGGTGGCCAACCTCAAGCAGAACAATGCTCGCGTTCTGAATAACTGGGGCTACTCATATTTGCTCCGCGGCGACTATCAAAAAGCACGCGATTACTTAAACCGCGCACAAACCATCGATCCAACCTTGGAAGAAATCCAGGGCAATATCCACTTACTGGAAAAAACCATCGACGGGTGAGTTTAGCAGTGCTGAGGGTATATGCCCCAATCGCTCTCAGCACCTTACCAAATCCTTAATATGGCACTGGAAATTGGATTGATCTTTTTAGAAAGAACGTAATCCCTTTCCGGTAAATTTGACGGTTAGAAGGCAAATTGTGGGCCTAGAAAAGATAGCAGGGTACAACAATGTTTAAGCAGTTGAAGACTTTTCTGAAGGAAACCAGCGGTAATGTCGCAATGACCACAGCGCTTGTGATGTTTCCGCTTATCACCGCGACCGGTGCGGCATACGACTATTCCAATTACATCAGTTTGCGCGGACATGTCCAAAATGCGGTTGATGCGGCAGGCTTGGCGGCTGCTAACAAAATGTCGGATGACGGTGTGACCTTGGAAGCGCTCAAGACGTACGCGTCAAATTTCTTTGAAGCGAACATCCCCGACCACATTCCCGAGGAAGCTTACAATCTGAACCTTACGATTATTCCAGGCGATCAGTCGGTTGAACCACCAATCGCGGACCAGCTCGAGGTTACAGCGGACATCACCTACGATACGATTTTCGGTAACATGTTTTTCACCGACGAAATCGCAGAGACCGTGGCGTCAGTGGTTACCCTTGGTAACCGTACCGTTGAGATCGCATTGGTGCTGGACAACTCCGGTTCCATGAGCGGTAACCGCATCAGCACACTGAAAACAGAAGCCAAGAACCTGATCGACATCGTTCATAACTCGGCTTCCCTTACCACCATCCCAGAACCCGTTAAATTTGCGTTGGTGCCATTCAATGCGACTGTGAATGTCGGGCCGAACAATAAGAACAGGAATTGGATGGATAAAAAGGGATGGAACCCGGTCCACCATGAAAACTTCGACTGGGAAAACACCTATCGAACAAATAACCCTACTCGCACTCGACAGAATAGTGGCCTTAAATTCGGTTTCCAGGAACGAATTGATGGGAATTGGCGCTGGAAGACGCGCTACGACGTGTTTGACATGGTTGGCGTCGAATGGGGTGGTTGCGTGGAAATGCGCCCCTGGCCTCATAACGTGCTTGATACATATGTTCGTATTAACCAAGGCTATGCGGCTGTTCGCGACGCGATGGATGCAGATGGCGACGGCGTAAACGACGGTACATCTGCACTGTTCGTGCCTTTCTTTGCACCGGACGAACCTGACCATCGGTTTGCAGAAGAACCAGCGAGTTGGACTGATTTGAACATCGCGCCAGGCACTGACCACGACGATGATGACGATTCCTACAGAAACAACTATCTGTACGACTTCCAAGATTACAATCCGAGCAACCCGACCCCGCGCGTG
>CAWUJX010000057.1:0-17051 GCA_963922635.1 uncultured Hyphomicrobiales bacterium | reverse complement strand
GGTCGCAAAGCACGCCAACGCTTCAAAGCCCATCTCACACAAGAGAGAATGGCTGATGCATATTTCGAAATTTATGAAGACTTGTGCAGGTAACTATTGACCTTCAAGGTCTTGGATCAACCGGCAGGTGCTGATCACTCAGGGAAAGGTATTCAGCAAAAGCGGTGATCAAATGATAAAACGTACTTTGTGGGACAGTTTGCGAAATACGTTTGCCTCTGTGGTCGACGCAGTCGTCCCACAATCCGTCTTCGATATCGTTCAGGTAAATGTCGAAAATCGCATTTACCAATCGTTCGATTTCGGTTGTAAACGAGCCGACGCCGCCTTTTTCCAGGCGTACCAGCGCATGTAAACGCTCAAGCTGCGGCCATAACCGTGATGTGTTTTGAACCACACCCAGATCCGGATTTAGGCGATCCCATACAAGGCCGGTTTCAGCAGATCGACCGAACGTTTCTGCAGAAGCAATCATCCGCCGTGAGTAGGAAAACAGTTTTTCACCGGAGAGTTGCTCATAGGTAGCCAGCAAATGAGCCCATTCGTACATGTGGCCCGGCTCGATCCATTGCCCGCGACTGGCATCAACCGGCGACATGTTCTCATCGAACAATTCCATAATCAAAGAATGCTCGTGATCAAAAATCTTCTCTTTGAAAAGATCAACGATCTGACTGGCGCGTGTCAGATATATGCCGTCACCGGTCGCAGAATACAGGGCGAGAAATGCTTCCAGCATGTGCATGTGCGGATTTGAGTGTTTGAATGTATCGAGCACATCGCTCTCAAACGTGACACTCTTTTCTGCCAGCATGTTTTCATCGAGGCCAATAGGCATTTTTTTGGTTTCAAGCGGTGGCATCAGACGCCATTGGGTTTCCATGCCGTTGCTGCCCTGACCATTCAGGTTTGCATCCACAAAAGCGATGGTTTTATCCACCTGTGCCAACACCGACGTCTCGCCTGTTGCCTTGAACAACCATGCGAAAGCGAGGAGTGCAAATGCCTGATCATAGGCAGTGACATTATTGTCATAATGAGAACCATCCGATGCCAATTTACTCACCCATCCGCCACCATCATCCCGCCAGGCATGGGTGACGAGATATGAGAAGTTCTCACTGAGAAATTCTTCTGTGTCGGAGCGCCAACCCATCGTGGTAGCGAACGCGAAAGAGTAAATCTGGCGAGCGAGAACGCGTACGCGTCGCGGCTCATCTAACATGGGTTCGCCAGCCCTTGTGAAGCTCTCAATGATCCCGCCGCGCTTGCGATCTGTTGCGTTCTCAAGCCAGAACGGGAGAGCTTTCTCCACAACCCATTTATTGACCCGATCCTGATTGAATTTTGCTTGCGCCATCGGCGACAGGGCCTCAAATGAAGAATAAATCACGCGAGACTTTTGCTTTTTGAAAGTCTCATAGACTGCCTTGACCTCTTGGGTCTTGGACCTGTCCGCAATCAATAATGCATCTTTTGTATCAACAACAACCAGATTATTTGCACCAATTGTTACGACATGGCGATCTGACGGCAAAACAAACGTGCCGCTACTATCCAGTTGGCGAACGAGAGCCGTATCTTCGCTGCTTTCATTTTCCATTTCGGCGATGTTGGATATCTGTTCCCACGCGCCCACATCAAACCAACCGATATCAGCAGGTACAACCTTCAGGTTTTCAGAATGCTCCATGATCGCATAGTCGATAGAAATTGAAGCGCATTCAGCAAACTTGACTGGATCGAGATACAAGCCATCGTCATTGCGTTTTCCCGAACGGATCGCTTGTTTGACATTCTCGAGTATGCCTGATTGATGCGTTTGAAACGCCTGCGCCATGGTAGCGGCGGAGAAAACGAATTTGCCCGAGTTCCACAAATACTTGCCGGAAGAAACCCATTGGGCTGCAGTTTCTTGATCCGGTTTTTCCACAAATGCTTCCACCGGGCACACATCACCATGGGCGGGGTCATATTTAATGTACCCGTATCCGGTCTCGGGTCTGTCTGGCGTGATCCCAAATGTGACAATCGCTTCATCCCGGGCCGCCACTTCGCACGAAAGTGCCAGCGCTTCGCGGAATTTGCGCTCTCGAACAATATGATGATCCGCAGCAAGCATGGCGATGATGCTGCCGGGATATTTGTCTTCGATTACGAGTGTCGCAGCCGCCAATGCCGGCGCAGTATTTCTGATGCAAGGCTCAAAAACATAATCGAATTTTACGGTGTCGAACGTTGCCAATTGACCGCGGGTTTGTTCTGCAAAATCCGCATTCGTTACCACGACAATATTCTCGATCCCGAGAGTATTATCGTCGCCAAGAAGCCGCTCAACCGTTCGTTGTAAAAGTGTGCTTCCAGACAGCGGATTTAGAAATTGCTTAGGCTTATCTTCACGCGAGAGTGGCCAAAGGCGCGCGCCAATGCCACCTGCCATAATGACAGGGACAAGTTTTCCATCCCCTTTTGGGGAGCCGGCAATCGAGCCCGTACTCACAACCATTTCCGCCCATTTTAAAACTGCCTGCTAAACAGTTTTATTCCTGCTGACTTCTTGTTAGCAGGAATGAAACGCGTGCGCAAAACAATCGCCAATCAAGAATTGTTCTTTTTGAAACCTGAAATACTGAGAGGACTGGCAATAATGGGCGCCACTTGCGATGCTAGAAACGGCTATGGTGGAAATTAGGGATTGGGGAATTTGATTGCTGGATAACCAGACACTTAACCGGATTTTCCCTTACGCAATCGGTGTCCTTCCGTTTGTAGCAGGCAGCGGCATGACCCTACTGTTTTTCTGCGCAACGGCTTGGCTGTTGATTGAATTGTTTCCGGCGCGTTTCAGGACGCATTTTATCGATCCTAAGAGTACTCGTTTGCCAGTACCGATGGAATTCAAAGTGCTATCGGCATTACTGGTGATCTATTTTTTCTTAGTGATCGCTCCCTTGTTTTTCTTGAACCGCATCGAGACCGCTTGGTTCTTTGCGGGCACGTATATGCATTTCTTCTTTGCGCCTTTGCTGCTGCTCGGTCTGTTTTATCGTAACCCGCATGAGACTTACCTCTCGTCGTTTATCAAAGGCTTGCGAGCGGGTGTGCCGATTGCGGCGCTCATTGCCATTGTTCAATTCACGATTACCGGGGAACGCCCTGATGGCTTCATGGGAAATGCCCTTGTCTTTGCCACGATCAGCATGATCTCCGGATTTGCAGCCATGGTGGTTTTGGATGATGATAAAAAACTCGATCGGGCTTTTGCCGTTGCTGCACTGATTTCCGGAATTGTCACTGTCTTGTTATCGAACGCGCGTGGCATGATGATATCGTTCCCGTTTCTGACGGTTTTGCTTCTCTTGCATCTGCGGCAGGCTCATAAAGGTAAAGCAGTCTCCCTCAAGAAAGTTGCGCTTTTTTCTATTCTGATTGTCGCTTTGATTGCGGGGATGTTCGCGCTTTCAAAACAAATGCGGGATGTATTTCATTTTCGTATACTTGAGCCTATTCAAGTTCTGATGAAAGGCGAGGCACCCGAGGGCGCCATCCAATCACGCTTGATCATGCTTCAGTCCGGGTGGAAGGTGTTTACCGAGAATCCGGTGTTTGGATATGGCATTGCGAATACGGTTAGCGAGGCGAATAAGGTGACGGAAGTTGAGCGTGGGCCGGAATTCACCACGTCACGAACACATCTTCACAACGACTATTTGAATCATTTGGTCGGTGGTGGTATTATTTCGTTTGCGTCGTTCCTGACAATTTTGCTAGCGCCACTCTGGGTTTTGGCCAGTCTTTCAGCACGACGAAAAACACCTAAAGACCCAGCCCGCAATTATTTTGCCAGCGTGATCACGCTCGGATTTGGACTGTCCGCAATGACCAATTTGCTATTCGGGCACGATCTCTTTCAAAGCTATTTTTTAATCTGCACGATAATAGTGGCGATTGATGCCGCAGCGAAAAATACAGATCAAAACAAACAAGTGCCTTAAAAACCGAACGCCCGCCTCAGCTTATGAAAGCGCCGCCCGGGGTGCTTTCAACTGGGGTCAAACATGTCGTCGCGTTTCACCGATGGCTCGCCCAGTTTTTCCATATGCAGAATGAATTCATCACGTTCTGGCGCGACGATGGGTTCTGAAAGCTTCACATTCAACAATCCCATGCCGACCACACGGTTGAACACTTCTACGAATGATTCCGGCGTCCATACGGTGCAGTGAACATCAAGATAATGGTTTTGATTATGGGTAAAGGCGGCGAAGGTCAGTGCGTCCTCGTCGGTATAATGACGATCAATTTCTTCAAACGGGATGTTCTCCACATCCAGCATTTTGAAGCCGTTTTCTTCCGTGCGGTTATCGTAAAATGACTGAGACAGGAAATCGATCACCTGGGTCGGCGTAGGGTTTGCCGGATTTGCTATCCAATTACCCACCAGTTCACCCAGAGTTGTTTCGCGACGATAATAATCCATGGTTCGCCTGCGATCAGGAACGGCGAGGGCAAGTTTCGCACCAACCCGCATTGTTTCGAGGATATGGTTTAGCCAGCCAATCGTGTTTGGCACATGCTCAATCACATGCGAAGCAAGCGCGTAATCAAACTCAATATTTTCGTTCACGCATTCCTTGAGAGATTTGCCGGGAACCCAGACGAAATTGATCTCTGGAATTTTCTTTCCCTTTGCGCCCGGGTTTTCATTGGCTTTTGCAAGGATTTCCTCAGTGCTGATATAATCTGTATAACGAACGTCGTATTTTTCAGCATCAATAGCCGGATTGAAATAGGGCGCCACTTCCAGTCCGGTGCCTTTCATATCAAGGCCGTTCAATAAAGTTTCAATTCGGTCTACCATTTCTAATCCCTGCTGTGTTGCCCATTCCGTTGGACGGCAATCGTATAATTTCAGATGAATTCACCGTAACGGTTCCGAGCATCCTCAAAGGTTCCATCATAAACAATCTGGCCCTTTTTGAATATCAAACCTCTGTTGCATATCTCCGCCAGCGTGTGGTGATCATGAGAGGCGATCACCAATATTCCGGAACCATCTACCATCTTCTTGAAGCGATGTGTTGCTTTTTCCATGAACTCCGCATCGCCCGCACTTATCACTTCATCGATGAGCAATATTTCACCCGGCAACGCCGTCGAAACTGAGAATGCAAGTCTTATGGCCATACCGGCGGAATAGGTCTTAACCGGATAATCGATGAACGCGCCGATGTCTGCGAAATCGATGATTTCGTCGATCATCTCCTTTATCCGTGCTGGTTTCTCGCCCAGCAGAAGGCCTCGGTACATGATATTATCGCGGCCCGTTGCTTCCGGTTCAAATCCAAGCATTAAATCGAGAATGTGTCGGATAGTGCCGGCAACAGTCAGGCTTCCGCTTTGAACCGGATACAAACCGGCTATGGTCTTCAGTAGAGTGCTTTTGCCGCTGCCATTTGGCCCAATAATGCCTACGCGATCCCCTTGCTCAATCGTAACCGAAACATTTCGCAACGCATGGATATCTTCCAAGCCAGTGGTCCGACCTCGGCCCAAGGCTTGTTTCACAACACTACCGAGCGAGCGTTCACGAAAAGCAAGTGACGAGTAAAACAGATTAACATCGGTAAGAGAAATATGGGTCCTGCTCATGCGTTTGTGCCTAAAAGTGGAAGATGAGGTTTTTTTCACTGCGTGAAACAAACAGCATTGCAAGAAGCCACAAGAAGCCAATCGTTATGATTGTGAACAGCCAGTTTTCCAATGTGGGAAATTGGCCTTCCAAGAGCGGCGCCCGGAACAATTCGAGCCCGTGGTAAAGCGGATTGGAATGGACGAGAAAATCCAGATTGTATTTTGATTGAAGGAATACTTCAGGCCGCAAAAAGATCGGTGAAACGAAGAACAAAGCTTGCATGACCAGTGTCATCAGTTGTGAAAAGTCGCTCAGCCACGTGGATATATAGGCATTCACCGTCGCCAAAGGCCACATTGCCAAAAACAAAAGAGCAATTGAAAAAGGCAGTGTCAGCCATGCGAGCCCAAAGTTTTCAGGTTCGGTGAGCACCACCCACCCAATTAATGCGATCAGGCCAAAGCAGAAATTGATTAGCCCGGCCAAAGAATATCGCAGCGTGTAGACCATGCTGGGTAGGTTGTTCTGCCGAATATAATACTGAGAAAACCGGAACACGTGGCATCCGCCCGTGGCAGTGCTGGATACGTACTCCCAAACCACCAAGCCGGAAAAAACATACGGCAGATAATCCGTCACCTCCATATCGAAAACGGAAGACAAAACGAGCGATAAGAGAAATGCCATGCCAAGCGGCAATAGCAATGCCCACACCACGCCCAAAATTGAATTTCGATATTTCTGACGCAAGTCGTAGACGGCCATATGCGTAAGAAAATGCCTCAGCGCTATAATTTTAGAAAAATACCCGGTCATCATTGCAGGCCAGTATATTCTGTTTGCCGAGCGACCATGTTCAGTCTTTCAGCTCAGCGATGTATGTTTCGACTTGGCTTTCCAGCGAATATTTGTCTGACTCTGCAAACGGTCTTTTCACGTCCGCACGCCGCATGATTTGTATTGTTCGATTTGCAAGTTCAAGGCTGTTCCCGATGTCAAACCGGGCAGTATTTTTATATTTCACGAGGCGGAATAATTGATCAAAGGCGAACGACGAGGAACAGACAACCTTCGGCGAAGCATCGAGGCAGATAGAAGCGATGCCAGAGCCGTCTTGCCCGTTTTCGTAATAGGGTAGCCAGGCCACATCAATGCTTCCTGCCACATTCAGGAAATCCTCGTCTGACAATTCACCCAAAAAGAAAACCCGCTCATGCAACGAAAGGGATGGCTTTATGGGTTTGTTGGCCACACGTGCTTCTGCAAGGTCGGCTTTACGGACCCGTTCTTTATCTTCAAGAATTTTCTCTTTCAGAAGACCCAGATAGTCATCCACTTTGCCATTAGCTTTGATCGTTTGCGGATGCTGCCTGCCAAAAATTAAAAGCTTGTAATCCGGTGGCAAGTTTCGAAGCCCATCCAGAGCATCCATATGCCCCTTATACGCACTGATATACCCAAATACCCCAATTAGGATATCGCTCTTTTTGAACCCAAGTTCATGCTTGATTTGATTGAGAACTGCGCCATCAGGCGCGAAGCCTTCAGGTACAATTTTAAGCGGATGGATGCTCGTATTCTCGTAGTCGAAAAAGATGCGTATTTGGTCCGAAGCCCGTTTGGTATGAACGATCAAACGATGCCCCATGCGCTCTGCCGCTTTGATCATTTTCCGGTTGATGTTCACGTGCACATTGCCGCGTAGCTCATCAAGTATCTGCGAAGCACCTGTAATAAGCTTTAGCCGCAACAGGTTTTTGATACCCTCGCGAAACCCGTAATTGGTTGCGGATTTCAACCGCGGTGAATGCATGGTTACGGTTGTTACCCGGTTTGCTTGCATAAGCTTCGTCACCCGCGAAACAATATCTTTCGGCACTGTTCCGTATAGGCCTGCTTCAAGCTGCAGGTTCACCGCATCGAATTCTGATAAACGCGTACATAATTCGTCAATATGCTTGTCAGCTTTGCGTCGAACGACATTGGCGGTTGACTGCAGCAATTGTAAGTTAAGTTCAACGACCTCTACTTTGATGTCGCTGAATTGCTCGATACTATTCTGGAGTACCCGCGTGAAGGCCGCGTTGCCGCAGCTTTCCGAAAAGCTGGATACGATTGCCAGTCTCTTCATCGTCGAACTACTCCTACATTCTCTGCATACCACTTGCAGGTAGCTTTAATGCCCTCTTCAATTGAAGTGAACCCACTAAACCCTGAAGCAAGAAGTTTCGTATTGTCGATGACGCGCCTCGGCACACCGACGGCACCCGATTTATCAAACTCTATGGGAACATCACCGGAGTGTTGAGCGATGCATTCTGCGAGTGTTCTGATCGAAACTTCCTGCGCCGATGAAATGTTTACAAGCCCGTTTGCCAGTGAGGGATGTTCCTGGTGCTTGATACAATGCTCAATTGCCCTCGCAGCATCTTCAATGAAAAGGAAATCCCGCGTCGCTTCGCCATTGCCCCAGACGTTGAGCACAGTGCCATCATTTGCTGCCTGATTGGCCTTTGCAATCAGCGAAGGCACCACATGGCCATTCTCAATATCAAAGCGGTCACCAGGCCCGTAAAGATTGGTAAGAATGCCGTAGGTGAAAGTGATATCTTTTTCCTTCGACAGAATGTCCAGAAACGCATGGGCATGTCTTTTGGCCATCGCATACCCAAACTCACCGCCATGCGGTAGTCCGGCAAAGAAATCCTTTTCCTCCAACGGCATGGATGAATAAGGAAACGGATACGAAGCCACGGTGCCCGCGAAAAATATCTGGCGTGGCGGGTTGTCGAAAAGTGCCGAGAACAAATTTGCATTGAGCCTCGAGTTTTCCTCAAGGGATCTCATTTGGTTTTTGGCATTTCCTCCAAGGCCAAACACCAGCGCTGCAAGATGATAAACAACCTTTGGCTTGTGCGCTTCGATATATTCCTCAACAGCCTCTCGGTTCATTAAATCGAGTTCTGAACGTGTCGGTGTTAAAATTTCGGCCGTGCCGCTCTTTTGTAATTGCCGCACAAGCGCACTGCCAAGCAAACCCGTTGCTCCGGTTACCAAAATGGTTTCGCGTGTTTGTGCCACGTGTGTTTATCCTTGGGCCTAAGGCATTGTGATAGGGCCGATTGTCTAATCAGCTTTCGCTATTGCGTAATTCAATCTCCGCACGCTTCAGGTCTGATTGAGCCATTTCTGCAACCAACTCATCGAAAGAAGTTTGCGGTGTCCATCCCAGTTCCCGGCGTGCTTTTGACGGGTCACCCAAAAGGGTCTCCACTTCCGCTGGGCGATAATATCGCTCGGAAACCGCTACGATGCATTTTCCCGTTTCATCGTCGTAGCCTTTTTCCTCCGAACCCTGACCTTTCCACGTGATGGACATGCCTAGCTCTTTTGCCGCTGCATTCACGAAGTCACGCACAGAGTATTGTACGCCTGTCGCGATCACATAGTCTTTTGGAACTTTCTGCTGGAGCATCCGCCACTGCATTTCGACATAATCACGCGCATGACCCCAATCCCGCAATGCGTTCAGATTCCCGAGGTACAAGCATTCCTGCATGCCTAGTTTGATCCGGGCAAGCGCCATAGTGATTTTACGCGTCACGAATGTCTCACCACGCACGGGCGATTCATGATTGAACAGAATACCGCTACAGGCATACATATTATAAGCTTCACGGTAGTTCACAGTGATCCAATGCGCGTAAAGCTTCGCCGCTGCGTAAGGTGAGCGGGGATAAAACGGAGTGGTTTCTTTTTGCGGTGTCTCCTGAACCAGCCCGTAAAGTTCAGAGGTCGATGCCTGATAAAATCGTGTCTTGTCACCCAGTTCCAGAATGCGGATAGCTTCCAGCAGCCTCAGCGTTCCAATGGCATCAGAGTTTGCAGTATATTCAGGCTCTTCAAACGACACGGCCACATGACTTTGGGCGGCAAGGTTATAAAGTTCATCTGGCTTGACCTGCTGAATGATCCGCATAAGGCTGGCGGAATCTGTCATGTCGCCGTGGTGAAGCGTGAGGTCTACGCCTTTTTCGAAGGGATCGTGATAAAGATGGTCAATGCGCTGGGTATTGAAAAGGGAGGTTCGCCGCTTGATCCCGTGGACTTCGTAGCCTTTGTCTAAAAGCAATTCAGCCAGATATGATCCATCCTGTCCGGTAATACCGGTAATCAACGCAACTTTTTTACTCATCTTCAAATCGGTCCTGCATAACGCTATACGAAGCAGCGCGCGATTTGTTACATCGTGTCGCCACGCAAAACAACTACGATATACCAACGCCAATTGCTACGCAGAGAAGCAAATTAGTTTGTTTAACAGGGCCTTAGATGACCATTTCGACGGAACGTTTTATCACGTTTATTGAAAATCGACTGGCGAGAACGGATGCCAGCAATTTTCTAGAGCGTGCCGTTATCTACAATGCTGCCCGACAGGCCCTGCAGAAGGTCAATGCGAGCCACGGGTCGGATGCAACTTCCGTGGAAATTGATAGAGCACAGGTTCAACGCGCCCATAACCTGGAACTTGCAATCAATGCCATCGAGGCGCGTTACACCAGCTACCAAAATCGGAATGCCAGCGCGCCGATAGTGAACGATAACAGCGGTATTGATCATGCAACTGTTGCCACATCAGAACCGTCAATCACTTTGGATGATCGCGTTGTGGTTGAAGATATGGACAGTTCAGCGCTCTCGCAGGCAAATCACTTTCGGTTGAAATCGCTCTTGGGAGCTATGGCTGCTGTAGTGCTAATTTCCTTTGCAGCATTCTTCGTGATCAATTACTTCGCAGGCAGCGATGACGATGCCATAGTCAGATTGTTCCCCGATGCGCCGAGCGATCGAAAGTTTTTAATAGCGGGCGGTGATTTTACACTACAGTTTTCAGGTTACGGAAACCTTCAAGTCGAGCAGCCCGGCCCCAACGAAATTGCACGTTTGAAATTGCCGTCGTCAGACGCGCCGCCCGAGCAAATTTCAGACTTCGCTTTTGTCCCGCTTGAACCTGCTTACTCTAATATATTTGCAGGCGAAAAAATCCGGATTGGAGTGGTAGCGAGGGCAATTGAAAGGGATGCAGTACCTGCACAATTTTTTACGCGGTTCCATTCCTCTGAACTTTCCCTGACCGGTGAGCCACAAGAACTCTCGGAAGCGTTTAAGGCATATTATTTTGATCAGGAAATTCCTGAAAAAACAGATGCAACAAGCGCTGAAATGATTGTGGTTGCCCCGATCAATTCGCCAGAGGGTTTGGTAGTCGAGATCAAAGCAGTAGAGGTCTTGTTAAGCGAGCAGACAGATAGCGACCCGCAATGACAGGAACCCTCGAATTGCCGGAAGTCGGGCTAAGCTGGCTTATGTAGAATTGTGTAATACAACTTAACCAAATGTTTTTTGTTCAACGGTCAAACTACACGTAAGCATTTCGAGACAACCCAAGCAGAAACTTACGTGAGGCCAAGGTCGAACAGTGGCAAATTGGACCGGAAACATATTCGTCGATTCCCTCCTTCGTGGTTGGGCATGGCAGACCGATACAATCGACTATTACTTGACCTCCGGGCAATGGGATGCTGCGGAAACGGCTGCCATACAAGCGGCGTTTGATACATGGTCCCATGTGGCGGACATTTCCTTTAATCAGGTTTTCACCTCGACCGGTGCGGAATTTGTTGAGAGCCAATATTCAAACACCGGCACAAGCGTAGCCGGTTCGCATCAGATGTTTGCGGGATTTTACACAAGCCCCACCATCGCCGAATTGTCGGGACAATTAAGTGGGGAATATAATACCGGACATTTCGGATGGACCACGCAAGGCATTCAGCCGGGTGGCACCGGGTTCACAACGCTTATTCATGAAATCGGTCACGGACTTGGTCTGGACCACACCCACTTCACCGGCGCCAATGACCCCCATGTATTTCCCGGCGTGAGCGGTGCATTGGATCTTGGCGACAATTCGCTGAACCAAGACCTCTACAGTGTGATGTCTTATGCGGGAGATATCACCAATCCGTATGGCTCAGTTAACGGCAATGACACCACAGGCTTTGGTGAGGTGGCAACGCCAATGGCTTTCGACATCGCAGCAATTCAAGCGCTTTATGGTGCAAACACTACAGCAAATTCCGGTGATGACATTTACCTGCTCCCCGATAGCAACGTGAATGGTACGAATTTCTCGGCTATCTGGGACACAGGAGGCGTCGATGAAATCCGATATGAGGGGTCGCGTTCTGTCGAGATCAATCTGAACCCGGCAACGTTGCAAAATGAAGATGGCGGTGGCGGCTTTCTAAGCCGCGTTACAGGCACGTACAATGAATACGGGGTTCCATTGCCGATCTATGGCGGCTTCACCATTGCTGCTGATCAGACGAACGTACTCGCCGATGTGAACGGCACAACCGGTGTGATCATAGAGCATGCCACCGGAGGTGAAGGAAATGACACGCTAACCGGAAATGGCGCTGACAATATCCTGCAGGGAAACGGCGGTAGCGACACTCTGTATGGTGGCCGCGGGACCGATTATCTGTTTGGCGGCAACGGCGTTGATCAGTTGGAAGGCGAGGCTGATACCGACTGGCTCTATGGCGGTGGTGACAATGACACACTGAATGGCGGTGCTGGCGCAGATCTCATGTGGGGCGACGACGGCGAAGATATCATGGATGGCGGCGACGACGGCGACTTCATGTGGGGTGGAACTGGTGGTGACTTCATGTTTGGTGGCGACGGAGTTGATTGGCTGCGCGGCGAAGGCGGTGTGGACTCACTCTTTGGTGATGAAGGGGATGACATCCTGATCGGTGGTGAGGGCAATGACATCATGGAAGGCGGCACCGGAACGGACACGTTCTACGGTGAGGCGGATAATGACACGATCAATGGCGGTGCAAATGGCGATGTGGCCTTCGGTCAGGGGGGCAACGACATTATCAATGGTGGCTCGGAGGGAGATTTCCTGTTTGGTGGAGCCGGAGCCGACACGATCAACGGCGGCACCGAGAACGATCTCATGTGGGGTGACATGCCCGGTATGGGCGATGGCGTGGAAGACATCTTCGTCTTTGAAGATAACTGGGGTTTCGATGCGATCTATGATTTCGAACTGGGAATTGACCAGATCTCCATGGGCGCCGTCACGGGTCTGAATAGCTTTAGCCAGCTTGGAATATTCGATGGTGGAGCAAACGTCACGGTCGCCTTCGCAGGCAACGCTATCACGCTCTATGGCGTGACGCTTTCGGAACTCAACGCTAACCAGGCAGACTTTGATTTCTCTTAGGTCTTGGGTCTGCTGCTCTTTCAATAGATAAACCTCTATTGATTCGAATAAAACTTTAGCGCGAATTTTTGACTTGACATTTTCGATCAGATTCGTGGCTCACGTAGGATTTCTGCTATTTGATGATAAGAAATAGCAGGAATTCATCGTTTTCTCTGAAAAATCGCCTCTGTTTTTGTTCCATTACCTGTTTACTTTTTGTTAATTTTCAACCATTAGTTGTATTTGTGGGCGGATGTATCAGGCAGTTTTTCGGGGAAGGCTGCCGTATTGTGCATCTGAAGGATACAAAATGCGGAACGGGGATGGGGCGAAAGCCCGGTTGAGAAGCAAGCAAAGTGCTGGGAAAAACAAACAAGAAAGATCGCTTACCAAAAATGATATCGAAAAAGGCTTAGCCCTTCCCGGCAAAGACAAGTCCCGTCGATTGGCGCTGGAGCCGCGGATATTGTTGGATGCCGCCGGATTTGAAACTGGCGAAGCCTTGGCCGATGAAGTCCTTGCGCAACATGCCGAAGAGTGGAAGACAGCACAGCCTGCGCCTGACCCAATTTTGGAAGCCTTTGGCGTTGAGGCTGACGTTACGCCTCCAGTTGATAGTCCTGAAGAACCCAATGAGATCGTTTTCATCGATTCTGCGGTAGAGAACATTCCTTCCATGCTTGATGGCATCGATGAGCACGTCGAGATCATCGTATTGGAGGCCGACCGCGACGGTGTTGAGCAGATTGCTGAAGCTTTGTCCGATCGCAACAATTTGGATGCAGTCCACATCATATCCCATGGACGCTCCGGTACATTGGATTTGGGATCGACAAAGCTGACTGAAGCGTCGATGAACGGCAAACATGCCGATGAGATGGCAATCATCGCAGGTGCGCTGTCTGAAAACGCCGATATCCTCATTTACGGCTGTGATTTCGGCGCTAACGCCCGAGGTGCGTCTGCCTTAGAGGCACTTGCATTACTGACTGGAGCAGATGTGGCTGCTTCCAATGACTTGACCGGTGCTGCGGAGCTTGGTGGCGACTGGGACTTGGAAGTGCGCGAGGGCGCGATTGAAGCGGCGTCGATTGAGGCGCCGGCGTGGCAAGGCGTCCTTGCTAATTTAAATGGCGGTGACCTCACAAACAGTGGGACGGTCACAGGCCTTGGTACGGCAACGGTCACGATTAATGTGCCATCAAGCGGGCCGGGCGATCCCGGGAACACCATCACGCTGACCCGTTTGGACGGCGGCAACATCACAAGCGAAGGTGCACTGGGCCTCGGAATTGGGCGTGAGGCCGCCGATTGGTTGGTCGGAGCAAGCGATAATTATCGAATGACGTTTGCCAATCCTGTGTCGTCAGCGACCCTCGACTTTGGTTTCTTCAACAATAACATTGATGGCGAAGAGGAGCTCTACAACATCTCCGTCAATGGCGGCGCGGGTTCATTTGCCACAGAAGGCACGTTAGACAATGGCGTGTTCCTTGGTTCGAACCAAAGCAACGCAAACGCTTATGCTGGAACGTTTGGCTTGACCGGTGCTGCTGCTGGCGGACCGCATAACGCCCGTTTCACGGCGACCGCGCCGGGTGGCGTCACGCAGATCGAATTCGAGCGTCAAACATATGCTCTCGGGCAGGCCGGCACGACGGGCGCATTCGGCCTTGTTCTGCAAGAAATCAGTTTCCCGGATCCAGCCGCACAAGACACAGACAGCGACGGCGTCGCCGATGTTGATGACGTCGATGACGACAATGACGGTATTCTCGACACGGTTGAAGGTTTTGCCGAAGTCCCAGTACCGCGTCACATCGTCCTTGTGGTCGATGAGTCCGGCTCCATCGATCCGACAGAAGCGTCTGAAATCCGTGCCGGTCTGACGGCATTTCTCAACAGCCAGATCGGTTCGGGCAACACGATCAGTCTGATCGGCATGTCACATAGCGGTCCAACCGAAAGCGGTGACAACAACCGAACCGACCACGTTTTGGATATTACCTTCGACGGGTCAGTCACGTCGGTACCTTCGAGCTTCACGACATGGATTGACGGCTTCCGGCGTGACGCCGGTGGTGTTGATGCGCCGCAATTCCAACCGGGCCGCGTTGATGTCAATGCCGATGTCTGGTCGAGTGGTCTGGATGTCGCGCTGCAGCGTGGCCTTGGCGCTGGTGACGAAGTCATCATCATCGCTGATGGAGCCGGTGGGCGCCACCCAACGGACCCGGCGAACAACCCGGCCTTCTTCGATACAACGCAGGCTGCGCAACAGGCAGCCCAGCTTGAAGCTGCGGGTGCGCATCTGTTTGCCATCGGCGTCGAGGCGAACGGCGCGTTTTACGGTCAATCAAGTCTGCAAGCAGGCGTGGCGCTGATCTTTGACAATGTGTCGGGACAGGCGGGTCAGCCGATCCAGGAAGTTACCGATTACTCGGCGGACTTTGCGACATCGGAATATGACAGCGTTTCAAGCTTCGCCAATCTGGGTAACGCTCTCACCACACTCGGCAATGCGCTGACAGCATCGTCAAGCCGCGACACGGATGGTGATGGCATCGCCGACCACCTCGATATCGACAGCGACAATGATGGCATCACAGACAATGTGGAGGCGCAAGCCACAGACGCATATGTCGCTCCTTCAGGTGTCGGTGGGACACCGGGCTTCACAGATGTGAACAATGATGGTCTGGACGATACATATGATGATCGCACAACGATTAACGCGACAACCGACGCTGCCATCGAAGGGGTTGGCAACGGAGCTGGCCTGACACCCGTTGATACGGATTTGGATGGCATAGCCGATTATGTCGATGCCGACAGTGACAATGACGGATTCAGTGATGCGGCTGAGCGGGGTACCAGCGGCCTAACGGTCGCAGCCTCGGGTGTATCGACCGCGGCCACAGATGCCGATGGCGATGGCCTGTTTGATGTCTTCGAAGGCGCTTCAAGTTCTGACGGATTTGATGTGAACGATGAGAACGTGACGACGGCCGCGGGAGCAACAGTTGCCGACAAGTCTGAGTTCACAATTGCTGACACGCCAACTTTGGCTTCCGATCTTTCCAACGTGGATGATACCCGCATCAATCTGGCGTTCCGCGATAATGACACAGACAATGATGGTGTTGCCGACAGCATCGACGTGGATGATGACAATGACGGCATTCTGGATGTGGCTGAAGGCATTGTTACGGACACGACTCCTGCGAACCAGATTGTTGAAGTAGTCCTTGTCGAGTCTGATTTTGAAGGCGCAACACCTGGCGTTGTAGTACCCAAGGGCATCCAACCACCGGGCTCGCCCACTGCGGTTGCTGGAGTTTTGGAGGCTTACAACTCCTTTGGAACCAATAGCGGCACTACGAACGTTGGTGAGTTCGTTCAAACGACAGGTCCCGATGGCCTGCCGACAATCGTCGTCGATGCCAATGGTGGCGGTATCGTCAACAATCAGGCTATGTCGAGCTTCGTTTTCGAGACCGGTCGTAACCTGCTTGCAGGGGAAACGCTTACCCTTTCCGGTGATTTCTCAATGGGGCAGGCGTTTTCTGGGCCTGGGCTTCCGAGTAACGAATATGGCATTAGCTTGGGAGCATCTGGACAGGACCCTGTTTGGGCCGAAGATGTGCCAGGATCGCGGGATGGTGTCCTCCTTTACGGCTTTGGCGGTGTTCTTCTTCGGGACCCAAATACAAGTGGCGGAACTGTTAACGGCGCGCCCCGTGTTGATGGGTGGTTCCACCAGGAAGCGTCTTTCTATGTGGATGACAATGGCAGTGGTGACCTACATCTGTATGCCGATAGTTCAGGATACCAGTACGACACTACCAATGGTTCCATACTTGCGGGCACACAATACACCAATACACGCATCGATCTTGGCAATGTGAGCAATTATTCATGGCTCGATGATGCTGCAATTTCGGTTAGCTTCGATGAGTATGTCGACAACGTGAGGGTTGTCGCAAAATATCTGGACAGCGACGCCGACGGCATTGCGAACCATCTAGATATCGACTCTGACAATGACGGCATCACCGATAACATTGAAGCGCAGACGACAGATGGATACATCGCGCCATCAGGGGTCGGGGGGACATCGAACTTCAC
>CAWUJX010000056.1:0-17052 GCA_963922635.1 uncultured Hyphomicrobiales bacterium | reverse complement strand
CGCCGTCTTTTGAGATGTATCCCTGACGGGTAAACTCAGGTGCATTTTCCAATTGGGCCAGTATCTGCTCAATGGCAGCTTCGTCTTCATTGGCCCAAAGCGCTTCAATCGAATAAACTTTATCATCGCCGTAACGCTCTTTCAGAAGGCTCGAGACCTGCGTTAGCCGATCGCGGTTTTCAGCAAGGTTTAACCCACCCTCACCAGCCGTGGGCACTGAAAAGAAGACGAGCGAACGTCCGCCAAATACAGAGTTTGCAATTTTCTCCGCTTCAAAAGAAGTCGATCCCGTAGGCAGCAAATCCGTGACGGTATAATCCGGTTCCAGCTTTGAATGCAGGTAGAAAAACCCCAATAGGAACGCGATAGAGACAACCGTGATCAGCCTTGGCACACGCTCGAAGATGTTTGCGGCGAAGGTGCCCAGATGGAACGGCATCGACGTCCGTGTCCCGGTTGAGACCCAGCCGAAGTTTATCAATGCAAGACCCAATACCGGGATAACAATGATAACGGTCAGGAAAGCGAGACAAACGAGAACGACGCCGACCCATGCAAACTCCACCAGAGCCTCACTGCTCGACAATGCGAACGAGGAAAGCGCAAATGCTGTGGTGATTGTCGTGAGCGCAGATGCAGGCCCGACCCGCCGAACCGCATCGCGCAAATTTTGACGCAGTTGCGCGGCATCCTGTTCGCCGTCACGGTTCAGTTTGTTCCATCGATGAAACAGCACAATCCCGTCCGCATAGGCCAACACGAGCGCCAATGTGGGCAATATCGTTGTCATATAAGTGACCGACACGCCCGCAAGGCCAAAAAACCCGATCGCCCAAATCGCGGTGAGCATGGGAGGAATTGCGCAAAAAACAGCCGCAACCATGCTTCTGAAAAAGATGATGGCAATGATCGCGCCAAGACCAAGCCCAAACAATGTGAGCCTCACCTGATCTTTCAACAACGTCTCCAAAATGGTGAGGCCGATTGGCGTCAATCCAGCATAATAAATCTCGAAACTGGGATCAGCGAATTCGGTCACCGCATCGGATAGGCCTCTGAAGACTTCGAATGCCTTTTGATCGTTACCGTTGTCCTCACCGAGGTCGAGGGCAACGAGGATGACCGCGGCGTTGTCTTCCGGTGCGATCAGGCTTCTTGTCTGCGGGTATTTCCGTAAAACATCCTCGATCGCCTGTTTAGCCTCTTCATCACTTTCCATTTCAGCGGGAAAAAACGTCTGGAAGTCACCTGTTTCGCGATTGAGTTCTGGAACGGCGAGGACCGAGATCGCTGAAAG
Organism: uncultured Hyphomicrobiales bacterium; assembly: GCA_963922635.1. Classification (GTDB taxonomy): domain Bacteria; phylum Pseudomonadota; class Alphaproteobacteria; order Rhizobiales; family Rhizobiaceae; genus JAALLB01. The sequence continues at coordinate 15,755 of CAWUJX010000056.1, read as the reverse complement.
AACCCCGTCGGTGAGCGACAGTTCCAATTGCAGATCCCGCAGCGCTTCAAGCCCCGCAGCCGTCTCCAGTTTCTCCGATCTGACAATAACAGCCACATCGCGGGCAAAGTTTCGAAAATCGGATTTCTGCTGTTCGTAGGCGAGATAGTTTTTAGAAGTTTTCGGCAGAACACCCGTCACCGAGCCGTTAAACGAAACGGAAAACATAAAATAAAAGGAGACCGCGGTCATTAACGTCAGAAACCCAACGAAAAAGCGGGGTCTGGCCATCGCCACAAGACCGATTCTTTCGAGGCCAAAGCCTATGCCACTCATATGAAGCCTCTCATTGGGTTTTGTTGTGATAGTGGAATGCAGTCACAATGGCAAAGAAACCCTGTTGAAATTCCCGTGTTTTCAACAAACGCAGACACTTATTCACATGGGCGGCATGACGCAAGACAATTCTCTGCTGTCAAAGAATTGAAATGACACGGCTCTAATTTATGCGCATGATCGTCACAGCCCCATTTCAAGGCGTTAAAGGCAAATTATCGTCACGATTCATGTCGATACGGACACGCAATAAAGATTGTTGAATAGAAGCGTTTACATGACCGCATACCTGCTTAACCTCGGATTTAGAACGTCACTGGCACTCGTTCTTGTCGTACAAAGCTTTTTACTGTTCGCAAGCGATGCAGAGGCTCAGAGGAGAAACTCACGGCTTCCGCTCGTCAGAGATGCGCAGATAGAGGCCCTGATCAAAGACTATACGTTGCCGATTTTCCGTGCCGCCGGGCTTGGCACCCGATCCGTAGAAGTTTTCTTGCTGAACAAGCGTGAATTCAATGCCTTCGTCACCGGCACGCGCATGTTCATCAATACCGGCACGATTATGAAGGCGGATACTCCGAATGAAGTGATCGGCGTGTTTGCCCATGAGACAGGCCACATCATTGGCGGTCACCTCACACGACTACGCGACCGTATGGAAAAAACCAGAATACTAAGCATTCTTGGCGCTCTGGCTGGCGCAGGTGCAGCGGTCGGCGGCAACTCAAATGCTGCGGCCGCAATCATCACAGGCAGTGCGGGCGTATTACAGCGCGGCAACCTGGCGTATCAACGCACAGAGGAGATCGCAGCAGATCGCACAGCGGTCACCTTGATGGACAAAACAAAGCAATCAAGCAAAGGGCTATTAACCACCTTCGAGAAGCTCGGACAAAACCCCCTGTTCAGCAGCGGGCGGCTTGACCCTTATGCAATTAGTCACCCGTTACCTCGCGAACGAATAAGCCTGTTGCAAAGCGTGGTTCGCAAAAGCCCGTTCTACAATCAAAAAGACAGCCCCGAACTGCAATTGAAGCATGATCTCGCGCGGGCAAAAATTGCAGCCTATTCAGGCGGTGCGGGCATGGTCCGGGGTATTTTCGGCAAAAACATCAACGGACCCGGTGGTGTCTACGGCACGGCAATCGCGCTTTACCTGAGTGGAAACTCGAATCAGGCACTGAAACTGATGGATCGGCTATTGCGGCAAATGCCCAACAACCCGTATTTCCATGAAATGAAAGGCGAAATCCTGCTTCGTGCCGGGCGGGCGGATGCAGCAGTGCAGTCTTTCAAGAAAGCGGTCGCTCTGGACAAGCACGATAGCGGGCTTTTGCGGATTCAGCTAGGACACGCATTGCTCGAAACCAATAACAAAGCGAACCTCGATGCGGCGATTACCACGCTTAAGGCGGGGATCAGCCGTGATAAATACTCTTCACAGGGGCATGGGTTCATGGCCCGCGCCTATGCTGCAAAAGGCAATCAGGTTCTGGCAATCGCTGCCAGCGCAGAACAAAAATTCTTGCAAGGTCGCTTTAAAGAAGCAAAACAGTTTGCAGCACGCGCGCAACCGAAACTTAAAGCTGGCTCGCCACAATGGCTGCGGCTACAGGACATTCTGAACTTCTCCGGATAAATTCATTCGCAAATTCTGCCACGCAAAGCACGCTATTTTCAAAGGATCAACGGTGACTATTTTCTATTCCGCCCACGCCTCAAAAAATCAATTCAAGCAACTCAGGAACGCCTTTCGTTTGGCACTTCTCGGTTTGGGTTTCGGATTGCTTGCGCAAACCTACGCCCAAGCACAGGAGACAATGGACCGTACCCAAGTCGAAAAAATTGTTCGCGAATATCTCCTCGAAAACCCGGAGATATTATTCGAACTGCAACAGGCCTTGGAAGACAAACAACAGGCAGAGATTGCAGCGAACCAGCAAAGAACAATCGCCGAGAACCAGGATGCCATCTATAATGGCCCGTTCCAGATCGAATTCGGCAACCCCGATGCTGATGTCACCGTGGTGGAGTTTTTCGACTACAATTGCGGCTTTTGCCAAAGAGCAATGGCAGACATGCAGCAAATCCTCGAAACAGATGACAACGTGCGCTTTGTCTTGAAAGAGTTTCCGGTTCTGGGCGAACAATCCATGGAAGCTGCCCGCGTCAGCATGGCTTTTTCACGTCTCAAGCCGGAATTGCATGGTGAATTTCATATGCAATTACTAGGCACTCAAGGCGTGAAAGATGCGGCCACTGCAATCGCAATTGCCACATCCTTGGGCGCGGACGAAGCGGAACTGATAAAAGGTATGGAAAATCCTGAAATTGTCGAAGCGATCAGCCAAGTCTACCAATTGGCAGAGGGTCTGGGCGTGACAGGAACACCATCTTACGTGGTCGGCAAAAAGGTCGTATTCGGCGCTGTTGGTTACGAAGAATTAAAGCGCGAGATGGCCGCTTCTCAAGAGTAAACGAAGCCATTACAAAATAGTCTAACCCTGATTGTTTATTGGCTCTGAGAGGCTTCCACGAGCACTATTGCCTGTGTATAAGCAGGGAAGTTTTCATGTCTTGCAGGTGGAAAAACACCTATCATTGTCGTAAGGCAGTCTTAAATTCACCAAACCGCACGGTTTTAACGCGTTTTTGCAGAAAAGTCGGAAATTATGGCCACTAAGAAATCGACGATCGACCAAGCCCTAATCAAGGATTTGGCGACTATTTTAACAGAAACCGATCTGTCTGAAATCGAAGTGGAACAGGATGATTTACGCATCCGCATTTCGCGTACATCATCAGTACAACCCGTACAGGTGACAGCGCCCGTGGCGGCAGCGCCGATGCCTGCTCCGGCCGCGGCGGCTGCCCCTGCCCCAGCAGCGGCAGAGAGTGATGCGAAACCTGCGGGGAATGTATTGTCACCCATGGTGGGGACCGCTTATCTGGCCCCTGCTCCAGGCGCTAATCCATTCTGTTCAGTGGGCGACAGCGTGAAAGAAGGTGAAACCGTTCTCATCGTGGAAGCGATGAAAACCATGAACCAAATCCCGGCTCCAAAATCAGGAACATTGAAGGCGGTATTGGTGGAAGATGGCCAACCGGTCGAATTTGGTGAACCCTTGATGTTGATCGAGTAGGACCGACCAACATGTTCAACAAAGTCTTGATCGCAAATCGGGGAGAGATTGCTCTTCGTATCCTCCGTGCCTGCAAGGAATTGGGGATTCAAACCGTTGCCGTGCATTCCACCGCTGATGCAAATGCCATGCATGTGCGGCTTGCAGATGAAAGCGTATGTATCGGTCCTCCCCCTTCCCGCGACAGTTATTTGAACATCCACGAAATCCTTGCGGCCTGCGAAATTACCGGTGCAGATGCGATACACCCCGGCTATGGATTTTTGTCGGAAAATGCAAAATTTGCGGAAATCCTCGAGGCCCATAACATCACCTTTATCGGCCCCTCCGCTCAACACATCAATACGATGGGCGACAAGATTGAAGCGAAAGCCACTGCACAGAAACTGGGAATACCAGTTGTACCCGGTTCTGATGGCGAAGTGCGCGAACCCGAAGACGCGAAACGCATAGCAGCCGAAATCGGTTACCCTGTGATCATCAAGGCTGCATCCGGCGGTGGTGGCCGCGGCATGAAAGTCGTCAACAACGAAAAAGAGATGGATCAGGCGCTTCTCACCACACGGAGCGAAGCCGGTGCGGCGTTCGGCGACGACGCTGTTTATATTGAGAAATTTCTGAAAAAACCGCGTCACATCGAGATTCAGATCATGGGCGACGGCAAAGGCGGTGGGATCCACCTTTGGGAACGCGATTGCTCCTTGCAGCGTCGGCATCAGAAAGTATGGGAAGAAGCGGTTTCTCCAGCCCTTGACGATAAACAGCGCAAGGAAATCGGTGAGATTTGCGCAAATGCCATTCAGGGCATGGGATATTCCGGTGCTGGAACAATCGAATTCTTGTATGAAGACGGTGAGTTCTATTTCATCGAAATGAACACCCGGCTACAGGTGGAACATCCGGTGACAGAGATGATCACCCGTATTGACCTGGTAAACGAACAGCTTCGCGTCGCCGCTGGCGATGGCATGTCCGTAAAGCAGGAAGATGTGATCCTCACTGGTCACGCCATTGAATGCCGGATCAATGCTGAGCACCCGGAAACATTTGCCCCCTCACCGGGCCGCATTGAATATTATCATCCGCCGGGCGGTCTGGGTGTACGGGTAGATTCAGGCGTCTATCAGGGCTACAATATCCCACCCCATTACGATAGCTTGATCGGCAAGTTGATTGTTCATGCGCGGACTAGGGAAGAATGCCTCATGCGTCTTCGGCGAACTCTCGATGAGTTTGTGGTCGATGGCATTCAGACAACGATCCCTCTGTTCCGTGATCTGGTCGATGAAAAGGATATGCAATCCGGCGATTATGACATTCATTGGCTTGAAAAATATCTGGAAGCAAAAACCGCCTAAGGGTCTATCCCATGTCCGGCGTTGATGAAGTTCTGTTCGAGATTACACCGCAGGTACTCCTGAAAGCCTATGCCTGCGGGATATTTCCCATGGCAGAATCCGCCGACGACCCCGGCATGTTCTGGGTCGAACCGGAAATGCGCGGGATCCTGCCCCTCGAAGAATTTCACTTTCCACGCAGTCTCAAAAAGACATTCAGGAAAAACCGCTTTGAAATCCGGTTCAATCACAATTTTGCAGATGTGATGGACGCCTGTGCAGCCATTGCGGAAAATCGGAAAAACACCTGGATCAACGCTCGCATCAAATCGCTCTATTGCGCGTTGCACGAAATGGGTCACGCCCATAGTTTTGAGACATGGCGGAATGGTGAACTCGTGGGCGGACTATATGGAGTGAAGCTCGGCGCTGCATTTTTCGGGGAAAGCATGTTTTCCCGCGAGACTGACGCGTCCAAATTCGCACTCGTCCATCTCGTTTACGAAATGCGTCGCGCGGGCTTCAAGCTACTCGATACGCAGTTTGCGACTGCACATTTGGAACGGTTTGGCGTAACCGAGGTCCCCAAAGATGCATACCAGCTTCTATTGGAGGACGCGCTCACAGAAGAAGCGAACTTCCAGTTTCACGATGGCGGAGCGACTTCGGAGTCCATTTTGCAGTTTTTTAGCCAGATATCATAAACCGGATGCTCAATCGCATTGAGGCCGGGGCTGTCTGCAAACATCCAGCCGGTGAAAATCCGCCGGATTTTCCGATCCAGTGTGATTTCGTCGACTTCGAGGAAACTGGTGGTTTTCGGATTTTGCGTGACAGGCCGGGAGTAACAGACCCTCGGCGTCACCTGAAGCGCACCGAATTGCACTGTCTCATCGATATAAACATCAAAGGTAATGATACGTCCGGTAATCTTATCGATGCCTGAAAACTCGGCCACACGGTTTTCGATCCGACCCGTCTCCGCTTCAGGTTGCGGCTCTTGGGCATGGGCGGCCCCCATGTTCATCGAAAACGCCAAAATAAGCGCCAGACTTCCAGAAATAAATTGCGATCGCATTTAAGCTAATCCCCGTCTTCAAAATCCGAATAACACGGGATTCGGACATAAGAAAGACGCGGCTCTTTCAGCTTGGAAAAAATTCAGATACTTGCGCGACTTACGGGGTCCAGGCGTCGTAATCGCCTGTTACTTTTGGACGTTCCTCAGGGTTGTTCAACGAGCCCTTCGGGAAGTAAGCATTTGGTCCGCCAGTCTGGTTCTTCTGGTGCGGCTTTTGCCACTCACGCGCCTCATATGTTTCAGATGGCGGAGGCGTGTCTACACGGTAATGCATCCACCCATGCCAGCCCGGAGGGATGGAACTTGCCTCTGCCATATCAGCATATTGCACGTAGCGTTTTCCCTTATTGCTGAGGTAGTACACGTTGCCGAATTCATCTTCGCCCACCCGTGTCGATGTCCGCCAGATGTGAAAACGCGTATTCAGGGTGGACCCATTCCACCATGTGAAAAACTGTTTGAGAAACATCATCCTAAGGCCTCAGTCCACTTACCTGTTCATCCTTATGACCGCACAGCGCAAAAATGTCTACCAATCACGCACGTTTATCGGCTGAAATCATGCGTTTCTTCGACTAATTGCCACCAGCTCAAAAAATCATAAAATGCGCACCACCGCTCAAGTTCCCCGCTACAAACCCAATGATCGATAACTGTCCGCCACACGGCCAATGGAGATGACGAAGGCAGCGGTGCGTAAATCAAACTCCGGATCGCTCGCACGTTTCTGATGCCAAAGTTCCCGCATATCCGCGTAAGCACCACGCATCGTGTCATCGAGGCCCGAACGTACGAGCGATAACTCATCAGCGCCTTTTATGTATCGATCCTTGAACGCATCCGAGAGCTTTTTGCCTGTCGCCGTCTCAATCTCATCAATCAACATGCTGTGGCGGGCCTCTTCTTCACGCCGCTGCATGCGCCCAAACCGGATATGCGAAAGGTTCTTTACCCACTCAAAATAGGAAACCGTCACGCCGCCGGCATTTGCATACATATCGGGGATGATCACTGTACCTTTTTTGCGTAGTATTTCATCTGCCCCGGCAGTAATCGGGCCGTTCGCCGCTTCGATGATAAACGGCGCTTTAATCCGATCAGCGTTCTCAAGATTGATCACCGCCTCAAGAGCAGCGGGGATCAGAATATCGCAATCAAGCTCAAGCAATGCGTTGCCGTGCTCCACAAAGGTCGCGTTCGGAAATCCTTCAAACGATCCATGCTCCAGCATGAACTGCTTGGCGGCTTCCACGTTTATGCCGTCCTCGTTATGCAATGAACCGTTATACTCGATGATGGCCGTGATTTTGCAATCATCCTCTTCCTCGAGGAACTTGGCTGCGTGATACCCCACATTACCAAGCCCCTGAACAACAACCCGCTTACCAGCCAAACCGGGTGTCAGACCGGCAACTTTCACGTCCTCCTGATAGCGGAAAAAATCCTTGATCGCATATTGCACCCCGCGCCCTGTGGCTTCTACACGACCTCGAATGCCACCGGCGTTTAATGGCTTGCCGGTCACACACGCGCGAGCGTCAATATCAGTCGTATTCATCCGGTGATATTGATCCGCAATCCAAGCCATTTCGCGCTCCCCCGTGCCCATGTCCGGTGCCGGCACGTTCTGCGAGGGATGGATAAGGTCCCGCTTGATCAATTCAAAAGCAAAGCGTCGCGTGATGCGCTCCAATTCATCAGGCTCCCACTCGCGCGGATTTATGCGTAAACCACCTTTGGAGCCACCAAACGGCACTTCAACCAGCGCGCATTTATAGGTCATCAATGCAGCAAGCGCTTCCACCTCATCCTGATGGACATTGTCGGCATAGCGGATACCGCCCTTCACCGGCTCGGCATGTTCCGAATGCACTGAACGGTAACCCGTGAACGTGCGGATATCGCCACGCAGTTTTACGCCGAAACGCACAGTATATGTGGAGTTCACCACACGTATTTTCTCAATCAAACCCGGTGACATATCCATATGCGCGACCGCTCTATCAAACAGCGTATCGACACTGTCTTTGAAACTTGGTTCTTGAATTGCAGGATTGGTCACTAGGGTTCCTCCGAGATTAGTGCACAAGCAATTTCCAAAGCGTAGCAGAATTTTACAAGTGTGAAACAAATTCCGCGATTAATTAGAGGTTTTCACTTCAAATTCTTCGCAAAAAAGCAAGAAAACTGTCACCGAGATGAGTTTTTTGGAAGTCGCTTGTCTTTTGCAAAAACAAGGCAATTCACCGATTCGACAAGTAAGACAAGAATCGCGTAGGCGACACTTGCGTTGTTACTTGACGGTGCAGTATTTCAATTCCGAAAGCTTCCTGGGAGAAAACTATGGGGAAAAGAGACGATCTGATCGCGAAGTATGCGACAGACATTCAAGACAAATGCGGCATGAAGCCAGACATGAAACTACTGACCGCCGTGACCATCGCTTGCGGGCCAGCAATCTATAAGCCGGATGCTGAAAAAGTGTCAGCAGGCGACAAAGAAGAAATGGAACGGGTTCGCAAGAATTTCGTGATCACAAAGCTTGGCGTCAAAGACACCCCAAAGGTTGATGAAGGCATCGCGGCTTGCATCGAAACCTACGGCAAGTCCAATCGAAACAAATACCGCCCTGTGCTGTATTATCTTTTGACAAAGCACTTCAAAAAGAGCGGCGTTTTTAAAGACTGATCCTGCGGATTAGATTTAGAAAACCAAAGGGCGCCAGGTGCGCCCTTTTTTATGAGCAATTATTCGCACTCAATCCTCAGCAAATATGATCGGCTTTTCCATAATTAGCGCTGGAATACCCGACCCCTGCTCACCACAGTTTTCCGTTTTGCCTGTGATGGCAAAGCCGTATTTCTTGTAGAACTCAATTGCTCTTACGTTTTTCTCTTCGACCTCGAGACTGATCTTGTCCACATCCATGAAGGCGTTCTCGACTTCGATCAGCAAATGAAGGCCGGTCTTTCCGCCATGATATTGAGGAAGCACATAAAGCTGGTGCAAATTGATGACTTTGTCCGTCTGCGCGGCAAACGCCATGCCGCCAACAACATCACCATTATCGGCCACAAGAAACTCGGAGTTTGGCTGATGGCGCATCTCCTCCAGACGTTCCAATGTGTGCCAGCGTGACGTGATTTCATTCACCTTCGCCACGCCGTAAATGTCATCGTAGGTGGCGTGCCAGGTTTCAACGAGGATGTCGCGCACAAATGGCAAATCACGATCGGAGGCAGTCCGTACAAAAAACACGGATTAAAGCCCCATTTTGTCTTTGACCATCTGCTGCACTGCCTGCGGATTGGCTTTGCCGCCTGACGCTTTCATCACCTGCCCCACGAACCAGCCAGCAAGTTTCGGATTATCTTTAACCTTTGCCACTTGATCAGGGTTCGCAGCGATGACTTCATCCACCGCGGCTTCGATTGCGCCAGTATCAGTGACCTGTTTCATGCCGCGGTCTTCCACGATCTGCGCCGGGTCACCACCCTCGGCCCAAACAATCTCAAAGACATCCTTGGCGATTTGACCGGAAATTGTGCCCTCTTTGATCAGGTCGAGAATGCCGCCAATTTGTTCGGGCGAAACCGGGCTTTCTTCTATTTCTTTGTCAACCTCGTTGAGCTTGCCCAAAAGGTTGTTAATGACCCAGTTTGCGGCCAACTTGCCATCACGGCCGTCAGCCACTTTTTCAAAAAAGTCGGAGATCGATTTTTCGGAAACAAGAATGGAAGCATCATAAGCAGAAAGCCCCGACTCGCTCATTAGCCGCGCCTTTTTGGCATCCGGCAGTTCCGGCAGATCAGACCTCAAACTGTCGACGTAAGCTTGGCTAAACTCAAGCGGCAGCAAATCAGGATCCGGGAAATAGCGATAGTCATGCGCGTCTTCTTTCGAGCGCATGGAGCGCGTCTCACCGGTCGCGGGATCATATAAGCGTGTTTCCTGGTCAATCTCGCCACCCGCCTCAAGAATACCGATCTGACGGCGTGCTTCATACTCGATTGCCTGACCAATAAAGCGGATAGAGTTCATGTTCTTGATTTCACACCGTGTGCCGAAGCCCTCGCCTGGACGGCGTACCGAAACGTTCACATCTGCGCGAAGCGAACCTTCAGACATGTTCCCGTCACAAGTGCCAAGATAGCGCAGGATTGAGCGCAGTTTCGTCACATAGGCTTTTGCCTCTTCCGCAGACCGAATGTCAGGCTTGGAGACAATCTCCATCAGCGCAACGCCGGTTCGGTTCAAATCCACAAAACTCATGGTCGGGTGCTGGTCATGCATGGATTTGCCTGCATCCTGTTCGAGGTGCAAACGCTCGATGCCGATTTCGATATCCTCGAAATTACCTTTTTTGTCAGGCCCCACCGAGACAATCACCGTCCCCTCGCCCACAATCGGGTCCTTGAACTGTGATATCTGATATCCTTGAGGCAGGTCTGGATAGAAATAGTTCTTCCGGTCAAACACAGACCGCAAGTTGATCTGAGCATTAAGGCCGAGCCCGGTCCTGATTGCTTGGGCTACGCATTCCTCGTTAATAACCGGCAACATGCCTGGCATGGCTGCATCCACCAGCGAAACGTTGGCGTTGGGTTCAGACCCAAACTCAGTGGAAGCTCCGGAAAACAGTTTGGATTGTGACGAAACCTGCGCGTGGACTTCCAGCCCGATAATTACTTCCCAATCATCGGTCGCACCGGGGATCAGGCGTTTTGGGTCGGGTGTCCGTGTATCAATTATTTCGGTCATGATTTTTACTTCTACTTCCGCTGGCTCTCTGCCATCACTATCACATGTATGCAGGCGACACATTCTTTCATCTAAGCCCAGTGGGACAAATCGGTCTTGGACTTCTATCCGTGTTTTTGGCTAGCATATATATCTTGGGCTTCATCAAAATCTCTACCAGATTTGCGATGATTGTGAAGGTCCCGCTTGCGATTGTTTTGCTTTGGTTTTTCATCTGGCTAAGCCCGCAAATCTACTATCTCTATTATCGGATGATATTTGATACATTGCCCCTGCAATGGGTCATCCAAACACCACCTTCTATCCTCTCGTTATTGGAGATCATCTTCTTTTTCGGCGACAGTACTCTGTCGGCACACTCAAAAGGTATTTTGTTTTGGCTGATGATCGGTGCTTGTATTATTCGCAGAGACCGCGTGGCTGAATGACGTATCGCTCGCCACAGTAAAACATCTCGATCACTCCCCACCCCAAGACAGCTTCAGGTTTTCAATCAGCGTCTCAGACCGCGATACAATTGCCTGCGCGATTGCTTTGCGAAGCGGCTTTGAAGGGCCCGAGCCTGTCACGGAATTTTCCCAAATCACCAGCTCACCGGAGCGTGGGTTTGTATCACCACCTTGTTCCACAGCAGCTGAATAGGTAATGGACGCCCTCGCCCGCAATTGAACTGCAATCTGATTGCCCGCTGTACCGCGAACGAAAAGCCGCACATTCAATGCTTTGCCGAGCGACTGAGGCACGGCAGGCTCTGTCCCGTCCGGGCGATAACTCCCCAAAATTGTGACAGGAACAGAGGAACCCTCGAGCGCACCTTCGAAAGCTGTGAAGTAGCTCTCACAAAGCGCCTTGCCATAGCCACCGTCAGAATGGTCGAGGCAAGACAGAGCAACAACATCAAGGCCAGCGAATTGTTTCTTCCAGTCCGTCGCACCGGAGATTGAGGGCAAAAGGAGCACGGAAGCGCATAGGAATAGCTGCAGAGCGGTTTGCTTTTTGATCATTCGATCCCCCGAAAGGTTACCACCATTTTTGCGGTGTGAACGTACCAGCGGCTTGTTCGATGATGTGGCTGGCGCGGAACAGAAGTTCCTCGTCAAACGGTTTTCCGATCAATTGTAGACCAAGCGGCAACCCTTTAGCATCCAACCCTGCAGGAACGGAAATTCCCGGCAAGCCAGCCATGTTTACGGTGACCGTGAATACATCATTCAAATACATCTTTACGGGATCGGCGGCCATTTCCTCATCACCAATGGCAAAAGCGGATGACGGCGTCGCGGGTGTAAGGATCGCATCCACGCCATCGTTAAACACCGTCTCAAAATCCCGCTTGATTAGGGTCCGTATTTTTTGCGCTCGAAGATAATAAGCATCATAGTACCCGGAAGACAAAACATAGGTCCCGATGAGAATTCGCCGCTGAACCTCATCGCCAAAACCCTCCGAACGGGTTTTTTCATACATGTCTGTGATGTCATCTCCGGTCACACGGAGACCGTACCGAACACCATCATAGCGGGCGAGGTTTGATGAAGCCTCCGCCGGAGCCACGATATAATAGGCGGGCAAAGCATACTTGGTGTGCGGCAGGGAAATATCGACAATCTCAGCACCCGCATCGCGGTACCATTGAATTCCCTGTTGCCACAACGCCTCGATCTCTTCCGGCATGCCATCAATCCGGTACTCTTTGGGGATGCCAATCTTCATGCCCTTCACAGACTGTCCGATGGCTGACTCATAATCCGGAACGGGCATATCAACCGATGTGGTGTCTTTGGGATCAACACTGGCCATGGATTTGAGCAAGATCGCTGCATCGCGTACATCCCGGGCAATCGGTCCGGCTTGATCAAGCGAAGAAGCAAAAGCAACGATGCCCCATCGTGAGCATCGTCCATAGGTGGGCTTGATGCCAACAGTGCCTGTGAAGGCCGCAGGTTGCCGGATCGAGCCGCCCGTATCAGTGGCGGTTGCACCGGCACAAAGCTGTGCAGCCACTGCTGCCGCAGAGCCACCCGAAGACCCGCCAGGGACCAGCGCTGTGTCACTGCCATCGGCCTTCCACGGGTTTGTCACCGGCCCGTAATACGAAGTTTCGTTGGATGACCCCATGGCGAACTCATCCATGTTGAGCTTGCCGAGCATGACAGCACCATCGTCCCAAAGGTTCTGGGCTACCGTTGCTTCATATTCTGGCTTGAAACCATCGAGAATGTGAGAACACGCCTGCGTATGCACCCCTTCGGTTCCAAAAAGGTCCTTGATGCCGAGCGGAATCCCTTCCAAAGCACCCGCCTCACCTTTTGCAATTTTCTCATCAGAAATTGCCGCCCATTTCCGTGCATTCTCAGGGGTTACCGTCACATAGGCGTTCAAGGTAGCGTTCGCGGCCTCAATCGCCGCCAGATAACTCTCGGACAATTCGACCGCGGTAATCTCCTTCGCGAGAAGTTTTTCGCGGGCTTGCGCAATAGTGAGGTGTGTAAGTTCAGACATTGTTCTTCTTTTTCAATAATTTACAGGCAAATAAGCCGGACCGCTGCAATCCGTCTATTTGCACAAATTGTAAGTTGTGGACACCCATGAGTAACTGGATTTTTCTGGGAATGGCTTACCCATTTGCTGGGCAATCATGACTTCCGTTTCGCCAAGAATATATTCGATCTGGGACTGCGCAATAACCTCTCCGCCTTCCTCGTAGGGAATTAGGGTGATCATATCAGCGCGATGAATGCCGCTATCGTCGCTGCAGTTTGCCGTTGCCACAACAGAATAAATCCGTCCGGTTTCACGATCACGGTCGTATTCGAAACCCACGAACTGACAACTAAACTCCTGGCCGTAAATGCCCTCTTTTGTCAGTTGCAGCACATCCCCGTCCGCATCGATGATATCACCGCATTGCTTGGTGTCGGATGAGTAGACCTTTCCCACCAAAAATTGCGGGATGTCCTGCGCATAAACAGGCGACAAACCAAACAATATGTAAGCAAAAACCGCGAGCAGCCGACGCATTATTCGATCACCTTTGGAACCATGAAAAAATGATCTTCGCTGGCAGGTGCGTTTGAGGTCACGGCATCTGCTTTATTCCCATCGGTGATCTGATCCGTGCGCTTCTTCATTTCCATCTGCACAACAGATGTCATGGGCTCTACGCCTTCCACATCAACTTCGTTGAGTTGTTCCACAAACCCCAAAATGGCGTTCAACTCACCCTGCATTTTTTGGGCTTTTTCATCATCGACTGCAATGCGCGCGAGCTTGGCCACACGTTTAACAGTATCCAGATCAACTGACATAGTCTTCGGTCCTGTCCGGGAGAAACACTGCCCTAGCGTATAGACCTGCATGCCATTGCTTTCAACTGCAAAGCTTCAAGCCTCGACAGGAAGGCAAATGGTTGCAATAGGAGGTTTATGGAAGATCAAACCGCAAGATTGCGCGCCCTTGTGCAGGAAAAGCCCAAAGCCTCCAAGTTAATGGGGTTGGATCTGGGCACAAAGACCATCGGCATCGCCTATTGCGATATTGGTCTCTCAATCGCAACCGCACGGGAAACACTCGCCCGGACCAAATTTACAAAAGACGCTGAGTACCTGATCGCAAAGGCAAAGGAAGAAAACGTGTTCGCGTTTGTATTGGGTCTGCCCCTGAACATGGACGGAACCGAAGGTCCGCGTGCTCAGTCCACGCGCGCGTTTGCCCGTAACCTCTCCAATCTCTGCGCAATTCCCATCCTGTTTGAAGATGAGCGCCTATCCACACATGCAGCCGAACAGGCCATGCTGGAGGCAGACTTATCACGAAAGAAAAGAGCTGAGAAAATCGACGCCGTGGCCGCGGCGATTATTTTGCAGGTTGCACTGGACCGATTACAGCATCATTAACATGCTGCTGCTTGGTATTCTCATGGGCTTGTAGCACCCTCTCCACGCGCTTTTCCAAGCGGGCTTTGGATGTTTCAAACCCAAACGCCGAGCGAACATACTCAATAGTCTGCGGTAGCCAGTGTTTATACCAACGCAGTGCCGCAATCCCGAAAACGATAAGCGTGTCGATGCCAAACAACCACGCGAGTTTCCCAGGAATTTCGTCTACCGGCATGTGCAGAATTCTGGAATACAGCTGGAAAATATGATCATGAAAATCGCGAGAGAGAAAGAACATCCCGAAATGCATGTCATATGCGCTGAGGCCATACCAACCCCAAAACAGGACGACTGGGATAATCCAAAGAATGAGAATAGTGCGCACAATCTGCCCCGCTTCGTTCTTCGCCAATGTGCAATGAAGCGGTTTTGCGCACAACGTAAACCATTTGTTAAGGTTAACAATCGTGGTTAATTTTTTATGACTTTGAAAGCGTTACGCCAGTTCAGGATACTCTGTCTCGAGAATGGCTCTCGCGTTTGTCCGGTTGTCGAGCATTCCATAGGTATTGCGCCACAGGCCACCTAAGCGTGTATCCACAAACGCTTGTGCCAGATCAGCCCGTCCCAAACGGTAAAGCTCTGCTGCAGCTGCCGTCAGCGCAAGTTGCTCCACCAGAATGCGCGCACCACCCGGGTCTTGCTCACTCATATCCACCGCAGAACGAATAACATCAACGAAGGTTCCCGCATTCTCGTGCGCAAGATCCTGACGCAGGCCATTGAGAACCGTATCGACCACTTCCCTGCTTTTTGCAGCCACACGCATCACATCAAGACACATCACATTGCCCGCACCTTCCCAAATTGCATTGAGAGGCGCTTCGCGGTAGTGGCGGGCGATGTTGCCGGTCTCCACGTAGCCGTTGCCGCCGAGGCATTCCATCGTTTCATAAATGAGAGATGGTGCAATCTTACAAACCCAATATTTGATCACCGGCGTCATCAAGCGGGCATAAGCAGCTTCCGCCGGGTTTGCAGGCGCCCGGTCAAAGGCGAGCGCCAACCGCATCACAAGCGCAGTAGCACCCGCGACGTCCAGGGCCATATCGGCGAGAACCCGCTCCATCAGCGGCTGGTCTATGAGCATTTTCCCGAATGCAGCCCGGTGACGGCAATGATGAACAGCTTCTGCAAGACAGGTGCGCATAGTGCCTGCAGACGCAACAGCACAATCAAG
>CAWUJX010000055.1:0-17332 GCA_963922635.1 uncultured Hyphomicrobiales bacterium | reverse complement strand
TGTAGGTTAGGCCGATGGGGGACATGAACAGAATAATGTCCGGCTGGTTCACAAGCGGTTTCAAGACCACCCTGACGACCGTAAACGCCAGTGCAGCCATTACGCCAAGCGTGATTAACAGGGCGAGATATGCATTAACCCCAAGGGAATGGACGCCTACCAGGACAAGTGCAGCAAACACAACCATGATGCCCTGCGCAAAGTTGAACACGCCGGACGCTTTGAAGATCAACACAAATCCAAGCGCAATAAGCGAATAAAGAATGCCCGCCACAAAGCCTTCCCACAGGGTTTGCAGCAACAAGTCCGGCAATTCATACATGAGCACAAATGGCTCAATCAAAATCTGATTCAGAAGTTCCATTAGTGAGCTACCCCCAAATATGCATCGATAACGTCCTGGTTCGCCTGAACTTCTTCCGGCAAGCCGTCACCAATCTTTTTTCCGTAGTCGAGAACCATCACGCGGTCCGCAAGGTCCATGACAACGCCCATATCGTGCTCGATCAGAGCAATTGTCGTCCCGTATTGCTGGTTCACCTCGATAATAAAGCGGCTCATGTCCTCTTTTTCTTCGAGGTTCATGCCTGCCATGGGTTCGTCCAGAAGGAGAAGGTCCGGTTCCGCAGCAAGCGCGCGCCCCAGCTCCACCCGTTTCTGAAGGCCGTATGGCAATGTGCCCACAGGCTCTTTCCGGATGTGTTCGATTTCGAGAAAATCGATTATCTCTTCCACTTGTTTGCGATGCTCGATTTCTTCCTGAAGAGCCGGGCCGTAGCGCAAGATCTGCCAGAAGAAATTCTTGTTCATCTTAAGGGTGCGGCCCGCCATGATGTTGTCGAGCGTTGACATGCCCGCAAACAAAGCAACGTTCTGGAATGTACGGGAAATGCCGCTTGATGCTGCCTGATAAGGGCGCATCTTGCTTCGCTGTTCACCCCGGAATGTGATTGTGCCTTCTTGTGGGTGATAAAACCCGTTGATGACATTCAGCATGGAGGTTTTTCCGGCGCCGTTCGGACCGATGATCGCACGAACCTCGCCTTTTCGAATATCAAACGACACGTCTGTAATCGCTTTGACGCCACCGAATGACAGTGAAATATTATCCACGTGCAAAAGCACATCGCCCACCGCGATGCCATCGTCTTTGCGACCGTGAAGTGAAGTATCATGCGCGTTCATTCGGCAGCCTCCTTCATGGCTTTGGGCGCAAATATCGGTGCGTCCTGGATGTTGATGTCAGCAGCAATCTTGCCCTTGCGCCCGTCTTCGAAAACAACTTCGGTTTCGATGTGTTTTTCGGTCGAGCCGTCATAAAGCGCTTCGATCAACTCGCCATACCGTTCTGCGATGAATGAGCGGCGAACTTTCATGGTGCGGGTCATCTCGCCATCGTCGGGATCAAGCTCTTTGTGCAAAATCAGGAAGCGATGGATTTGTGAACCGGCCATCATCTCTTCTGTGGAGAGGTCTTCGTTCACTTCCCGCACATGGTCACCCATCATTTTGATCACCTCAGGGTGCTGTGTGAGCTCCTGATAAGAAGCGTAGGACACATTGTTACGCTCTGCCCAGTTACCCACAGACGTGAGATCGATATTGAGGAAAACACAACATTTTTCGCGCTTGTCACCAAACGCCACAGCTTCTTTGATGTTCGGGAAAAACTTCAATTTGTTTTCAATATATTTAGGCGCAAACAGGCTGCCGTCTTTCAGCTTACCCACGTCTTTGGCGCGGTCGATGATCCGCAAATGCCCTTCATTGTCGATGAAACCCGCATCGCCCGTGTGAACCCAACCGTCTTTGGTCTTGGTCTCTTTGGTGGCTTTGTCGTTTTTATAATAACCGACAAACACACCGGGTGAGCGGTACATGACCTCACCATTTTTGGCGATTTCGATTTCCACTTCAGGTGACGGCGTACCAACCGTATCGGCACGGATTTGGCCGTCCGGTTGAGCGGAGACGTAAACCGAAGCCTCGGTTTGTCCGTACAATTGCTTGAGGTTTAGACCAAGCGAACGATAGAAACGGAAAATCTCAGGCCCGATTGCTTCACCGGCGGTATAACCGACTTTCATCCGGGTCATGCCCATCCGGTTTTTCAACGGTCCATAAACGAGAAATTCGCCGATATTGTATTTGATGCGATCCCAGAGCCCGACGCTTTCCCCGTTCAGGATAGGCTCACCCACCTTGCGGGCATGGTCCATGAAATAGTTGAACATGGCCTGCTTGGATTTGCCCGCGTCTTCCATGCGCACCGTGATTTGTGTGAGCAGCATTTCAAAAACCCGTGGCGGGGCAAAGAAATAGGATGGCGCAATTTCGCGGCGATCATCATCTGCGGTCTCCGGGCTTTCCGGACAACAGACGCAATAACCGGCAGTGTAGGATTGTGCATAAGAGAACACGTGGTCACCGACCCAGGCCAATGGCAGGTAAGCGATGATCTCATCGGTCTCATCGAGCTTATCGAACATGTTGGCGTTTTTCGCTGAACGCACGAGATTGTCATAAGACAACATCACGCCCTTAGGCCGGCCCGTAGTGCCCGAGGTGTAAAGCATGACGGCGAGATCATCGCCTTTTTGGGCATCAATGGCATTCAGCCAGTCCGCATCGCCCTTTTCAGATAGCTCGCCCCGACCGATCTCTTGAACGTCGTCGATGAAATGAAGGCCCTTGACGTCGTAGTCTTTCAGGCCGCGTTTTTCATCGTAAAGAATATGCTTGAGCTTTTTCAGTGAGGATTTGATCGAGAGAATTTTGTCGACCTGTTCCTGATCCTGACAAACGACTGCAGCAACTTCCGCATGCTCAAGCACGTAAGACATTTCTTCGGCAACGGAATCCGCATAAACTGGAACAGGAACACCGCCAATGGCTTGAACGGCACAGAAGGTCCAATAAAGCTTAGGCCGGTTCTGGCCGACGATGGCCACCTTTTGCCCGGCTTTCAAACCAAGCTTCTTCAAGCCCATTGAATAGGCCCGGATTTCCTCGAAGGTTTCCGCCCAGGTCCAGGTTTGCCAGATCCCGTGATCTTTATGACGGAAAGCAGGTCGGTTTTCGAACCGCTTTGCATTGAGTGTCAAATATTGCGGAAATGTTACCGGCTCGCCACCGCGTGACGCCGTTCCAGCCTCAGCCATTCCAAATTCTCCTCCCAAATGTTGAGCGCCGACATTTGTCGTCTCAACAAAACAACATGTTCTTCATGTTTTGTGCTTTGATTTCAGCACCGCTAATTCTGCACAATGGTCATCGCAAAACGATGGGAAATATTGCAAGATTAGCGAAACAAAAATGCAAACTACATAATTAGTAAGGAATATGATTCGGATTCACAACAGTTTCAACTGCAATGTGAAAACGAATCTGATCGTTTTCGAGGAGATTGAAGAATGACGAAAACGGTAGTGGTGATCGGCGGCGGTCAATCGGCTGCGTCATTCATTGCACGCTTTAGGCAAAACGATCAGCAATCAAAGGTGGTTCTGATCAGCGACGAACCAGTTCTCCCGTATCAACGGCCTCCCTTGTCCAAGAAATTTGCCACCGGCGAAATGTCAAAGGAACAACTCTTTCTCAGGCCGCAGGATTGGTATGAGCAAAACGACGTGGAACTACGCCTCGGCACTTCGGTGAAGTCACTGGACCCCGTTTCTAAAAGCCTGCGGTTAAGCGATGACGATACGATTCACTTCGATCAGGCGTTCTTGGCCACCGGTTCGCGCGCCCGCACAATGCCGGATACAATTGGAGGCGGATTGCCGGGAACCTATGTCTTGCGCGACCTTGCCCATGCCGAAGCCTTTTCCCATGAGCTCGTCGCCGGGCGCCGCGTGGTGATCATCGGTGGCGGTTATATTGGGTTGGAAGCCTCTGCTGTTTGTGCGTCAAAGAGCCTGGAAGTCACATTGGTTGAGGCTTCGGATCGGATTTTGCAACGTGTTGCCTGCCCGGAAACCAGCGAGTGGTTTAGGAAATTGCATGAAGACCATGGCGTTACGATCCATGAGGCCAAAGGCCTTAAACGATTTGAAGAGACCGATGGGCGCGTCAGCGCTGCCATCCTTGGTGATGGATCGCGCATAGAAGTGGATTTCGCCCTTATCGGCATTGGGATTATCCCAAATGCTGAACTGGCGAGTGATGCTGGCTTTGAGGTTGAGGGCGGCATTGTGGTCGATGCCCATTGCCGCACGTCCGACCCTGATATCTTTGCTGCGGGTGATTGTGCAGCCTTTCAATACAAGGGGCATCTCACCAGACTTGAGTCGGTCCAAAACGCCATCGATCAAGCAGAATGCGCTGCCGATAACATGACAGGGAACGATCGCGAATATGAGCCGTTCCCTTGGTTCTGGTCCGACCAGTATGATGTGAAACTCCAGATAGCGGGTCTTAACCGGGGCTATGACACGATCGTCGTCCGGCCCGGCGAACGCGATGGTGCCCTATCGCATTTTTATTTTTCGGGTGACACCTTCCTGGCTGTCGATGCAATGAACGACCCTCGCACATACATGGTTGGCAAAAAGCTTCTGGAAAGCGGAAAGAACATCACGCCCGATCAGGCAGCCGACAGTGAGTTGCAGCTAAAGTCGCTTTTATAACGACCGCGAAACGTCAGGCGCGGACCGCCTCGCTCATTTCCTTGCCCAATGCGGCAAACACAGTGTGCACGATCCCGCCATGGTCTATGCCGGCCTGTTTGTTCATGTCGTTGGGGCTTGCCTGGTCCATGTAAATGTCGGGCATGAACAGAGATCGAAAACGCAGCGTACCTTCATCGAGCGCACCAGACGTTGACAGGAAATGGGAAACGTGTGACCCGAAGCCGCCCACGGAGCCTTCTTCCACGCTGATCAGTACCTCATGATTTTTGGCGAGGTCCGTGATCAACGCCTCATCCAGTGGTTTTGCAAAACGCGCGTCTGCCACTGTGGTTGACAGGCCAAAGGTCTCCAGTTCTTCCGCAGCCAGAATACAATCCTGCAATCGTGTGCCAAAGGAAAGAAGCGCGATGCGCGTGCCCTCCCGGACAATCCGTCCTTTACCGATTTCGAGGATTTCGCCCCGCTCAGGCAAGTCAACACCAACGCCCTCGCCGCGGGGATATCGGAATGAAATCGGACCGTCATCATAGGCTGCGGCGGTTCTCACCATGTGTTTTAGCTCTGCCTCATCGGACGGAGCCATCACCACGAAGTTTGGCAGGGTGGCAAGATAGGTCGTGTCAAAAGAACCCGCATGGGTTGGCCCGTCTGCCCCCACAAACCCTGCCCGGTCAATGGGAAACCTCACAGGCAGGTTTTGGATAGAGATATCATGCACCACCTGGTCGTATGCCCGTTGCAGGAAGGTCGAATAGATCGCAACGAAGGGCTTGTATCCTTCGGTGGCAAGTCCGCCTGCAAAAGTCACCGCGTGTTGTTCGGCGATCCCCACGTCAAATGTTCGATCGGGGAAAGCCTTGCCGAAAATATCCAGGCCGGTGCCCGATGGCATGGCTGCAGTAATACCAACGATCTTGTCATCGTCCTCGGCTTCTTGCACCAATGCCTGCCCGAATACTTTTGTATAAGCAGGCGCGTTGGGTGTCGCCTTTGACTGCGCGCCTGTGATCACGTCGAATTTGGACACCCCGTGGTATTTATCTGCCGAGGCCTCAGCGGGCGCATAACCCCGACCCTTTTGCGTCATGCAATGAATGAGCACCGGGCCTTTGGCATTGTCCCGCACATTTCGAAGGACGGGAACGAGCGTGGATAGATCATGTCCATCAATGGGGCCGATGTGATAAAAGCCCAATTCTTCAAACATCGTGCCGCCGGTCACATATCCGCGCGCATGTTCGACTGCTCTAGTAATCGCTCGATCAACCGTTTTGCCGAGATAAGTGGTGAGCTTCTTGCCGATTTCGCGCATGCCCATATAAGTGCGCCCGGTCGCAAGTCGCGCGAGGTAGGCACTCATGGCACCCGTGGGCGGTGCGATGGACATGTCATTATCATTGAGGATCACGATTAACCGCGCATCCATGGAACCCGCATTGTTCAGGGCTTCAAACGCCATCCCGGCAGACATTGATCCATCGCCAATCACAGCAATGACATTGTTGTCGCCGCCGCTCAATTCGCGACCAACGGCCATGCCGAGACCCGCTGAAATGGATGTCGATGAGTGGGCGGCACCGAACGGGTCGTATTCACTTTCCGCGCGTTTGGTGAATCCTGACAATCCGTCTTTTTGACGGATGGTCCGCATGCGGTCACGGCGACCGGTAAGAATTTTGTGGGGGTAGCACTGATGTCCCACATCCCAAATCAAGCGATCATCAGGCGTGTTGAATACATAATGGATCGCGGTCGTCAGTTCCACAACGCCAAGACCTGCACCCAAATGCCCACCGGTCTGCGATACCGCGTCGATCATCTCATGGCGTAGTTCCTCGGCAACCTGAGGGAGGTTTTTCTCATCAATCTTGCGCAAATCTGCTGGAAGGTTGATGGTGTCGAGGAGTGGTGTTTCGACGGGCATAAACTGAACTCTGTTTGTTTTCAACGATATGGGTTCCACAACCCATCGGAACAATAGCTCACCCTGTCGCAGGGTAAAGCGTTGGAGTCAGGATATTATGTGCAGAAGTGAAGAAGTTTTGTCTGTAAATCTCCCGTTGGCACCAATGTTTCTTCTTACCTTTGGCGCGGATTACCGATTTGTAACCCACATTACCGTTCGGTAACTGTCATGCCTACGACGTTGGGCTATCATTACCTTAAAGAAATCGGACCTTCCTCCCATGCCGCACGCCCATCCCCTGTCTCCATTCGCCAAAGTGGTTTCCTTCGTTCAACTCATTTTGCTCGCTGCGATTTTCGGATTTTTCTACGCCTATGCCTGTTCTGTCATGTGGGGGCTCGATCTTGTCTCCGCTCAGGTTGCCATTGAAGCAATGAACGGCATCAACACAGCGGTCACAAATGGTGTCTTTGCCCCTGCATTTTTCGGTCCATTGCCCATGGGCGTAATCGCCGTTGTACTTCTATGGATCACCAACAATCGGAAGCCCGCTCTTTGGTTTGCGGCCGCCTTGCTCGTCTATCTATTCGGGGCGTTCATGATCACAGGCGGTTTTGCTGTCCCGCTGAACCGCGCGATGCTTGCGGCGGATATTCCAACGGACCCCGCCACGGCCGTGAATGTCTGGCAGCAATATAGTGACGAGTGGCAATTCTGGAATTGGACCCGCACAGGGTTCAGCGGCCTCGCCTGTCTTCTCACGGCGATCGGCATTTACACGCTTGGTAAAGCTGCAGCGCCAAAGTGAGCGGATAGTGTCTTAAAGGGCGGCAACCATGGCGTCTTGCTTTGACCGCATGGCGGCAATCTTTGAACCCTCGGCCACCCTAACATTTTGCGTGGTGATCAATTCGCCTTTCTTAATCGGCGCTGTCACCTTAGCGCCTTCCAGTAGTCCGCAAGGCATCGCGTTTGACTGGATCGCTTCCTCACATGTCATGACCCAGGCGCGATATCCGTATTCGCCAATTTGATCAAGCGTTTCTCCCGGCTGCAAGTCTTTCTTCGCCAATGCGCAAACTTCCGCCACCGGTTTCGACATCGGCACCATGTCCGCCTTCCCATAGAGGACTGCCCGCGCACAGGTCAGCGGGACTTCAAGAGATGTGAGATGGAATGGTCGGTGAAACGTGAAATACGGTCCCTTGCCCATTTTCAAATCTTCCATACGTTCCGTGATACGCGGATGAGACATGTCCGCCACCACAAAAACACCGGGCGCCACGCCCTTGCCGACGGAATAATCCACGCATCCTTTTTTCGACAGAACACCGCCGTCTGCTTCCGGCACCAGCACAGACGAAAGATCGCTGAGTGCCGCTGCGGGCCCATGCATCCCGGCTGTGTCCGGCACCAGTCCGGTTGCGTTTGCGATGGCGCACATTTCAACCATGGTTTTGGAGCCTTCCACAAACTCCACGAGCATGCGCACATTCATGTTCCGCTGGTCAGCTTCTTCCTGGTAATCATCCGGCACCGCGTCAAAGTTGAGCGGGTTGTTCTTGCCCTTGCCCGCACAAACGATCTCATGTCCCATGGCGGAAACAAACTCGATCAGCTCCATGCATGAAGAGGGTTCGTCGCCTGCGCCGAGCGAGTATACAACGCCCAACCGTTCCGCTTCAGACTTCAGATATGGACCGATGCACACATCCGCTTCCACATTCATCATGGTGAGATGCTTGCCGTGTTCCATGGCGTGCAGGCCGATTTCCGCACCAACGCCGGGGACGCCTGTCGCATCAATCACCACGTCGATCATGGGATTTTCCGCAATCAACATGGCATCGTCGACCACCGCCATTTTACCGGCTTCAATTGCCTTGCTCATGTCGGAAGCTGTCGAAGCGTTTTGCCCTCGGTCACGATCGCCAAATGCGATTTCAAGTGCCTCGCCCGCCCGTGTGAATTTGCGGTCAGACACCGCCGCCACTTCAACGCCCTTCATGTGCGCCACCCGGGCGATCACATCGGTGCCCATTTCACCGCATCCCACAAGTCCGATGCGTATGGGTTTTCCGGTATCAGCACGGGCTTCTAGATCACGGGCAAGACCCGTCAGGGCAACGTTGGTCGGCATGGCATCCCTCCAGTTTTGTGGACAGTATCATCTGTCACAAAAGATGGAAGTTAAGAATGAAAAACTGCCCTACAAAGCAGCTTTCTTTGCCTCTTCCAGATAAATCTCACGAAGTTTGCCAACAACGGCACCGGGCTTGCCCTCACCAATGGGCTTTCCATTGATTTCCACGACCGGGCAGACAAACGCCGAGGCCGATGTAAAAAACGCTTCGGAAGCATTCGCCGCTTCTTCTTCTGTGTAAGGGCGTTCCTCCACTTGCATCTGCAGCATTTCAGCACATCGCTGAACTGCTTTGCGCGTGATGCCGTGCAGAATGGAATTGGAAAGATGGCGGGTAACAAGTCTGCCGTCTTTGGTGACAATCCATGTATTGTTGGATGTGCCTTCGTTTATGGTTCCGTCTTCTTCCATCCAGGCGTCATCAACACCTGCTTTTTTCGCCATCATTTTCGCCATGGAAGGATACAAAAGCTGGGTGGTCTTGATATCGCGTCTGCCCCAGCGCTGGTCCGGTACGGTGATCACCTTTGCGCCGGTTTCATACATGGGGTTGGCAAGCGGGTTCTTAGCTTGAGTGAACAGCACGAGCGATGTTGGTGTGCCTTCCTCTGGAAATGCAAAGTCACGATCGGCCACGCCACGTGACACCTGCAGATAAATCATTCCGTTTTCGAGTTCGTTTTCTGCAATAAGCTTGTGGTGGATATCCAGAAGGTCGTCCATCCATTCCGGTGCGTCCATGTCCAATTCACTCAAAGAGCGGTTGAGCCTTTCCATGTGAGCGGGAAAGTCGATCAGTTTACCGTCCAAAACGGTGGTCACTTCATAGACAGCATCCGCCATCAGAAAGCCCCGGTCGAAAACTGACACTTTCGCTTCCTCTTCGGGAAGGAACTCACCATTCACAAAAACTGTTCTAGACATATCTCTAACCCCATAACGCGTTCGACGGTGGATATACGGTAGACCCTTCATAACGCAGTCCGTTTGGCCTGTCTTGTGCGAGCAACAGTGGACCATCCAAATCCACGAAACTGGCACCCTGTGCCACAAGCGTTGCAGGAGCCATGCCAAGTGATGAGCCCACCATACAACCCACAAATATCGTAAAGCCCATGTCCTCGGCAATGCGCTTCATTGTCAGTGCTTCGGTAAGGCCACCTGTCTTATCAAGCTTGATGTTGATCACATCATACTTCCCTTGCAGGTCACGAAGACCATCTGAAGTATGACAGGATTCATCGGCGCAGATGGGAAGTCCGATTCCGCTGCCTATGAGTGCACTGTCTTCGGCTTCCGGCAATGGCTGCTCGATCAGTGCCACTCCGATTTTTTCCAGTGCCGGTTTCAGCGCAAGAAGCGTGGGCACCTCCCATCCTTCATTGGCATCGACAATAATGGTTGATTGGGGCGCACCTTCACGAACCGCTTCCAGGCGCGGAATGTCGTTAGGCGTTCCAAGCTTCAACTTAAGCAGCGGACGATGGGCATTGGCCCGGGCGCTGTCGCGCATCTGCTCTGGTTCTTCGAGGGAAAGTGTGAACGCGGTAGTAAGAGGTTCCGGCTCGCTGAGCCCTGCCAATTGCCACACTGGCGCGCCTTCCTGCTTTGCACGTAAGTCCCAGAACGCGCAGTCAACGGCATTGCGTGCGGCACCCGCGGGCATGGCCGCCTGCAGGGTTTCCCGGTTGATGTCATCGGGCAGCACCTTGATCTGCTCCGTGACGCTTTCCACGCTTTCGCCATAGCGCGCATATGGGACGCATTCGCCCTGGCCCACGTGAGTGCCGTCAGAAATTTCGACGCGAACCACATGGGCATGGGTTTTTGTTCCCCGTGAAATGGTGAACGCATTGGCAAGTTCAAACTGCTCGCTGAAGGCCGTGATGGTGATCATGTAATTACCGCTTATGGGGTCATTGCTTCTGACGAAATTCGCTGTGACAGCTTTTGCAGGAACTGGCAATAACCGCAAAGCCGTTCCGTACATCATTAAGGCTTTTGCTATCCTTCAAGACTGTTCGGAGCTTGCGTGCAGCCTCTTCCAATCCTTCAAGCCCTGCCTCGAATTCCTTGGGTTTTTCCCAGATTGTCTCTGTCACTTCGCTGGGGTGCTCGTTCGATCCATTGGGATAGAGGCTTTTGGAAAGGGCGCTTGCTTTCTCTATATTCACAGTCGCTGCGATCGCAATTCCGGCATCATATTCCCGTTCGCCTCTTACCATTTCAGAGAGTATTTTTGTGGACCTCGCAATGGCCTTCATTGCATCCATGCGTTCTTTCACAACACCCGTTGCACCTTCATGGGAAAACGCGAAACCCATCGGCAAAAACATCAATACGAGGAAAACAAGCCTTTGAAACATTCCCATCAATCTCCGTGTCCTAACGCAAAGCACTTTCTATAGTTTCTGGTTATATTCGCCGACTTCCTCATTTTCGCGCAGGATTGCATCCACTGCTTCAAACATTTCAACTTTTCGGGCATCGGAAACCGGGCTTTCGACCACCACCACAAGTTTTGGCTCATTGGAAGAAGCGCGTACCAAGCCCCAGGTTCCATCTTCAGCCACTACTCGCACACCATTTACAGTAACGAGATCGCGGATGGTCTGACCGCCGACTGTTTCGCCATTTGCTTTCATGTCTTCAAACCGCTTCACGACAGTTTCCACCACACCGTATTTGGTTTCGTCTGCACAATAGGGCGACATGGAAGGCGAGCCGTATGTGACGGGCAGCGCACGACGAAGATCCGCCATGGATTTGTCCGGATTGCGCTCGAGCATGTCACACACCGCCAACGCGGTCACAATGCCATCGTCATAGCCTTTACCAATCGGTGCATTGAAGAAAAAGTGGCCGGATTTTTCAAAGCCGGCAATGGCGTCAATCTCATTTACGCGTCGCTTGATGTAGGAATGTCCTGTTTTCCAATAGTCCGTTTCCGCGCCTTGCGATTGTAATACGGGGTCGGTGAGAAACAGCCCGGTCGATTTCACATCGGCCACAAATTTTGAGCCCGGATGAACGGCGGAAATATCCCGTGCGAGCATTACACCCACTTTGTCCGCAAAAATTTCCTCGCCTTCATTGTCAACGACACCGCAGCGGTCACCATCCCCGTCAAAGCCGAGCGCCACGTCCGCGCCAGTCTCAAGAACCCGATCACGCATCTTGTGCAACATCTTCATATCTTCGGGGTTTGGATTGTAATTGGGGAAAGAATGATCGAGTTCCGTGTCCATATGGATCACCTCAATCCCGCACCGCTCCAGTATCTTTGGCGCAAAGGCCCCTGCTGTTCCGTTGCCGCACGCGGCAATCGCACGAATTTTTCGCGTGTAAGGCTTTTCCTTCACATGCGCTTCAATGTAACGCTCGGCAAAGCCTTCAATGAATTCATAAGAACCGCCACCTGATAGTTTCCACGTTCCGCCAAGAACGATGTCCCGCAATCGGTCCATTTCCACCGGCCCGAAGGTTAGCGGGCGTTCGCAGCCCATTTTAACGCCTGTCCATCCGTTATCATTGTGTGACGCGGTCACCATGGCGACGGACGGCACATCCAGTTCAAACTGGGCGAAATAGGCAACCGGTGACAGGGCAAGCCCGATATCTTTCACATTGGCACCGGCCGCCAATAGCCCGGTCACGAGCGCGTTTTTGATCGCTGTTGAATAGCTGCGGTAGTCGTGGCCCACCACAATATCGGGTCCTGCACCCAACTCCTGGATGAGTGTTCCAAGCCCCATGCCCAGAGCCTGAATTCCCATGAGGTTTAGTTCCGGTGGTTTGTCCGATGCCGGATGGCCAAACCACCACCGTGCATCATATTCCCGAAACC
This sequence comes from uncultured Hyphomicrobiales bacterium, assembly GCA_963922635.1. Classification (GTDB taxonomy): domain Bacteria; phylum Pseudomonadota; class Alphaproteobacteria; order Rhizobiales; family Rhizobiaceae; genus JAALLB01. The sequence continues at coordinate 4,805 of CAWUJX010000055.1, read as the reverse complement.
CGGTGGGCTTTACGAGCGGCGTATTTTCAAATTCTTGGGTATTCGCGGTAACGGCGGGTAAGGGCTTGGGAAACATGAGGAGACCTTGATTCGGCGGGATTTCATGAAGGATGCCAATGCACCGCCAGACGGTCAAGCTTCCACGTGGATGCGTCTTCTCATTCTATTGCGTGAGAACCAGTTCGCCGCTGCGGACTTCAAACGATCTCAATTGGTTGAGAAAACTCATCCCCAACAGTGTTTCGTTCAATGACGTGTCTGGCAATACGGCGGCACTCACGTTCGTGACCGATACGCGACCGATCTCAATCCGGTCAATCTTGGCGGAAGCAGCCTTCACGGTCCCGTTTGCCGTATTGACCTTATATTTGAAGTCCGCCGCCGATAAACGGATGCCCAATCGACGTGCAGTGCTTTTGTTGATGGCGACACTTGTTGCCCCCGTATCCACGAGGACTTTCACGTTGCGTCCATTCATCCGCGCGTTGGTTGTGAAATGACCCCGATTGTCACCTTTGATCCGGGCATTACGACCGGCGTACGAGACAGCGGATGCTTTGGTTTGCTTGGTAGCCGAGGGGGAAACCTGCTGTTGCTGTTGCGCAGTCTGTGCGAGCTCTGAACGCCGCTCAACGGACAAATCCGCCAGCGATCCTGCCACAGCGCCGGTAATGACAGCCGATGCAACTACTCCCGCGGCCAACTTCCACATATGCTTTCTCCTGAGTTACTGGAAACAAGGCTAGCATCGCGAAGATAACAGGGGGCTAATCTGGCAGACCGGATGCCGTAGTTTTGGCAAAAATCAGCGCGACAGTTAACAGACTATGAATGATTAAGACGGCACTCTTGTCGCGCTTAAATGATTCGGCTTCGAGGAGTGTTTTGATGCGCACCATATTGCAACGCGGCTCACTTGGTTTGCTCGCGTGCTTGTTTTCCACATCGCTGGCGCTTGCCGATTGGCGCAGCGATATCGGGATATTTCGCGTTGGTGTGGTGACCGGGGACCAGACTGTGGATTTCCTTGCCAGAGCCGAACCCTTTAGGCTTGCTCTCGCTGAAGCCCTCGATATGGAAGTGGAGTTCTTCGCAGCGCGCAGCACAGAGGCTGCCATTGATGCCATTCGTTCTGAACGCATTGAGTATGCCGTGCTCTCAGCGTCCGCCTATGCGATCACCTGGCGCCTGTGTGAGTGCGTGGAACCCATTGCCATGCCCCGCTCGGCAGACAGCACAGACGGCTATCACATGATCATGATTGCGCGGGAAGGCGGGCCTGAGAATCTCGAAGCACTTGAGGGGCGGGAAATAGCAAAACTCTCTCAAGCAGGCCTTGCACAGTCGCTCCTCTGGCAATCGCATTTGCAGGCTCAAAATCTGGAGGCGTCAAAGTTTCCGCTCAAGAACGAGCATAGCGGTGAAGAAACACTGTCTCGGTTTGTGAATGGAGAATACGACGCCTTACTGGGTTGGAGTTCGATGTCTGGCAACCCGGCCGAAGGATATTCGAGAGGAACACTGCGTCAAATCTCTTCATTGATCGGTGGACAACCAAGTGGCTTTAGAGTTCTGTGGCAATCAGAACAACTGCCCCATCGCACCCATGCCGTGCGCCGCAAGCTCCCGGGCGAAACCAAAAATATTCTACGTAACTTTCTGCTTGGTCTGTTTGACCGCAACCCCGTTGCGTACGATTCCATCGAAGCGATCTATGGCGGCGGTTTTGTTACGGCCCGTCATGGGCGATACCAACCCATTATCAAAGCGCTGGAACAATATTCAGAAGCGAGAGATCAGGACGATGGCTCTGACCCAGCGCCTACGATCCCATCCCCAGAAACAGAAAACCCGCCTCAATAGGGCGGGTTCTGTATTTGTTTTTGACTTAACTGCTTCATCAACAATCACTGCACGTCTGGTTTCCAGAACGACGTGGCCTAAGGAACATTTCTTCGCTTAACTCAATCGATGCGCCGTCAAATGTTAGCCCACCATTTTTGTAGTTTACAAATTTGAACGCAGGCGAGTGATCTTTTTTAACAGTTGCTGCAACGAGGAATGTGCCGTCCACTTTGATTGGATTGGGTACAGTGTAAGACGATCCAACAGTCCGTTTCGTGCCACCACCGAACGCACGGCTCCATGCAACCGTTGCATTGCCGTTATCAATGTCGATCCCAGAAACCACAATCTCGACGGTCTCGTCGTAGGGGTACATGATACGCGACGATATTTCGAAAATCGCATCAAGGGTTGCCGCATTGAAATTGTCAGGCTGCTGGGTGATCAAATCCGCAACCGCACTCGATACGCGTGACACTTTACGGTCCACCGCGACGGCGAGGGAAATCTCGATGGTTCCGAGAAACAGCAATACGAGGATAGGCGCAATGATTGCGAATTCGAGCGCTGCCACACCATCATCGTTCTTGCGGAAACGACGGAGGTTTCCTGGCAAGCGGTCCGCAAGTCTGACGGCAAGTTTTGAAAACGAACTCATTTTATTCATCCCTGCTAGGCTTGTGGTTTAATCGTTATACGGCTCGGTTCGGGTAACCGCTGTGACACGAATGAGTGCGAAGTCGCCCCCGGATTCAAATGCAAGCGGGGCAGCAAAGTTGGTAAAGACCGGCCATTTATAACTTGCAGTGATCTGCATGATTACTTCAGCGCCAATCGAAGGGGCTGGCGGAAACTCATCCGGCGGGAAAAGTCCGGTCACTGGATCCGGCACCGGCGGATCGCCAAGGTCTTCGAAGCGGGCTGCAACTTGCACACTGGTGCGCACATCCGGACATTCAAACATGACCGTCAAACGTCCACATAGCTCTGCGCGGAATTGCGCATTGGTGGTTGCCTCATCCAACTGTCCTGTCCGGAAAAGCCGCATCGTGTCATCCACAGCCGTTTCAAAATATTGTCCGGCAAAGAAGAACAGAGAGGTCTCAATGATGGCAAAGATCAAAAGGAAAAACGGGAAGGCGATAATCGCGAATTCAACGGCGGTCGCGCCGTCTTCTTCTTTATGAAACCGCTTAACGGAAGCAGGAAATAGCCGCGCGAATCTGAGGGCGGCATCACTTCTGAATTTAATACGCATGACGACGACTCCATACAATCTAAGACTAAAAAACTACCAAACGTTTGTTAAAGTTCTCTTGCCCCGTTCTTCGGATGAAGGGGGGGTCGCTTTAACAAACTGTAAACCAAAAACGCCGGAGACCTCTGAGGCTTCCGGCGCATGAAACTGAAGGTTTTTCGTTTAGTCTGCGTTCGCTTCAGACAGCTGATTGCGCTGTTGGATCTGGTTGGAGGCAAATCCGAAGGCTACGTTATTATCACCAATGGTCAGCGTCGGTTCGCATACAGGCGCACATGCCATGGTCACACGGCTGTCACGACGGTAAATCCGGACTGTATTGCTTTCGCTGCCCCGCACGACGACTTTCTGGTCAACGACAGAATCGCCATTCACGTCGAGGACGATAAGGTTGGTTACGCCGAAGGACCGCCCGGTAAGAACCAGGGTCTGATCATCTTCGATCGTCGCATCAACAATCGCAGGGTTGCCGATGATGATCGTTGAAGCCGGCCGCGACACGCGAAATACTTTTGCCTGATCGACCGTAACAATTACCGACTGGTTTGCAGACTGGTTGTCGCCCGCAGCATATGTGTCTGTCATGCCGGACAGGGCCAGTCCCGCACACACCAAAAAACCGAGGAATTGCTTTTTCATCTTAAACTCCGAAACTACTGGCAGCATCATCGTTTATTTTGGTGAATGAAGCCTTAACCGCTCACAAATCAATTTCGTGGGGTGGGCGGCAGGAAAGAGAGGCATTGCACTTTTCGATGATGTCCCCGGCTTCAATCCAAGGATGCGGGTCTGGCACGACAGGGCTCATTCGAGGTACGGATCAAGCTTGTCTTTATATATAGGCGGCAAACAAACGCCTAAGGCCACAGGAACAGGGGTTTCCATAACCATCAATTTTGACTGATTTGGATAACCGAAAATTAGGTCTGTTTCACCCTTCAGCAAATTAATTTTCAGGTAACTATGCGGATTAAGGTCTTCTCAATTCCTGCTGCGTATATTGGCTTCAGATCAGATCAACTGATCGATAAACAGTGTAAAACACTTTGGAGTTTAAGGAGCACAACATGAAACTCGTAGCACGTTTTGTAAAAGATGAATCAGGCGCAACTGCAATCGAATACGGCCTTATCGCCGCTCTTATTTCTGTTGCAATCATCGGTGGCGCTACTGCCCTCGGCACAAACGTAGGCAACACATTTAACTCTGTTGCTGGAAGCATCGGCGGCTAACACCGCATAAGTTTCGGCAAACGTCGAAGTTTGATGAGACCGTCGGGTTTTCACCCGGCGGTCTTTTTTTGTGCGTTAACCAGTGGGTCAGGGTTTGAGGGTATGACTTAACACGTCAAACGCATTTTCATGGAGACAACAAATGCTGGAATTTAGTTTGTTGCTATTCTTTCCGTTTATGATGATCTACGCGGCCGCGTCAGATCTTTTTTCCATGACGATTTCAAATAAAGTCTCCCTTCTTTTGATGGGTGGTTTCATGGTTTTCGCGGTGATCATGGGAATGGGCGTGGAAGCGATCCTTTGGCACTGGGCAGCGTTTGGCATTGTCCTCCTTTGCGGATTTTCATTATTTGCCTTCGGCGTCATGGGTGGCGGAGATGTGAAGCTCGCAGCCTCAACGGCACTTTGGTTCGGTTGGGAATACCTGCTTGAGTATCTTCTGCTCACCTCCATTCTTGGCGCAGTCC
>CAWUJX010000054.1:0-17566 GCA_963922635.1 uncultured Hyphomicrobiales bacterium | reverse complement strand
CCAGATCGAGTCGTCCCGAAATGGCATCGAGGTCGACAAAATCTTTGACATCAACGAAAACGATCAGTCGAAGGGCCGTGTGGAAATTTCCGGTGAAGAAAACTTCCATGCCATGAAAGACCATGAAGGGCCTGTGATCTGCTTCACCGGCCACACGGGCAATTGGGAATTGCTGCCAATCGCTTCCGCCTATTACGATTTGAACATCACTGCTTTGTTCAGACCCCCCAACAATCGCTACATCGCCGACCGTGTTCTCTCGGCACGCACTACCGCCATGGGCCACTTGGTGCCATCAAAGGTGGGCGCATCATGGGCATTGGCGAATGTGCTGGAAGAAGGCGGCACTGTGGGCATGCTTGTGGACCAGTTTTTCGGTCGCGGCACGGAAATCACATTCTTTAATCAGAAAACACTTGCAAACCCTCTTTTGGCAAAACTGACACGCCAATTTGATTGTCCGGTCTTCCCTGCCCGCTGTATTCGGCTCGCCGATGGCCGTTTCCACATCAATATCGAGCCGGAACTGCCTCGCCATTATACCGAGGACGGTAGGTTAGATACCGACCGCCTCACACAAGATGTCAATGCATGCGTAGAACGTTGGGTCAGGGAAAATCCCGAACAATGGCTGTGGCTACACAAGCGCTGGCGCCCGGATTTCATGAAAAAGCGAGCCGAAAGGCTCGCTCAAAAACGCGCTGCTAGAAAAAGAGCTTGAAACTCGTCTAAGGCAAAGCTCAGTGGCGGATTTTAACCCGCATGTTTTTCAACCCCACACGTGCTGTCATATTGAACAGCTTCCGCGCATGATCAGGATGCAAGCGAACGCAACCCGCAGATGCCGGTCGGCCCAAGCGGCTGATTTGATTGGTGCCGTGGATGGCAAAGTTACCGCTGTAAAAGATCGAGTACGGCATTGGCGCATTATTGTATCGGCTTGAGCGGTGGTTCTTTGACAGCCATTTCGCACGCCAAGTGCCTGTAGGGGTTACCTTTCCCCGTCGGGCTGTCGAAACAGGCCAAACATGCTTCAAACGTCCGTTCTTGTAGACGCGCATCTTCTGTTGAGAAATATCCACATGTGCCTCAACTCTCGCTGCCTCTGCCGAATTAGTAGTGAAGCCCCCCATTGAAAGCCCCAAAGCCAAGGCTAGGGTGAAAATAACGCTACGCATAACTATCAGTCTCCAATTTCCTGAATTCTCAAATGCCCCCTAAACTCCACAGTACCACACAAACCTGCATATTTTCTTTAGCTGAGAAAAAATTTCAGCGCTTTGAGTTAACTACCTTTTATCCAATACAGGCATAGCGGTTTCCTCTCGTTTGGAGCTTCTTCGCGCATCTTGCACTTCGTGTACCTGATGACCGATCCATGATTAAGCTTGTTTGACGCTCAAACCTTATCTATTCAGTAAGATGGCTCGAAACCGGAGAAGCAGACCCCATGAGCGTGACAGGCAAAATCAGGGCTTTAACACCACCTGACATTCAAGGAATGAAGGGCGACACTCCCATTGTTTGTCTCACAGCCTATACAACACCCATCGCGCGCATGATCGATGAACATACTGACCTCGTGTTGGTCGGTGATAGCGTTGGCATGGTAATGCATGGCATGCCCAATACCCTTGGCGTCACCATGGACATGATGGTGATGCACGGAAAAGCAGTACGTCGCGGCCTCAAACGCCCGCTTCTTGTGATCGACATGCCGTTCGGTTCATATGAGGAAAGCCCACAAGTGGCATTCCAGAACGCTTCCCGCTTCATGAAAGAAACCGAGTGCGGCGCGGTCAAACTTGAAGGTGGGGTGGATATGGCGGAGACCATCCAGTTTCTCACCAAGCGCGGCATCCCGGTCATGGCACATATCGGCCTCACACCACAGGCGGTGAACGTATTTGGCGGCTATAAAATCCAGGGCAAGGGCAGCGATGAGCAGCGCATAATGGATGATGCCGTGGCGGTCGAAGATGCTGGCGCATTCTCCGTTGTCTGCGAAAAAGTGCCAGACCCAACCGCCAGAAAGCTTACGAAGAAACTTGAAATCCCAACCGTGGGCATTGGCGCTTCCATGCACTGTGACGGTCAGATACTCGTGGTAGATGACATGCTTGGCATGTTCACTGATTTCCAGCCAAAATTCGTCAAACGATTTGCTAATCTGGGGCAAAAAGTGAACGAAATGGCGGCGGAATACGCCGAGGAAGTCAGGACACGTAAATTCCCTGCTCCTGAACACGTCTATGATTACGCCGGCGACTAGTTAGGAAATACTGTAGTGAAAACGCGAGTTCTGCGCACCATTCAAGACGTGCGCTCAGCCGTTGCCGATGCCAGAGAAAAAGGCAAATCGATTGCGCTTGTTCCGACCATGGGCGGACTGCATGCCGGGCACATGAGCCTCGTTGATCGAGCAAAGGAAATCGCTGACCTTGTGATTGTTTCAATCTTCGTCAACCCAACGCAATTCAACAAACCGGAAGACTTTGAAAACTACCCCGGCGATGAAGCTACCGATCTGGCAGAGTTGGAAAAATCCGGGACCGATATCGCGTTCATCCCTTCCACAGAAGAGATGTACCCACCGGGATTTGGAACCCGTGTTGATATCTCCGCTGCCCAAAATGTCCTGTGTGACGCGCACCGTCCAGGCCATTTTGATGGGGTCGCGACAATCGTCACGAAACTCCTGTTACAAACCATGCCGGACTATGCCTGTTTCGGTGAAAAAGACTTCCAGCAATTGTTTATCATTCGCCAATTGGTGAGAGATCTCGACATCCCGACCAATATCGTTCCGGTTCCTACCGTCCGCGAGAAGGACGGATTGGCACTTTCTTCGAGAAACAAGCGCCTGACAGCGGAAGAGCGCAAAATTGCCCCTCGCCTTAACAGAGCAATGCGGCAGGTCGCGGAAGATATCAAAAATGGTGTGAATGCCACAGAGGCTTGCGCTCGCGCGTCTGAAGGTCTTGAAGAAACAGGACATTTCCGGGTCGAATATTTGGAAATGCGATCAGCCAAAACGCTGGAACTGCTGGAAGAATATGAAACCTCTGCCAGGCTCTTTGCCGGCGCGTGGCTTGGTCCTGACGTGCGCCTCATCGATAATATAGAGATTTAATCGGAGACTTCTGGTTTTAAGGCAGAGCCAAATAAAATGGGACCGGCGAAAGTCGTCGATCCCATTTGGTACTCAAAACTCAAAAATATTCCCGGTACGCAATACCTGATCCGGGGAACGGGATTGAACCCGCAAATCAAAAACTAAACGAGAGCGGTAAACAGGCGGTTATAAATCGGTTACCTGAGTGTTAATCCGCAGTTTTTTGGACCAAGCATCAGTCACAGAACCGGTGCAGTAAAAGACGAAGGGAAACCTTTTCTTTACAGGATATAAAGAAATGTTTATATACTGATGTGACTACGGATTGGAGATCATCATGACAAATGCCTTAACTGACCTGATCGAGGCTAAAGGTGCGCTGCTTGCCGATGGCGCGACCGGGACCACGCTTTTCGGAATGGGTTTAGAGGCCGGGGCAGCCCCCGAACTGTGGAATGATGAACAGCCCGAAAAAATCAAAGCACTTCACCGTGGCTTCATTGAAGCCGGGTCTGATATTATTCTCACCAACTCATTTGGCGGCACACGGCATCGCTTGAAACTCCATCATGCAGATAATCGTGTTCACGAACTCAATAAAAAAGCCGCGGAAATCGCCCGCGAAACCGCAGCAGAAGTGGACCGCCCGATCATTGTCGCAGGGTCAGTGGGCCCTACCGGAGAACTTCTCGCCCCACTTGGCGCACTCACCATAGATGATTGCGTCATTGCCTTCCGCGAACAAATGGAAGGCCTCAAAGACGGTGGCGCCGACGTCCTTTGGATTGAAACCATGTCGTCACCCGATGAAATTACAGCTACTGCGAAAGCGGCAAACGCCGTTGGCATGCCTTATGTGGTGACAGCGTCTTTTGATACGGCTGGCCGGACCATGATGGGTCTGTTGCCGAGCGACGTACATGGCGTGATTGATGAGGAACAAAAGCCCACTGCCATCGGAGCAAACTGCGGCGTTGGTGCCTCCGACCTTTTAGCCTCCGTTCTGGAGATCACAGGCGCAGACGCGAATGCCATTGTGGTTGCGAAAGCGAATTGTGGGATACCGGAAATCAAAGGCGATTCCGCCGAATACACTGGCACGCCTGAGTTGATGCATGACTACACGAAGCTTGCTTTAGATGCCGGCGCAAAAATAATTGGCGGCTGCTGCGGCACAACCTGCGATCACCTTAAGGAAATGCGGGTTGCTCTCGATACACATACACCGGCGAGCCGTCCGAACATTGCGGAGATTGAAGCGCGCATCGGGCCCCTTGTGAATAAGCCGCCCGCAGCCAATGACGCAGCGCCCGAAAGAACGCGTCGCCGTCGCCGTTCTGCTTAATCGAGCGGCTGATCAAGCACTTTTGAAAGACTGCATGTGGAAGCGCAGCTGCGCTTCGCCATACGTGTACTCGTTCCCAACCGGGCAAGTAGCCCGCGCCCGGCATCCGATTGACATACAGTCAGGATTGTTACCGGAAGCGAGATGGTCACGACAAAGCCCTACCTCTAACGTGGTTCCCGTGAACGCACCGACCGGACAAGCGGTCAAACATGGCTTATCCATGCAGTGATCACAAGGATGAATCTGATTATCAGTTGTTGTTGGCAAAGCCCTGAAAAGACTCTCACTTTTCTGATCATCACGGAGAACAACCGCCGCACGATATGCCTGCCAGAGACCGAACTCAGGATGGATGAGCAGGCCTAGCGGTGAGGACTGCATGCCAGACGCTGCTCTTGCAAATTTTTGAAACGGCCAAAACGGTTTTTCGAAAGGAAACAACGCTTCAAGACCGAAATCGTCACACAGCATCGTTACACAGTGTTTTGTCCAACGATCCATCGGGTTTGCCTCACCATCGCCGAAAAACTCGGAGCCTGAAAAAACTTCCCACATCCGGTTTCCTGCATTTCCAATGAGAAGCGCCTTTTTCCCGGCGAGACTGGAACTCCCTGCAGAGCAATGGCTCAGCTCAATCGTGAACTCACCAAAGCAGGTAAATCCTAACTCCAAAAGAGCGTGAATTATATGTTCAGGTTCAGTCGGAAAGTTTGCCATCGGCATCCAACCGCCAGACATTGGTTACGATGGTGTTTCCCACCTTTTCTCTGGTTCGTCCTTCCAGAGATGGCCTCTCGTTTCAGGTGAAAGCGTCTGGCATGGAGTCCTTTTTCGCCTGAATAAATGCGAGCAACTCTTCGTCTTTCGCGATGTCGAGATCGGGCGCCTGGTAGGCATCAAGCCAATTCCTTGCGGTTTTGTTGGCCCGCTGCTCCACCCGCTGTTGGCCTTCAACTTCCCATTGCTCAAAGGAATTATTGTCAGCGACGTTTGAGGCATAAAACGCAGTTTCAAAATTCGCTTGGGTGTGTTCACAGCCTAAATAATGGCTGCCCGGCCCCACTTCACGGATCGCCGACATGGCTTGCCCGTTTTCACTCATATCAATGCCACCGGCAAACTTCTGTGCCGCTGCCAGTTGATCGCAATCCATAACAAATTTTTCGAATGAAGACACCAACCCGCCTTCCAACCAACCTGCAGAGTGCAGCATGAAGTTTACGCCACCCAACATGGCAGGCCAAAGCGTGTTTGCACTATCATAGGCAGCTTGCGCATCAGGAACTTTGGAACCAGTCAAGGAACCGCCTGAGCGGAACGGCAAGTTATAGCGACGTGCGAATTGTGCGGCCCCCATCAAAACCTGACCTGGTTCCGGAGTCCCAAAGGCCGGAGCGCCGGTTTGCATGGATATCGATGTGGCAAAGGTGCCGAAAATCACCGGAGAACCCGGACGACAAAGTTGTGAGAAGGCTATTCCGGCCGTTGCTTCACACAGGACCTGTGCGAGCGTGCCCGCCACCGTCACTGGGGACATGGCACCGCCCACGATAAACGGTGAGACAATCGACGCCTGATTGGCACGGGCATAGGTTTTCAAGGCACCCAACATGGTTCCGTCCATGGTGAGCGGCGAATTACAATTGATCAGGCTCACAAGAACACAGTTCTGATCAACGAATTCTTCGCCGAAAAGAATTTGCGCCATCTTCACCGTATCTTCCGCCCGCTCCGGCGCCGTGACGGATCCCATGAACGGCTTGTCTGAATATTTGATATGCGTATAAACCATGTCCAAATGGCGCTTGTTTACGGCCACGTCGCAGGGTTCGCATACCGTACCACCCGAGTGGTGCATGGCCGGAGCCATGTATGCGAGTTTCACGAAATTCTGAAAATCTTCGAGCGTCGCATACCGGCGCTCACCTTCCAGATCACGGACAAATGGCGGCCCATAAACTGGGGCAAAAACAGTATGCTTGCCACCGATTTCCACATTTCGGGCCGGATTACGGGCGTGCTGTGTAAAGCTTGCCGGCGCTGTTTTCATGAGTTCGCGGCAAAGCCCTTTTGGAAAATGCACTCGCTCGCCTTTAACGTCCGCGCCTGCATCTTTCCACATTTTCAGCGCTTCTTCGTCATCGGAAAACACGACGCCCACTTCTTCCATCAGAATATCAGCGTTATTCTCAATGATCTCCACGGCTTCAAGGCTGAGCACATCCGTCGGCTCCAGACCGCGAACAATATTGGGAAGAGCCACAAGTTGCGGGCCGGATCGGGACTGCCGCCGTGCTGCCGCACCACCGCCGGAACGACCTTTGCGCCCGGCACCTCGGCGACCCGTTTCCTGAATTGGTGTTTCTTCCATGCTCATGGCAAACTCCTGGAGAGAATGAATTTCGGTAGTACGATGTTTGTAAGCCAGAACACCATTTCGACCTTTCTTATTGCGCCAACCGTTGGCGTAATTTCGCAACACGAAATGACGAATTCCAACACCTGACCATGTGAAAATATAGAGTAGATCGGGAAAGACCCAAGGATGAAAGACAACGAAACGCTGGCCGTTTATGCCGACAATGTGGAGAAATACGCATCCATGGTCGAAAGCGAAAAACCCGGCAAAACACTGAAATCGTTTCTTAATGAAGTGGCTGAGGGTGGAACCATACTTGATCTTGGCTGCGGTCCTGGCAATTCATCCGCGCATATGTTGGCGATGGGCTTTGACGTTGTCGCCACCGACGCCTCGCCTGAGATGGTGCAAATCGCGAAAGAGACACATGGCGTGGAAGCAAACATCGCCACTTTTGATGATCTTGAAGATGTGAACCGCTTTGACGGGATATGGGCGAACTTCAGTCTTTTGCACGCCCCTAAAAGCGCGTTTCCGAATTACCTCTCTGCAATTTACAAGGCTTTGAAACCAAACGGCGTTTTTCACATCGGAATGAAGCTCGGAACGGGTGAGAAACGGGACGCTCTCGGGCGTTTCTATGCCTATTATTCTATTGAGGAACTGGAGCTCTTGTTAAATAAGTGCGGGCTGGTTCCCTTTAGTCGCCTTGAAGGCGAGGAAGAGGGTCTTGATGGAACAATCGCCCCGTGGGTTACGATCCTGTCCAGTAAAGCAAAATAGTGCCCGTCGCATCCGTTTGTGTTTCAGTCGCAAAAATGCGCATGAAAATTAAGTATTGATTGCTAAACATGGACGATGCACCATTTTTACGTGCTGACATATACCGATTCCGGCTCATGCGGACGGTGGCTTTTTGGGAGAGGAGATCACCAATGTCAGAAGAAGACGAAATCATCCTGGCAGAGCTGGACGATGATGAACTGGTAGCCCAGATGCACGACGACCTTTACGATGGCCTCAAAGAGGAAATCGTCGAAGGTACAAACATCCTGCTGGAACGCGGTTGGACCCCTTATGATGTTCTGACCAAAGCACTTGTGGAAGGCATGCGGATCGTTGGAATTGACTTCCGCGACGGTATTTTGTTCGTACCGGAAGTATTGCTTGCGGCAAACGCTATGAAGGCTGGCATGAACATTTTGCGTCCGCTTCTCGCGGAAACAGGCGCACCCAAATTGGGTTCCATGGTAATTGGCACCGTGAAAGGCGACATCCATGACATCGGCAAAAACCTCGTCGGAATGATGATGGAAGGTGCCGGGTTTGATGTGCACGATATTGGCATCAACACAGACGTGGACGGCTATTTCGCAGCCATCGAAGAGCACAAACCCGACATACTCGGCATGTCAGCACTTCTGACAACGACCATGCCTTACATGAAGGTTGTGATCGACACGATGGTCGAAAAGGGCATTCGTGATGACTACACGGTTCTGGTCGGTGGCGCGCCGCTTAACGAAGACTTTGGCAAAGCGATAGGGGCAGACGCCTATTGCCGTGATGCAGCGGTTGCGGTCGAGACTGCGAAAGAATTCATGGCCCGCAAACATAATCAGATGGCTGCAGGCTAAGGTCTGAACTTCGGAACCAAGATTAAATCAAGGGCGCTTATGGGCGCCCTTTTTTGTGGTAAGCTTATCGAATGAAAACAGAACCGCACTCACCTATTGCAGCTAATGGCCCAACCGCCTCAAGCCCCAAAACCTTGCGGGTTATCGCTTGCGGAATGATTGCGCGAGAAGTGTTGGCCGTGAACGCACAACTGGGTTTTGATCATGTGGACCTGAAGTGCTTACCCGCCGAATACCATCACCATCCGGAGAAAATTGCCCCTGCAATGGACAAGGCAATCGAAGCAGCAAGGGCTGAAGGCTACGAGCATATCTTTGTGGGATACGCCGATTGCGGGACGGGTGGCGAACTCGACAAAGTATGTCAGAAGCACGGCGTGGAACGCATCGAAGGCCCCCACTGCTTTTCATTTTACATAGGCAATGAGACTTTTGAAGAAACAGATGGTGATTACCTGACCACGTTTTTTCTGACAGATTTCATTGTCCGGCACTTTGACACCTTCATGAAACGCCCGCTGGGCCTTGATCGCCATCCGGAACTTCTGGAGATGTATTTCGGAAATTATACAAGAGCGCTCTATATCGCACAAACACAAAACCCGGATTTACAGGAAAAAGCCAAAGCAGCTGCCGATTATCTGGGCCTTGACTATGAGTACCGCTTCACAGGCTTCGGCGGTTTGACGCCCGCTTTGCAAAACGCAGCAGCGCGCTAAGCGCCCTCCCACTGCTCCGGCAAAATAAGCCGCCAAAATTCATCCTCAAAAAATATCTTGAACAGTGTTCAAAAATATATATAAAGATGAACATCGTTCAATAAAGTGAGGTTTTTCCTTATGTATGCAGTGGTCGATACCGACAAGATGCTTGCGGATCAGGTTCTCAACCCATCCCAGGTGAATGAAATCAAACTGCGAGCGCGGGATACGATGATCACGCTCGCAATCAACATGGTTCTATGTTTTGGGATCTTAAGCGCAACGGGAGGCCTGATATTCTGGCTTGCCTCACCCGTATCCGTTGCGGTCTGCGGCCTGCTGTTTCTGGGGGCGGGCTTATTGATCCTCAGATCAGGCAATGATCTCCTGCGCATGTTCGGAAATGCAGCAACACTGATCGGTGCAGGCATGATGATCGGTGGCGCAGCAATCGAACTTATGGACAAATACGAAGAAATCGCTGGCCCGGTCATGCTTGTGGCAGGCGCGTTAATCGCGGGCATCGCTGCCGTTCGTAAAAAGACTGGAAGTAATGCAGCCAGCTTTGTGATCGGTGCCATTATGCTCATGGGTGCAGCCATGCATCTAACGGGAGGATATCAAGCCCTGTCCTTCAGTGAAATTTCGGGGCTTCCGGTACCGTTATTCCACGTCTATTCGGCGATCATAGTTGCGCTTGCAGGCTGGTTTCTTAACATACGCTTGGTCACGGCACTGGCAATCATCCCATTTGCTCAGGCACTGCAAACAGGTACGTATTACATGCATGCCATGTACGCATTCTATTCGCCTGAATCGACCCTAACAATTGTGCAAATGACCTTGCTCGTGACAGCGTCACTATGGTTTGCAGGGCGCACCATTGAAAGACACGCCCGTCACGCGAGGATCATGTCCGTGATGGCATTTATCGTTGCAAATCTGGCAGCGCTTGTTGGCTCCTTGTTTGGAGACCGAATTGGCGAGAACATCTGGGGACCAGGCCGACGCTTCTTCAAGAGCGGCTTTGAGACAGTAGAAAGCTGGCAAGAAGCACATACGGCGTTTCTTGAAAACGCGTGGGTGATTTCGAACGAAGCTTATGCCTTTACCTGGGCCGTTGCTCTGGCTGGAATGATCGCGTTTTCCGCCCACAAAAATAACCGCGGACTCTTTAACGCATCCATGACCTTCGCTGGGCTACATGTCTACACTCAGATGTTCGAAAGGTTTGGTGATGAGCCGCTCGTTTGGGTTATCGGTGGCCTCGCCGCAATCCCAATCGCATGGGGCATGTGGCGACTAAACATCTGGTTCACCAACCGCGAGCTACCACAGGCAAGCAACGGCTGAGCCATTAGTCGATAAAGCAAAAACGCTTATTCCTCGACGCTCGCCTGTCGAGTGGAGCGACTGGTTGGCGGTTCTTTTGCCCAAGCCGCCAACCCCTTTGCCCCGCTGTTGAACCCAGCCTGATACAGTAGACGCATCCGTTTGGGATCAAAATCGAGGCTTTCCTCAGCAATGGGAATTTCGTCTGGAATGGACGTTATGAAAAAATCAACACCGGTATCTCGGGCACGGGTGTAATGTCGGTAAATCGTCTCCCTCTGCAGTTCACGCAGCAACTCAGTGATTGTTTTCTGGGAGATACTTGCAAGATTGGCCTTCACAGGCGTGGATGCATTAAACCGCCGCGTCGTACCGTTGATCACCATATAAAGATGCTTGTCGGATTGCGTAGTCGCCGCCATGAAATCAGCATACAGAACAGGTTCTTTCACACCGCCATCCACATGGGCCTGACGCAATTGCACACCTCGTTTTGGCTTAATGTAAACGGGCTGAAAGAAACCAGGGACAGAAGCCGACGCCCGCAGAACCTTCTGGAAATGCAGCAGTGGATCGGTTCGCCCACCCATCGCGATCTCACCCATATCCCAGATGACCAACTCGCCCGCATCGAGGTTAGTGGTCGCCACGTAGAGCCGACGCCCTTTCTGATGTTCCTCAGCGACCTTCTGCAAAAGCGCAGGCGTCACATACTTTTCAATCTGCGCTTTGAACGGCGCATTGTCGTAGAGGCTATCTCCCAAGATTCCACGTAGGCCAAGATTTCGAAAAATCGTATCATTGGTCTGTGTCGTATAAAGTTCCCTGGCAAGATTGTCGTATTCCGGGCCTAAAAACGCCAACACAGCCAGAAGAGCACCCGTCGATACACCGGTTACCACATCAAAGCTGGGGCGGCTGCCGCTGGCGGTCCATCCGGCGAGAACCCCTGCCCCATAAGCGCCGTCAGCGCCGCCTGCTGATAGCGCAAGGATTGTGTGACGATTGTCCTCGGCAAGCGCACTTGCATCAATCGGTTGCACCGGACCGAACACAGGGTCAACGGCTTCTTGCGGCGTTAAGGTTCTGATTTCAGGCGCTTCATCCGGTCGGCTGGCACACCCAACAAGGACAGCAAGGAAAACAATTGCCAATATGCGCGCAACCACCACCATGATTGCACCTACGCCCCTGCTCTTTGTATGTTTTTAACAAAACACATCATTGTCCACGCGCCGCCGTCCCGCACTCGTACTAAGGGATTGTTGCACAGCCACATTAAAACAGTTTGCGCATTTACCCTATATGTCTGAGGCACTAAGTTAAGCTATGGTTAACCATATTTCTGCACCAGTTCCAATCAACCGCATTTCAAAACCATGAAAAATAACGATCCACGCATCGCCTTTGCAAAAGGAACGATCCTGTCCCTGCCGCCCAAAACGGTAAGCAAAGAAGAAATTATTGAATTTGCGGAAGAATTTGACCCCGCCTACTTTCATATTGATGAGGAAGCAGCGAAGTCTTCTATGTTGGGCGGCTTGGTGGCATCGGGTTTTCACACCTGCTCGATCACCATGCGGATGATGTGCGATGCATATCTTCTTGCTTCCACATCACAGGGCGCGCCGGAAGTCGAGGAAATCAAATGGATTGCTCCGGTGAGACCAGGCGATACCCTGTCAGGTATCGCTGAAGTGATTGAAGCCCGGCAGTCGAACTCACAGCCGCAACTTTGGATCACAAAAGTGAAACACGACATCGAAAACCAGAATGATGAACCCGTGATGTCGATGACCGTTATCGGCATTTTCACAATCCCAGATGAAATGGCCACATCATGAGCGATCAAACGGATATATTGCCAGAGTATATTAGGCCCGGAGCCGAATTCGATATCGGCACGTACACGTTCACAAAGGACGAAATAATTCGCTTCGCCAGCGCATGGGATCCACAACCCTTCCACGTGGATAGAGAAGAAGCGAAGTCTTCGCTATTAGGAGGTCTGTGCGCATCCGGCTGGCACACAGTTTCGGTTTGGATGAAATTACAGCGCAAGGCAATTGCTGCCAAAGCAAATGCACTAGCGGATACCGGTCAACCTGTTCCGGAGTTTGGCCCCTCCCCTGGCATGCAAAACATCAAATGGATCAAGCCGGTTTTCGTCGATGATACGATTACCTACACAAATTCCATCCATGGCTTGCGCGAAAGCGGTTCAAGGCCCGGCTGGTCTATCATGCAAAGTTCGGTGAGCGCTAAAAACCAACGGGGCGACACGGTAATGACGTTCAACAGCGCGGTTTTCATAAAGCCGCTGGGATGAGAGCTTTATGAGACGCTTTTCAAGTAAAGCGCGTCGTCACTGACGCAGCCAGAACAGCACTTTTGAAACATTTTCAGCCAATTAATCTGGCTTGACCAAACCGGAGAGGTTCCATGGCCCAACTACAAATTGTCTATTGGCGAGATATTCCTGCCCAGGTCATCGTGAAGGCGGGCCGTCGTAATGTGGCAAAGCGCGAATTGTCCTTGCGTTTTACCGAAGCAATAGACATGTGCGCCATGCGGACCGGTGCCGCGGAAACCGATGACTATCTTGCTGAATGGCGACGCGCAGACCCGGTCGAAGTGAGCGACGACTTGGAAGCAGAAGCGGAGAAGGCAGCGGCTGCACTGGAAGACGAATACCCGAAAGAACGACTGGTAGCGCTGGTCAAATCTGGCGGGCACGAAGCCAACGAGTAATTAAAGTAACGATCTAAAGCCTGGCTCTAGTGAGCGGCTTAACGACCCAAAGGACCCTGGCAATGAGCAAAATCGCTGCCTCAATCGAAGTGTCACCAAAACAAGCGGTGGAAAATGCAGACCTTCCCGGATTGTTTCCTGCTGGAACCCGCGTGTACATCACCGATGTGGGAACCGACACCGCAGAAACCCTCACAGCAGGCGCTAAACGCGTGTCCGATCTTGGTTACACGCCGGTCCCTCACTTCGCATCACGGCGTCTTACTACAGCTGACGCGCTTGAAGACCGCATCAAGATGATGACCCAAGAAGCCGGCGTCACCGATGTGTTGGTAATCGGCGGCGGCCTTGAAAAAGAAGCCGGTGAGTTCGATGCATCGATGAAAGTTTTGGAAACAGGCTTTTTTGACAAACACGGCATCAAGCATATGGGCGTTGCCGGACATCCGGAAGGTTCTCCCGATTTTAGCGACGAAGTTGCTTTGGAAGCTTTGAAACTGAAGCAGGAATTTCACAATCGCAGTGACATTGAACTGAGGATTGTGACCCAGTTTGGTTTCGACGCAGATAAATTCGTGTTCTGGGCAAATGGTCTCGCGGCACATGGGGTAGACCTGCCGATCCACTTAGGCGTTGCAGGCCCGGCCAAACTCACAACGCTCATCAAATTTGCAGCCATGTGTGGTGTTGGAAATTCAATCTCGTTCCTGAAAAAACGAATGGGCGCAGTGCTGACCATGGCATCAGGCTTCAATCCCGACGAGATTGTAAATCCGATTGAAGAAGCAGCGTTAAGCGCTGACGCATCCGCTATCGCGCAAATTCATGTGTTTCCATTCGGAGGCGTCAAAAAATCAGCCGAGTGGCTGAAAGAACGCGGCAGCTGGTAGGGGTTTTGGGGGCAACAACCAGACCGCCGCGTTCTGCCCTCCTCCAATCAAGCCACTTTTCTGGCTTGGTGGGCATTGAGGAAGGTACTGGCTGCGAGTTCAGCCAATTCTGTTCTGTTTAGAGTGTAAATGTGGATTGCCTCATATCCGGCGACCGCCAAATCATGCACTTGCGCCTTCAAAAGTTCCGCAGCGATTTCCAATGGATCTGATCCGGCCGTAGCGCCTTTATCAAAGGCTTCAATGACATGATGTGGAATATGCGCGCCGCACTCCGCTGCCATCTGCTTTACACGTTCAAAATTGTAAATCGGCAAAATACCCGGAACGATCGGCAGGGTCACACCCGCCGCCCGAGCCTTCTCCACAAAATCGTAAAATACGGAATTATCGAAGAAAAATTGTGTGATGGCTTGCGTTGCGCCTGCCGCCTGCTTTTCTTTCAGCACCGCAATATCGGTCGCAAAACTCTCCGCAAGTGGGTGGACTTCCGGATAGCAAGATACGGCGATCTCAAAGGGGTGATAGCGCTTCAGTGTACGAATGAACTGCGCTGTGGACGTAAACACTTCATTCCCGCCGTTTTCCCTGTCGTCTCCACGAAGAGCCACAATGTTGCGAATGCCGCTATCCCATAATTCATTGGCAAATTTCGCAATGTCAGCCGCAGTGGAACCCGTATAGGTTAAGTGGCTTGCAACACTCGATCGGCCCCTTGTGGCCAAAACCCGTAGCGTATCAAGGGTACCGCTTTGGCTTGAACCGCCCGCCCCATACGTCACGCTTTGAAAAGTTGGCTGGAAGGCTGACAAAATATCAACAGTTTCCGAAAGCGCATCCTTAGCGGCTTCGTTTCGTGGCGGAAAATATTCAAAACTGACAGCGGGCATATCAAAACTCCAATTGCGACATTTCACCCTCATAACACGCATTTGAATTTTTGTAAATAATAATATAAAGATATCTTTATATCTTGCATCAGGTCAATTTCATCAACATATTCGCGACGCCACCCTTGCATCAAACGCCCCACTCTCTAGTCGTAAAAACACCATGGCATGTCGCGGTAATTCGAGGAGAAGAACCATCGACAGTGCATTCATTTGGTAGTGAAGTTTCAATCACCCTTTTCAGGGTTCAGAAGTTAAAGGTTTCCCAGCAATGACGCACACTCTCGTTGCATCTGCCACAAAAGAAGTCATCATCGGTTTTGACAAACCGTTTTGCGTCATTGGCGAGCGCATTAATCCCACAGGCCGCAAAGTCCTCAACGAAGAGTTGGAAAATGACAATTTTTCCCGTGTTGAAGCAGATGCAATTGCGCAGGTTGAAGCAGGCGCAACTGTTCTAGACATCAATTCCGGTGCAGTATTCTCTGGAAAGATGGCAGAAGACCCACGCTACGCCGACAATAACTTCGTTGAACCGGAATTGATGGAAAAGCTCGTTAACACCGTGCAGGCGGTTACCGACTGCCCGCTTTGTATTGACTCCTCCGTGCCCGGTGCACTCGAAAATGGACTTAAAGTTGCAAAGGGCCGTCCGCTGTTGAACTCGGTCACCGGCGAAGAAGAGCGTCTGGAGATGGTTCTACCGCTCGTCAAGAAATATGACGTGCCGGTGGTGGCGATTTCCAACGACGACACCGGCATTTCGGAGGACCCGGACGTACGCTTTGCGGTCGCAAAAAAGATCGTCGAACGCGCGGCCGACTTTGGCATTCCGGCCCATGATATTGTGGTCGACCCGCTGGTGATGCCAATTGGCGCCATGGCCACCGCAGGCCATCAGGTGTTCACCTTGGTGCGTCGCCTGCGTGAGGAACTGGGCGTTAACACAACATGTGGCGCTTCCAACATTTCCTTCGGCTTGCCGAACCGCCATGGCATCAACAACGCCTTCCTTCCGATGGCCTATGCCGCTGGCATGACATCCGCCATCATGAACCCTGTTGCCCTGCCTGTGGGCCCTAAGAAAATCGCAGAGAAAAAATCAGCCGTCGAAGCAGCTGGCGTTACGCTACCGGCGGACATGGACGACGAGACATTCGTGAAATTGTTCGGAATGGGCTCAACCAAGCCACGCGCTGGCAAAGAAATGGAAGCCATCCGCGCAGCCAACTTCCTGCTCAATCAGGATGATGGCGGTGCAGCCTGGATCAACTTCAACAAAGACCCGGATGCAGCACCAGGCGGCGCACGCGGTCGCCGCGCAGGTGGCAGAAGAAGGGGGTAACAGGAAATTCATGTCGACCGCACAGCCAGAACCAGCAGATCAAACCAAAGACCACCTCGTACTCTTTATGCCTTCGGGCAAGCGCGGCCGGTTTGCCAAGGGCACACCGATTATCGACGCAGCGCGGGAACTCGGTGTTTATGTGGAAAGCGTGTGCGGCGGGCGTGGCATTTGCGGGCGTTGCCAGATCGAAATACAAACCGGTGAATTTGCCAAACACGGCATTACTTCGAAGGCAGAAAATATTTCTGCGTTTAGCGGCAAAGAAAAGCGATACGCCGAAAAGCGTGAGCTGGCCGAGGGGCGCAGGCTTTCCTGTTCATCCACCGTTGAAGGCGACCTTGTTGTGGATATCCCACAAGAGGGCCAGGCGAACGCAGCCGTAGTCCGCAAAGTGGACGACGGCCGGATCATCGAACGGAACCCGGCTATTCAACTGTGTTATGTCGAGGTGGAAGAGCCTGACATGCACAATCCCAAAGGCGATCTGGACCGGCTGAAAGAAGCGCTGGAACGCGATTGGGGCTGGGAAGACCTAATGGTCGATTCGTGGCTTTTGCCTCGCATTCAAACTCGCTTGCGTGAGGGCAACTGGAAAGTCACTGCCGTCATTCACATGGACATGGAAACATCGCGGCCGTCGATTGTGTCGGTGCGTCCGGGCCTGAAAAACGAAGCCTACGGCATTGCCTGCGATATCGGCTCCACCACCATCGCCATGCATCTCGTATCGCTGCTCACCGGGGAAACCATTGCATCATCCGGTGCACCAAATCCACAAATCCGGTTTGGCGAAGACCTTATGAGCCGCGTCTCTTACGTCATGATGAACCCGGAAGGCCGGGAAGCCATGACTACGGCGGTACGCACAGCGCTAAACAATCTCATCGAGAACGTCTGTACCGAAGCCATGGTGGAACCCAAGGACATTCTTGATCTGGTTTTTGTTGGCAACCCGATCATGCACCACCTTTTCCTCGGCATAGACCCAACAGAACTAGGCGGCGCACCATTCGCGCTGGCGGTTTCCGGCGCGGTTCATAGCTGGGCAGTCGACCTCGACCTACAGGTGAGCAAAGGCGCACGCGTCTACACCCTGCCCTGTATTGCGGGTCATGTGGGCGCAGACGCAGCAGCCGTGACACTGTGCGAAGGCCCACATCGCAAAGATAAGCAAATGCTGGTGGTTGATGTGGGC
>CAWUJX010000053.1:0-17601 GCA_963922635.1 uncultured Hyphomicrobiales bacterium | reverse complement strand
TATGGGAGGCTGCGCATATTTTGCCCGTCCAGAGACAACAAATCGTAAAGCCGCATGTGGCTTGGCCTCTCCAACATCAGTTTCGCGCCTGGCTTTTTCTTGTTTAAGCGCTGCTGGAGATCATTGAAGGAACCGAGCTTGCCATCGATTTTCACGAGGAGTTCGCCATCAACAACGGCGTTAAATTCTACGGCTTCCAGCAGATCGGGAAAGGAATTGGAGATATCATCGCCCGTACGGGAAAACAACTTAGCGCCCTCCTCACCCGCCGCCAGTTGAACGCGAATACCATCCCACTTCCATTCGGCCGCATGGGTCTCAGGCGAAATGCGGGAAAGGTCTTTTTCTTCATCAAGCGGATGCGCCAACATCACTGGCAAATAGCTCAGTGTCTGCGAGACATCGGGTTTGCCATCTCTGCCATCAATCCACGCGAACAGGTTTTCGTAGGGTGGCTCCAGCCCGTGCCAGAGCTCCTCTATTTCTTCCAGTGAAACACCTTTCATGTTGGCAAGTGTCCGTTTCACTGATCGCGCAGACATGCCGATACGCAGTCCCCTTGTGCCAAGCTTCAGCAACGCCCAACGCTGCGGCGGGGTCATAGTATCGAGCATTGAGATCAAATACTGGCGTATGCCTTCTTTTCCCCTCGACTGAAATTCTTCGATGATTTGCGTTAGGCTTGGCAATTGATTGAGCCAGACGGCTCTTTCAGAAACGGGCCATGCAAGTGCAATTGTTTCTGACAATTCACCCACATAGTCATAGGAGAGCGCAAAGAGTTCCTCATCCATTCGCTCGATGATAAGGTTTTTCGAAAGATTGCGTTTGAAAAGGTCAAACTTCAACGTTCCAGCAATCGCTGCCAATGCCCAGCCACGGTCTGGATCTGGCGTTTCGCGCAAATAGCCAGCCAGTATCCGTTCCTTGGCATTGGTGGAATTTGTGAAATACAGATCATCCAGAAGCTGCGAGAAGCGTTCCATCATTCGGCCTCTTCTTCGCGACCGATAAGGTCCAGCGCTTTTGCACGAATTCCACGCCTTTGCAGTTCATGCTGCAGTGCATCCACACGACCATGCGTAATCCAAACATCGGTGGCGCCGGTTTCCTCGCATGTTCGCAGAAGATCCTCCCAATCCGCGTGATCGGAAACAATCAACGGCATTTCGGCTCTGCGTTGTCTGGCCCTTGCGCGAATTTGCATCCAACCGGACGCCATGGCAGGGATCGGATCGGGCAAGGTTCTGCTCCACCGATCAGCCAAAGACCCGGGTGGACACAGCACAATCTTGCCACGCAGCGCTTCGCGCGCTTTACCCCGCAATTCACTTACCGGTAGCCACTCGCCAAAATCCATCCCATAGCTTTCATATAGCTCCGTCAAACGAATGAGTGCGCCATGCAGGTAGAACGGTTCGTCATATCCTCCCTGCCGTAGAGCGTGCATGACCCTCTGGCATTTGCCAAGTGCGTACACCCCGACGAGGTGGGTGCATTCGGGGAACGATCGGAGAGATCGCAATACCTTGGCGACTTCCGTCTGCAAGGGTGGATGCGAAAATACCGGCAGCGCAAAGGTGGCTTCGGTTACGAATGTATCACACGTGACGACTTCAAAGGGGCGACAGGTCGGGTCTGCATGACGTTTGTAATCACCTGAAATAACAATTCGGCTATCGTTATGCTCCAGTACAACCTGCGCAGACCCGAGAATATGTCCCGCAGGCGCAAGCCACAACGTCACATTTCCAGGTAACTCAACTATCTCGCCATACTCGAGTTCGGTTATGGTTTCTGGCGCATCCTCCGGATAACGCGTGCGCATGATTTCTAGCGTTTGTTTGGTTCCCGTAACACTTCGATGACCGGGGCGCGCGTGGTCGGCATGGCCGTGAGTGATGATCGCGCGTTCAACAGGATGATGCGGATCAATGTAACAAGCGGCGGGCTTGCAGAATAAACCTTCAGGCCTCACCTCCATCCATGTTTCAATTGGATTTGTTGCATTCATGGGGTCACATATAGACTTCTATGCCCCAAGGTAAATCTGCAAAAAAAGAAGGCCCAACTGAAAACAGTCGGGCCACAAAATAATCCACTTCTGTAGATTATTGGCATTTCTATCCCGCGCGGAGGAGTTGGCTCATGGCCTTAAATCGCGAGATATTCCTGCCTTAAGTCTTCGTTATCGAGAACCTCTTTCGCTTCCCCATCGAACACAACAGTGCCTGTGTCGAGGATCACCGCACGATCTGCGAGGTTCAATGCCGCGATGGCATTTTGCTCAACGATCACTGTGGTGATGCCCTGCTTTCGGATGAGATGGAGCGTCTTTTCAATTTCCTGCACGATAACAGGGGCCAGTCCCTCATAGGGTTCATCCAGCAAGAGCAGTTTGATGTCACGGGCCAGAGCACGGCCAATCGCCAACATTTGCTGCTCACCGCCGGAAAGTGTTGTGCCTTCCTGTTTACGGCGTTCGCCTAGCCTTGGGAAAAGCTCGTAAATACGCTCCAGAGACCAGCCAACCGGTTTTTCAATTTGCGCCAGTCTCAGGTTTTCTTCCACGGTGAGACCCTGAATAATTCGGCGATCTTCCGGTACCAACTGTATGCCCGATTGAGCCGCATCGTGGCTGTTCATGGAATGGATCGGTTGATGGTCCAGCCAAATTTCACCATGGGTCAACATGGGGTCAGCAAGCCGGGCAATCGAACGAAGGGTCGACGTCTTACCCGCACCGTTACGGCCCAAGAGCGCAAGAATTTCACCTTCGTGGATGTTAAAGCTCACATCCTGAACGATGTAACTTTCACCATAATAGCTTTTCAGTTCCCAAGCCGAGAAGTAGGCGGGTTCGTGTTTGGGATTAATGACTTCAGATGTAAGTGGTTTAGTACTCATACGTGCGCACCCCCGAGATACGCTTCTTGAACTTTTGGATGGCCTTTGATGTTTTCAGGCACGTCTTCAACGATTGGTGTGCCCTGCGCGAGCACTGTGATTTTTTCAGCCAGTGAGAACACCACATGCATGTCATGTTCGATGATTGCCATGGTGATGCCACGCGCTGCCTGAATTTCCTTGAGAAGATCGATCGTGTTGTTGGTGTCTGCCCGCGCCATGCCGGCAGTGGGTTCATCCAACAGCAGAAGCTTTGGATCCTGAGCAAGGCACATGGCCATCTCAAGCCGTCGTTTGTCGCCTCGGGATAGTGAGGCGGCATGTTCCTCGCGCTTGTCGATCATGTTCACGTCGATCAACATCTGCTCAGCTTTCTCGCGGACATCGTTCTCCGATGCGATAGCCTTCAAAGCATTCATCTGGAACGAACCATCGCGTTTGGCGAAACAAGGGATCATTACGTTCTCAAACACTGTGAGATCTGTGAAAATCTCCGGCGTTTGAAAAACACGACTGACACCCAGCTGGTTGATCTGATGGGGTTTCAACCCAATCAAGGATTGACCATCAAACAGGACAGTTCCTGTATCCGGCACCAACTTTCCAATCAGGCAATTCAGTAGCGTGGATTTACCCGCACCATTGGGGCCGATTATGGCATGAACCGTACCTTCTTCTACATTCAGGTTCACATTGCCTAACGCCTGCAAACCGCCGAAGCGCTTATTGACGTCTGTTACCTCGAGAATTCCCATTTTCCCAAGCCCTTCTATTCAGCGGGAGCGGGTTGAGATTGCCCCGCACCTGAATTTTTGTCTGTTTTTCGTTTGAAAAGATTTGAAAGACGTTGACCACCTTCCATCAGGCCACCCGGCAGGAAGATAACAACCAACATGAAGATGATGCCGAGTGTCAGGTGCCAGCCTTTACCCACGAACGGGTAGAAAATGGTCACAAAGAAATCCTGCATGGCTTCCGGCATGAAAGAGAACCAGGCCTGAAGAACGGTCTCATTGATCTTTGAAACAATGTTTTCAAAGTACTTGATGAAACCAGCACCCAGTACGGGGCCAATCAATGTGCCCGCACCGCCGAGAATGGTCATTAGAACTACCTCACCTGAAGCTGTCCAGAACATGCGTTCCGCACCAGCTTGCGTATCCATCGCCACCAGAAGTCCTCCAGCGAGGCCCGCATACATGCCTGATATGACAAACGCAGCCAATGTGTAAGGACGGGACTCAATGCCTGTGTAATTCAGACGCTGCTGATTTGACTTAACAGCGGTGAGCATCAAGCCAAATGGTGATCGGAAAATCCGGATCGAGATGTAAAACGCAACGACCATCAAGAATGCCGCAATGTAGTAACCTGTGTTAAAGGTGAACACCCAGCCGCCCATTGTAAGTTCGACACTATCGTTCATGAACATTCCGAAGAAGTTGGCACGCGGTGTGGTGCCGGCCTCCAATGGAGCATCCAAAATACGCGGGTCGGCCATTTTCGGTTGCAACCCGGTTTCACCACCTGTGATTGGTGTGAGCACCGAATAGGCGAGAGAATAAGACATCTGAGCAAAAGCGAGCGTCAGGATCGAGAAGTAAATTCCCGAACGTCTGAGCGATATCCAGCCCACAAGCAGTGAGAATAGGCCGGCGACTACGATGGAGGCGACAATCGCTGGAATGATGTTCAACGTCAGAAGCTTGATCATCCATATGCCCGCATAACTACCCACACCGAGGAATGCCGCATGTCCGAAGCTCAGGTAACCGGTAAGACCGAACAGGATGTTAAAGCCGATGGCAAAGATCCCGAAGATCACCAAACGCTGCATCAAATCAGGATAACCCGCATTAAACTGTGCCAGTGCTGATCCTTCTGGAAAAGGGTTAAGCAAAATCGGCGCGAACAACGTTAGAATGATAACGATGAGGAGCAGCCCTGCATCTTTCTTGTTCAAACCCAACATGTCTTTATTCCTCCATTACGCCGGCTTTACCCATCAGACCGCGTGGTCTTGTGAGAAGCACAATCATGGCTACGAGATAGATGATGACCTGATTGATACCTGGCAGCGTTTCCAGAACCACAGTCATGGAAGCAAAGCTTTCCAGAATTCCGAGCAGGAAGCCCGCCAAAACGGCACCGGATAGCGACCCCATGCCGCCCACAACAACAACCACAAAGCTAAGGACAAGGAAGTCCATTCCCATATGGTAGTTGGGGGAATTGATTGGTGTGTACATGACACCGGCAAGACCAGCCACGGCGGCCGCGAGGCCAAACATCATGGTGAAGCGCCGGTCAATGTTGATGCCCAACAGACCAACCGTTTCGCGGTCTGCCATTCCAGCGCGGACCACCATGCCGAAGGTGGTGAATTGCAGGAAGGCAAACACAGCGCCGATGATGACGGCGGAGAAGGCGAAGTAAACCAGTCGCCAGTATGGATATATGATGATGTTCGGATCAAAACCAAGCATTGCTCCAAAATCGAAAGAGCCTTTGAAAGCATCAGGCGCAGGCGTTGGTATCGGGTTCGCGCCATAAAAGTATTTGATGATTTCCTGCAATACAATCGCAAGGCCAAACGTTACGAGGATCTGATCCGCGTGCGGGCGCTTGTAGAAGTGCCGGATTAGGCCGCGCTCCATCACAAACCCAATCAGGATCATGATCGGTATCGCGAATAAAATCGAAATGGGCACTGTCCAATCGATAATGGACGCCCCCATCGATTCCCCGAAGAAATCGTAAACATAGGGCACTTCCACCTTCAGCGGATTACCTAGAAAATCTGTTTTTGTTTCGTCAATTACGACCCGGCTGAGGGTCATAATCTTGCTAAGTGTGACAGCGCAGAATGCGCCTATCATGAACAGTGCGCCGTGGGCAAAGTTCACAACGCCCAGTGTGCCAAAGATCAACGTTAAACCGAGCGCTATGAGCGCATAGGCCGAACCTTTATCCAGTCCGTTTAATATTTGAAGGACAATCGCTTCCATAGCATCACCTTGACCAAGACGTTTTGAAAATAGAATTCTTCGTTCGCCGTTTCGTTCAAACGACGTTGTATCGGCAAGAGGGGAAGCCCCCTCCTGCCAAAGCTAATCGCTAGCTGTTATGCGCCTGGGTTACATGTACCGATTGGTACAACGTTACCGTTTGCATCACGCATTTGCGGATGATCAGGGGCATAGGTCACCTGCTCGACCGGTGTCACCTCGACCACTTCAAGCACGTCGAACTCTGATGTTGGGTTTTCTTTACCCTTCACAACGAGAACGTCTTTGAAGCACTGGTGATCTTCAGCGCGGTAAAGTGTTGGACCGTTACCAAGACCGTCGAACTCAAAGCCTTCAAGCGCTTCAACAACACCGCATGGGTTGAATGTGCCAGCACGCTCACAAGCATCTGCATAAAGCAGTGTCTGACAGTAAACTGTGTGGGCAGCCTGTGACGGCGGGAAGCCATACTTTTCACCGAACGATTTCACGAATGCTTTCGTGCCTTCGTCTGTCAGTGACCAGTGCCAGTTTGTTGAACCGAAGATGCCTTTAACGTTTTCACCAGCACCACGAGCCATCAGGCGTGAGTAGAGCGGAACGACGATTTCGAAGTTCTTGCCGTTCACCTGCTTGTCGCGAAGGCCAAACTGCACTGCGTTGGTAAGTGAGTTCACCATGTTGCCGCCGTAGTGGTTCAGAACCAGCACGTCAGCACCGGACTGAAGAACAGGCGCGATGTATGATGAGAAGTCTGTCTGAGTGAGCGGTGTTTTAACAGAGTTTACTGTTTCCCAACCCATGGCTTCTGTCGAAGACTTCACAGCTTCTTCTGTGGTGTAACCCCAGTTGTAGTCAGCAGTGAGGTGATAAGCCTTACGGTCTTTACCGTATGCTTTACCAAGCACCGGCGCGAGCGCTGCACCTGACATGTATGAGTTGAAGAAGTGACGGAAACCGTTTGCCTTCTTGTCTTTACCGGTGGTGTCGTTTGAGTGTGTCAAACCAGCCATGAAGATGATGCCGGCTTCCTGACACAGAGCCTGCACAGCAACCGCAACACCTGAAGAAGAACCGCCAGTGATCATCACTGCGCCGTCTTTTTCGATCATGGACTTGGCAGAAGCGCGTGCTGCGTCTGCTTTTGTTTGCGTATCGCCTGTTACGTATTCAACTTTCTTGCCGAGGATACCGTTACCCTTGAGCGCTTTTGATGAGAACGTGGACATCATGCCGCCGTCGCCTTCACCGTTAAGGTGCTCAACAGCGAGTTTATAGGCACGAAGCTCGTCTGCACCCTCATCGGCATATGGGCCTGACTGCGGGACGTTAAAGCCGAGTGTTACTGAGCCGCCTTTTGGCTCGTTTGTGTATGCGTTAGCAGCATTGGTAATCAATGTGGGCATCGCAAGGCCAGCACCAACAGCAGCGCCAGTCTTGATCAACCCACGACGAGTGAGTTCAAATTTGGACATAGATTTTCTCCCAAGTGCACGATCCGAAACGGATCGCCTCCAAAAGCTAAAAATTAGCTGCGAGCAAACAACAACAGAAACCGCATGGTTACCATTGGACTTTAGTGCAAAGCCCATAGGATAAGCAAAAAAGATCAATAATAACAATATATTACAGACCTAATTGGAATGTGCTTTGTCGGGGAAAATAAGGGCATTCACTGAAGAAATTACGGGGCTGACAGAAACTGAAACGGCGTTTTCACATGGATATATTGCTTGAACTCGAACCATTTCCGATTCACTCTCCCGCCTTGAGTTGTGAGATTTGAATAATGAAAACAATCACCGAGTTTCCGCGGACTGTGACAGAACAACCGGATATCGGCATCACCATGCCGGATGGTGTTCGGCTTTCTGCACGGATCTGGATGCCGGATGACGCTCATACTGATCCGGTCCCGGCTATTTTGGAATTTTTGCCGTATCGAAAACGTGACGGAACGATTGAACGCGATGAAATTACCCATCCATGGTTTGCCGGCAATGGCTTTGCGGGCGTTCGTGTCGATATGCGCGGCAACGGCGAATCTGAAGGTCTAATGCTAGATGAATACACCCAGCAAGAACTGGATGACGCCTGTGAGGTTATCCGTTGGTTGTCAGAACAGCCCTGGTGCAACGGCCATGTGGGGATGATGGGGATTTCATGGGGCGGGTTCAATTCACTACAAGTGGCGGCCATGAACCCGCCGGCACTGAAAGCCGTGATCAGTGTTTGTTCCACCGTCGATCGATATGCCGATGACATTCATTACAAGGGTGGATGCCTATTGGGAGAGAATTTCGGTTGGGCAACCAACATGCTCTCATATTCGTCACACCCGCCCGATCCGGCTTTGGTGGGAGATCAAAACTGGCTGGAAATGTGGCGGCACAGATTGGATAATATTCCTCACAACTGGAGCGAATGGCACCGTCACCAGCATCGTGACGCCTATTGGAAACATGGTTCTGTGTGCGAAGATTACTCAGCCATCAAGGCAGCGGTACTATCCATCGGCGGTTGGCATGACGGGTATCGAAATACGATTTCTCACTTAGTGGAAAACATTCAATCGCCAGTGAAAGGCATCGTTGGCCCATGGATACACAAATACCCCCATTACGCTGATCCGCAGCCCGCCATCGGATTTTTGCAAGAGGCCAAGAGATGGTGGGAGAAATGGTTGAAGAACGAAGACACCGGCGTGGAAGATGATCCCGATTACCGCGTTTGGTTGATGGATTCCCTGCCACCGAAGCGCTTCTGGAAAGAACGTCCAGGAAGATGGATCGCAGAGCAGACATGGCCCTCACCTGCCATAAAACCCCAAACGCTAAACTTCACCAAGACAGGACTATTAGATACTGGCGAAAGTCTTTTGATGGAGGTCTCATCACCGCAAGACTGTGGCCAGGCGTCAGGTGAATATTTTCCGTTTGCACGCTCTGATGAGTTTCCGGACGAACAATCCCATGATGATGAGCGCTCCGTATGTCTTGATAGCGAGCCCCGTGATGAAGATATGGATATTGTGGGCGCGCCAATGGTCACGTTACGGGTAGCGTCAGATACTCCAGCGGCTCTGGTTTGTGTGCGCCTTTGCGATCTGGCGCCGGATGGCACTTCGGCTTTTATTACCCACGGCGTTTTTAACCTCACCCATCACACATCGCATGAGACACCTGCGGCACTCGTGGTTGGCAAGCCGGTTGACTTTTCGTTTACGCTTGATCAAATCGCTTATCGTTTACCGGCAGGTCACCGGTTGCGCGTTGCGATCTCTAACGCCTATTGGCCTTATATTTGGCCTTCGCCACAGGCTAATACACTCACCCTTCACGAAGGTTCAATCGCCGTACCGGTTCGCGAAACATCCAAGGGGGATGAATGGGAATTTGAAGAGCCGGAAGGGTCAGTTCCATGGCAACATGAAGTATTGCGTGCGGCAGCTTACAAGCGCGAGACCTATATCGACCCGGAAAGTGGTGAAAGTGTCATCTCGATTGATTGTGACAATGGCGAAGCCAGAGACAGCCATCATGGTCTGATCTCTGGAAGTTGGACCCGCGAACGCTGGGCAATCCAAGCCGATGATCCATCTTCTGCAATGGTCGATATTGAATGGGAACAGACAGGTGGACGCGAGGGACAAATGTGGCGCACCGAAGTATCAGCCAAGATGTGGTGTGATCCAGAAAACTTCTTTTCCACTGCTACGCTCAAGTGCTGGCTCAATGATGAAATATTTCATGAAAAAGAGTTCAGAGACAGCGTCAAACGACAACTGGTATGAGCCGTAATTGTTGGCGGCATTCGCTAAGTAGTGTTAGGTCCTTTAGGCTCGCTATGGTAAGTCTTATTATTGAATAATTTTGGCGTAATTTTCGTTTTTCCGAAGCAAATGAGACAATGTGTTTTTAAGTTGTGCTTGGTGCTGATGCTTTCGGTTGCTTCGTTTAGCACTGCAAATGCAGTGCAAGTGGTGGCCGACAGCGTTTCGGAAAATTTCACACCACCCCGACATAATGGCGCGTGTATTGCCGATGTGGCAGTCACATCAGATGGTTCAATTGCGGGCTCAGGTGGATATTGCCCAACGCCTGCCACGCCCTCCACGTATGAAATTTCTTTTGACTTTAGTGTCGCCCTTGACGAACGCATGGATTCCATAATCATTTGGGCAAATTCAGGTAGCATTTATACGGATGGCGAACTGAGGGGGTTTGACCTCGAAGTGGATTATGTGGACGATTTGGGAGTGCCAGCCACCTTGGTGATGAATGGCGTGAATATCGGAGATACGCTTAACGCGAACGATCCCAAAACTGTGACCTTTTTGGACGGTGGCGTTCCAGTGGAACTGCTCGGGGTTACGCAGGTACGCATTTCAAACCTGTCCGGTTCAAACACTGTGGAAATGACCCTGCGAGAACTGGTCGGGAATGTGGAAACCGATGCCCCAGTTTCAAACCTCGCGGTCACGAAAACCGCTGACAGTACAATGAACGTACCCGCAGGCACACTCATCACTTACACATATGTTGTCACGAATACGGGTAACCAACCGATATCGAATATTAGCCTTGTGGATGTGCATAATGGTTCCGGCCCTGTGCCAGTGCCGTCAGGCGAAACGCTATCGAGTGATAACGGCGTTCCGGGCGATTCCACCGATGCAACAACAAACAATGGCACTTGGGATATACTTGCACCCTTTGATGCTGTCACATTCACCGGCACCTACACTGTGACGCAGCAGGATGTGGATACACTTCAATAAGGGATGCAAGTGTGAATGCCCCTATTGTTCCCAGCGGTTTTCACCGAGTATGATCAGCGTTTCAATGAATTGGTTGTAAAAGCACGTGCCGAACTCGACCAGACCAAACGTGCAGCCATGTACAAGGAAACACAGGAGTTGATCCGCGATGATGGCGGTGCGCTTGTTCCAATGTTTGCGAACTACATCATGGGTATTTCCAAAGAGGTTGCCTACGGTGAAAACGTTGCGGCCAACTGGGAGCTTGACGGCTACCGCTTCTCAGAGCGGTGGTGGATGGCATAAGCACCTGCCCATGAATTTGTTTGGAAAGGCGGCGGGGAAACTCGCCGCTTTTTTTCTCCTTACTGCTCTTTGCGTTCCTGCAACCGCTCAGGACACCGCAATATGGCAAGTAGGACGGTTTTCATTTTCTGACGAATTGGGTGGTTTCAAAATTACCGGCGTCAGCGGCAGTGGCACGCGACGGGACCCTTATTATATGCGGCAGGTGTTTACCGATCCTAATGAGGCAACGCTTGTGAATAGAACACATGAGATGAAAAATGTGGCCTCACTTCCCAACAACAATATCACGCATAGCGCCATTCATCTCTACATAGAAATAACTAACGAAAGCCAACTTCCATGGATCTGATTCGGATTTGAGCTTCAAGAAGAGCTGGACAAGCCAAGTACCTATGGAGATGGCCTCTCGTTTGACCAGCTTAGCCGAAGACTTTCCGATGTGAGTTCCAATCGTTTCGCCCGCTTTGAAGAAGAGTTTGAACCCGGTGATCGCTTGGTTTATCTGGATGGATCTGTGGACCCAAATAATACGGTATCCATGCAGTTTGTGGTGACTGACTTCACGCCGGTTCCGAGGTTCTACCTTTATCAAAAACCGCTGGTTCCCGCTTCCTGACCACGCTAAAAGTGTAAGGAGTTTGCAGGAGGTTTCATGACGCATCCTTTGATTTCTGACGAGCATATCAAGGCGTATCAGGAAGACGGCGTTTGCCTGATCAAAGGTTTGTTTGCCGATCATGTGGAAACACTGAGAGCAGGCATTGAACGCAATATGGCAGAGCCTGGCGAATACGCAGCCGAGAACACCAAAGAGGGTGATACCGGGCGGTTCTTTGATGATTACTGCAATTGGCAACGCATCCCGGAATTTTCCAAAGTGATCAAAACATCACCTGCGGCCGAGGTGGCATCCGCTCTTATGCAATCTGAAACGGTGCAGGTTTTTCATGATCATGTTCTGGTCAAAGAACCCGGTACTTCAAAGCCCACTCCATGGCATCAGGATGCGCCCTACTATTTCGTGGGCGGTCAGCAGAATGTTTCATTCTGGTCGCCAGTGGACCCGGTCAAAGGTGCCACACTGCGTTGTGTCGCGGGCTCCCACAAATGGCCCAAACCCGTTTTGCCCACGCGCTGGCTAAACGAGGATAAATTCTATCCCAACGAAGACGATTACATTCCTGTTCCCGATCCAGACGCTGAGGGCATGGTCATCCGTGAATGGGACATGGAACCGGGCGACGCGGTAGCTTTTCACTTTAGCGTGCTTCATGGCGCAAAAGGCAATGAGACGAGTGATAGGCGGCGTGCATTTTCGTTGCGCTTAGTAGGGGATGATGCTCACTATGTGGAACGGCCCGGACGTACATCACCACCTTTTCCGGGGCATGGCATGAATGCGGGCGATCGCCTTCGGGAAGACTGGTTTCCGATCATTTTCGAAGCCTAGAACGATCAACCGAGAAGAAGCTTTAGTATTTCGCTATCTTCGAATTCGAGCGGTTCTACCACGCTGAAATGGTTTTTCCCCTCGCTGACCCGAATGTCGACAGTTCCGCCACTTGCACGCCAGCCATCAAGCAATTCGTTTTGACGATGAAACTCGGGGATTTCGTTACCACCCACAAGGCAGGTGATTGAAACCCCGCCCCTACATTTCAATCGCGCCGGACTTTGTCGATGGATTTCTTCATCATCAATTTTAAGATCATCATTCATTTTGGTTTTAGGAAGATGTTCAAGATCAAAGACCCCGGACACAGCCACCGTATGAGCGATTCGATTTTTGCATGCGGCTGACAGTGGCGCATCATCACACAAAAGACGGGCGACCAAATGGCCGCCGGCGGAGTGACCGATCATCCGAATGTCGCCGGCAACCCTTTCACTTAGGAACATGGTGGCAGAAGCGATCTCGTCGACGATTTCTGTGATACGCGCCTGCGGTGCGAGGGTGTATGACGGAATACCCACAGCCCATCCGTGCTTCAAAGCACCTTTCGCAAGATGGGACCAATAGGTTTTATCCAGAGAACGCCAATATCCGCCATGGACATAAATCACCAGTCCTTGGGCCGGACCATCGGGTAAAAACAGATCGGCCACATTGCGTTCGCGATCACCGTATCTCAGCGAAAGCTCGCATTTGTCTTTTGCGAACATTTCCTCACGAAACTTCTGTGCTTGCGCCGACCAGCGCTCAAGATATTCCGGAAAATCCGGAACTGCTGCCCGGTTATCATATGCCTTATCCCAATCCATCATCTGTCCTCCCTGCTAAACTCTGTCTTTGCAAATGGAAGATTCAACAGCAAGTCGGAATTCAAAGGTTGGTGCGGTCACGCTGTACGATGATGTCTGGCTTCATCATCGTAAAGTCCTTAAAGGCTGAACTCCATGAGATCGCTTTCCGGCATGGGTTCGAACGCATCATCCGCAAGGCCATCGATTTCGATCATGTTTGTCCTTGCAACCAAAGATGCAACCGCCGGTTCACCATTGGGAAACAAGCAACAGAATACCAATCGTTGATAATGCACGGGTACGGTTTTCTCCATATCATCGCGCAACAACCGGGTGCTGATATGATCGTACCAGACACTACCTGAACGGATCACCGTTTCATATGCCTCGAGAATAAACGTGTCTGCCGTGTTGCCCAACGGATCACTTTCAAAGCTTGCACCGATCGCGCTTTTAGCCCACGACCATCCCAACCACGTGGCATAAGAGGAGACTTCTCCCACTTCAGTGCAAATCCAATCGCCCCGGTTTTTCCGATAAACAATCAGGTAGGGCCGTACTTTTTGCAAAGCAGGCGCTTCCAGAAGAAAATCCGATGCACACCAGGCGCGCAACCCTTCTTGTATGAGTGGTGGTGCTGATTTCCAGATGCGCGCAAGCGGTTGGCGCTGCGCATGGAATGGCGTCTTGCCATCAAGATCGACAGATACCTTAAGGAGACCATTTACCGAACCCGACTCTTTTGACACCCATAATTCAGCTTTTTGCAAAAGGATTTCGGCTTCAAGGAGCGCTTGCTGCCCATCTTCCGTCAGACGGTATTTTCGCTCGTTGAACTCAAGGAGCGTTTCGCCCCGAAGTTCTTCAAGATCATTGAGGTGCCGACGGACTGTCTGCCGTGACACACCCAGAATCTCAACTGTCTTGCTTAGATTTAAGGTACGAGCCAATGTCGAAAACGATCTCAACATTTCGAAAAGCACAGATTTTGACTGCTTTGAATTTGCGTTCTCAGCCACTACAGTTCCCCAATTTCACCCACACATGACCGCTGTCGATACAACCTAGTTGAGATGCAAAGACGCTATCAGGAAAAACCATTTATACGTTTGGTTTCACAAGTCTAATGCTTTGTTTTGCGACATTTGCAAATACTACTAATGCATGGGTTTGAGATTCAGCTAATAAACCGAGTGTAGCTAAAAGCCGCTTTCTCGGATCAGTACGCTCGCAACCTGACGCCATACGCGGGCAAAATAGCTTTCGCGGTTGCCTTCCAAAATGACCAGCCCCCGTCTGATGTTACTTAAATTTTCAGGCGGGCTCTCTTCTGAAACTTTCAAGTCTAACTGAAACCATACACCTACTGGCTTCAAAGTGTTCTGCTCTGCCATCACAGGAATTTGCCCACCCTCAGTGTCCGCGAGGATTTCTTCTATTAAGGTTGAACTGGACGTTGGTGCCATTGCCACAAGTTCAACACCGATTGCGGTATCGAAAAAACCATCGGGAATAAATCTGCCGGTTGCGTTTTCTTGAAGGCGATTAAAACCGCTGCCGGATACATATCCGGAAAGCTCCATGCGCGTGGGTTCATGCAATATTCCCAGCGCAGACGTTTCGTCGACCCATTGATTTGGATGAAGCGACGTATCCACATTTGCCAACACACCATCAAAGGGCGCCACTAGTGTCAGCTTATCTCTTTTACGCTGTAACCCAGAAAGCTTCTCAGCCTCCGCCTGCAATTCACGCTTTAATACTTCGATGCCTGCAAGATCAATTATGTTAGAGCCTGCCCGGCTTAAGCGCACCTCCAGCAGACGTTTTCGCAACGTGGAAAGTCTTATTTCTGCGTCAAGGGATGGTGAGATAAACTGAGCAAGTTGCTGACCTTTTTTTACGAATTTTCCCTCTTGGAAATGATGCTCAACAAGTTTCGCGGACAATGGCGGGAACAAGTGCTGTTCTTCGGTTGACTTTACGATCGCCGGCACCTCGATGCGGGTTGACCACGGCATAAAGAATATGAGCGCCATCGCCCCAAGCGCCAAACCGCTTACAAGCGTTCTTCTGCTTCGATAGGTTGCACGATTTGCCCACCACACATTCACCTCGCGCCAGATCGGCAGGAGTATTAGCCATACGATTTCCACCACAAACAAGATGATGCCTAACGCTTTGAAGAAGAGGTGGTACACCATCAGCGCAATCGTCAGGAACAAGAAGAAGCGATAAATCCATGTGCCCCACGCATGGGCAATCAGCACTCTTGCCAAGCGAGGGTTTACACTTTCCGGTGGCTCTTCAACCGGTTTGAAGAGAAGTTCACGCATTCGCCATTTGGCAAGATTGAAACCGCGTTCTTGCAGGTTTTCGACGCCCAATAGATCAGACAGAATGTAATACCCATCAAACCGCATAAACGGATTTAAGTTCACAAAGAGACTAAGCAGCCACGACAATGTTGCAGTTGTGAAAGCAATCGACCGCATGGGGCCGTCGGGTAAAAACACCCATAGCAATGTTGCAAGAATGGCGATGCATAACTCGACAATGATGCCGCCGCAGTCGATTAGAAGTCGATGCTTTTTTCGTTTCAAGCGAACTGCAGCCGACGTTTCCGTATAGAGAATTGGAAACAGGAATATGAAGGCAGCCCCGATAATCGGCACCGGCACGCCATATTTTTTGGCCATGAATGCATGACCAAGCTCATGCAAGATTTTGACGATCACCAAAGACAGGGCGTAGAGTGCGAACCCTTCAAGTGTCAGAAACGAAAGAAACGTATGGGTGAACACTTCCCATTGGCGCGACACAAGATAGATCGAGACAACACCAAGAAACAGAAAAAACCATAACGCAGTTTTTGTGAAAAGATGTGCAACGAAAAACCACGCTCTGTCGAGAAAAGATTGCGGCCGGACCAGGGGAACGCGAAAAAACATGTAGGTGTGGACGAGCTGATTAAGCCAGTGCTTTTTCTTGGCGTTTTCCTGATCGAGGTACACTTTATAGTCCGAACCGGGCGCTTCAACAGTGAGAGAATTTGCAAACAGAAATTTTGCAACTTCCTCCACATCTGTTTCAGTCACAACCCGATTGCTGGTCCTTGCAACAATCGAGATTAGTTGTGGAACGGATACACTCGCCCAAACGTTCAATATCTGAACGGTGGCTTCCCCTATCCGAAAGAAGCGATTTCGTATGGGGTCATGGAGTACCCAGCTTGGCGCACCATCCTGAAAACATCCCCCCTTCTCTATGACCAGGTCTTCGCGTAACGCTGGAAGCACGGGTGGTTTGGCCGCTTCGGCTTTCGACCCGAGAGGAGCAATCTTGGTCGGAGTCTCCATGTGTCAGAGGCCAACATACTGGCGAAGCGCCGACAGGGGCTTTCGAAAGATATTGAATGCTAAAGGAACTTTCGAGCCTGAAAGCTGCGCCGTGCCCCTCAAACCAATGCGTCGTTTGACGGGCTTTATTGACGAAACATTTTTGAAATCCGCTCTAATCGGAAACGACAGGATGTTTTCGGTGTTTCGTTCGGCCGTATAGCTTTTTGTCACCACTTCAAATGGAAGTGGATCGAGCGGATCAGAATCAAGAAAGACTTTCCCTTCAATATCGTGAGATAAAATGATCGCATCAGCACTAGGTAGAGAGATTTTCAATTCGGTCTTTTCCACATCAGCAACGCGCATGATGCGTTCGCCAATTGTCACTGGACGACCAGTCCATTCTTCCTTTCCCGAGAAAAGCACTACCCCAGCGGTGGGCGCCCTCATTTCCACCAATGCCAACTGTTCCTGCGCAAACTCCCGCTCTGCAATTGCCACTTCATATTCCGCCCTTGCGATTGCAAGTTCACGCCGACCTTCGGAATTGCTGAACGCGGATTGGGAGACCTGATGCAAGCGCGCACGCGCCACGGCGGCGTTTCGTTCTGCTAATTCAAACCGGTTGGAAAGATCGATTGAATTGTAGCGAAACAGAAGCTGATCCGCTTCCACCCAGGCGTTTGGGTCCACAAGGATTTCGTCGATCACACCTGAAAGAGGCGAGGCTACAATGAGTGGGTCTTTTGCAACGATTTCCGTTGGTGCCAATACCGTTAGTGGCACCGGAATGCAGCCGATCAAGAAAAGAGCAGCCAAAAAAAGTCCAACTTTCGCACGGGTAAAGATGCGCGCTGCAAGCCCTCTTCTCGGCTTCAATGCATACCACGCATGGGCAAAGGTTTCTCCAAGCCGCTTGGCAATCACCTGCTCCTTTGTGTCGAGTTCGCGATCTAAAAGCAGCGTCATCCCGCCCAGTTGGAGACCGTTGCGGTTGAGAAAAGGAACAAAGCAGGCGAAGGGGAACGGATAA
>CAWUJX010000052.1:0-18026 GCA_963922635.1 uncultured Hyphomicrobiales bacterium | reverse complement strand
ACTGCTTTTTCGAGAAACGGCGTGTTTGTTTCAATGCGCTCAAATCCGAATGGGGAGAGATCGAGTGTCCGATATTCTCCATAGGTGATCAGTTCTGCTACGCCTCGTCCCATGGCAGGGGACTGCTGGAAACCATGGCCTGAGAAGCCGTTCACAAAAATGAAGTTTTCGACCTTGGTATGCGGCCCAATGACTGCGTTCTGATCAAGCGTGTTGAATGCATAATGGCCCACCCATGTGTTGATCAGTTTGATTGCTTCGAATTGCGGGACCCGGTGCGCAATGATCGGCCAGACATAGTTTTCCCAAATTGAATGATCCATCGCAAAGTCGTCATAGGCAACTGCCGGATCGTCCGCGCCGCTGATCGTTGGTGGGCATCCCGCCAGATAATATTGGCCGTCTGTGCGCATGTGAACGCCGGACGGGTCAATGGTCAGCGGCAGATCACGGTCCAGTGGTTGTTCTGCATCGAAGATGAACGTGTATCTGCGGCGTGGCTCGACCGGGATTTCTATTCCCGCCATGCGTGAGGTTTCGACTGCTCGCGGGCCGGAACAGTTGACGACCTTGCCGCAGGTGATTTTCTCGCCCGTGCTAAGGGTAACAGAATGGACCTCCGTCCCACCGGTATTCAACTCCATGGCAGTGACTTCATTGGTGCAATACTCGACGCCGTTTTCACGGGCTTTACGTTTCCACCAATCAAAAATCGTAGCGCCGTCGAAATACCCTTCGTCGATCAGGTTATGGTTGCCGGCGACAATGTCATCCGTGTTGTAGAAAGGATAGGCTTTCTTGATTTCAGCGGCATTCATGTGTCTGGTGCCGGCGCCCAGCTTTTCCTGTATCTGCTGGGTCTCTTTCAGCGTTTGCGCAAATGCTTCGTCCTCTGCCAGATACATATATCCAAACGACTGCAATACGATTTCCGGAACGCGTTCATCATTGTCCATGAAAGCGCGAAAGTTCTTGATAAACTCAGCACCAAATTGGGAAATCTGCACATTGATCTCGGCAGAGAATTGCTGGCGTATGCAGGAATTGGTGTGGGAGGTGGATGTGAACTCATAGGTGGGGTCGCGTTCGACCACTAGAACAGATCCGTTGAAATCCGGATTGCGTGAAAGCCACCAGGCAACGGATGAACCATACATCGCGCCACCAACAATGATCACATCATAGGACCGTTTTTCAGGTGCTTTGAATGGTTGCGCCATTACGCTATTTCTCCCTTCTTATTGGCAGCTTCGATCGCGTCCATTTCTTCGTTGGAAAGGCCGTAGTCTTCGGATGCGGCTTCGCGTGAAATATAGCCACGCGCAAAATCCTGTTTCACAAGTTCCTCATTGCGTTCGTTTGCCTTGCCGTAGCCGGCGCCGCCGGGAAACGCCATCAATACGCGCCGACCATGTGGGACGAATTGCTTGCCTTTTCCATTCATGGGCGATCCATCATCTTGAGCGATGGTGGTCTTTCCCCCTTCGTTGCCACCTTGGCGACCACGTGCGGGATGATGAACACGGTCAAACATGGCCTGAAAATCAAATTCATGACCTTCGATCGCACCCACTTCCATATACTGCCCGAGGCCGCCCCGAAATTTACCCGCACCGCCGCTATCAGGCCGCAGTTCTTTTCGCCAGATGATGATTGGGCCACTGTGCTCGGTTGCTTCCACAGGCATGGTCATCACGCCGGACGGAAATGCGGTTGCGTTCATGCCGTCCTGGGTGGGTCGTGCGCCTGACCCGCCTGAGTTGAATGTCAATACTTCCGAGCGTTTGGCCGTTTCCGGTGCTTGTGCGTCCGTTCTTGGTCGAAGTGAGAGCTGAAAATTGCAGAGACATCCGGCCCCTTCCGCAGGAACCGTCTCAGGAAGGATTTGGTCGAGGGCGCTGTAAACCGCGTCAGGTACAAAATGACCCACGATATGCCGTAATGCGACCGGAGCCGGATGGACTGCGTTTACGATTGAATTCTCAGGTGCTCTGATTTCAAACGGTTCAAGGGATGCATGATTGTTGGGAATTTCCGGGGCGATGGCACATTTAAGCGCATAACAGGAATAAGCTTTCGCATAGACCAGCGGACAGTTGATACCCTTCTTGTCGAGGCCCGATGTGCCTTCGAAATCTGAAATGATCCGGTCTTTTTCAATTGTCAGTTTCACTTTTAGTGTGATCGGATTTGAAAAACCATCCACCGTCATTTCGCCTTCGGCAGAGGTTTGCGGTAGTGCTGCGATGCGTTCGAGGGTTGCGCGGCGCGAGTTTTCAAGAATGAAATTTGCGACCCCGTCCAGGTTCTCCAGACTGAATTCTTCCAACATCGCAACCAGCCGACGGTGGCCGATCTCGTTGCAAGTGGCCAGCGCATACATGTCGCCCACCAACTGATCTGGTTCGCGCACATTGCCACGGACGATCCTGATCAGGGTTTCGTCCACCTCGCCCTTGTCGATGAATTTCATGATCGGGATATACAAACCCTCTTCGTAGACGCTTGCGGCATCCGCACCAAAACCACGGCCGCCTATATCCACGATGTGAGCAGTGCAGGCAAAGAACCCCACCAGCGTTTCGTCATGGAAAGAAGGCGTGACGACGGTGATGTCATGGAGGTGGCCAGTCCCTTCCCAGGGGTCGTTCGTGATATAGACATCGCCCTCATGGATGTTCTCGCGGCCAATGCGGCGGATGAAGTGTGCTACAGCATCTGCCATTGCATTCACGTGGCCTGGCGTACCCGTCACCGCTTGCGCAAGCATTCTGCCGCTTGTGTCGTAAACGCCTGCCGACAAATCGCCTGCTTCGCGGACGGAAGTGGAGAATGCGGTCCGCACCAGTGCTTGGGCCTGTTCCTCAACGACCGAAATCAATCGGTTCCACATGACCTGAAAAGAAACATCTGAATGCGTTTGCGTCATTGGGATGTCTCCAAAGGTTTTTGTCTCACGTCGATACAGCCGTCTTTGTGCTGAATTGCGGTTCGGCTTAAGGGTATGATGATTGTGGTTTCATCTTCCACGATCGCAGCGGGCCCCTTAACTACTTCACCCGGTGACATGCTGTTTCGGCTAACGATGTTTGAAGAAAGTACTTTGCTCGATGCCGGATCGAATATGTCTCGAATTGTGTCAACCTTTGCCCGAGGGCCGGGGCTTTCCTCATCCGAGCGGTTTACGGCTTGCGGCGGCGTCGTGGCATTTACAGACCATACCGTGATTTCAATGTCCAAACCCTGCACCGCTCTTCCAAAAAGCCGGGCGTAATCTTCTTCGAAGTGTTTTTGGAAAGTGGTGCGGTCCGGGTTCATCGCTTCGGATTGGGTGAGGCTGATCGGGATTTCCCAACCTTGGCCGGTATACCGCATATAGACTTTGAACTCCGATTGAATATCTGCTGATGCATCGCATGACCTCACAAATCCGGTTGCTTCGGTTTGTAATTCTTTTAGAATTTCTACGATACGTGCTGGGTCAAAGTCGGAGAGCTTCATATAGAGTGAGCGATTTGCTTCAAAGCTGAACGGCGCCCGTAAGAAACCGATCGCGGAGCCAACCCCCGCACCCTGTGGTACGAGTAAACGATCAATGCCAAGTTTTTCGCACAGGCGACCTGCATGAAGCGGTGCTGCGCCGCCAAAGGCAATCATGGTATAGGATGACAGGTCTTCGCCATTTTCGACCGCATGAACCCTTGCCGCGTTTGCCATGTTTTCATCCACAACCTCCGCCACGCCAAAGGCTGCTGTCTCAGCATTCATATCAAGCTTGTCACCCACGTGATCTGCAAGCGCTTGTTCTGATCGGTCAGGGTAAAGCGGGATTGTGCCACCAGCGAAATTTTCAGGATCAAGTTTCCCGAGGACCAGATCGGCATCCGTTACGGCTGGGCGCTCTCCGCCTCTGCCATAGCAGGCGGGGCCTGGTTCAGAGCCTGCGGATTCAGGTCCGACCCTGATTTGGCGCATGGCGTCCACATGGGCCAATGACCCGCCGCCTGCGCCAATTTCCACCATATCGATCACAGGGATGGAGATCGGCATGCCCGATCCCTTTTTGAAACGATAGGTGCGGGCAACTTCAAACACGCGGCTGGTTTTCGGAGTTTGGTTTTTGATCAGACAGATTTTCGCCGTTGTGCCGCCCATGTCAAACGACAAGACTTTGTCCAAGCCGTAACGCGCTGCAATATTGGCTGCGAATACTGCACCTCCTGCGGGGCCTGATTCCACCAAGCGGACTGGAAATTCTGCAGCACTTTCCAGCGAAATGATGCCGCCACCGGAATGCATGAGAAAGGTGTTGCAGGTAACGCCCTCTTTTGCCAGTTCTCCCTCCAGCCGACCGAGATAACTTTTCATCAGCGGCTTGATATAGGCGTTTGCGATGGTCGTGTTGAAGCGTTCATACTCACGCATTTGTGGTGAGACTTCACTCGATAGCGAAACCATGGCGTTTGGAATTTTCTGTGTGATGACATCACGAACCAGTTTCTCGTGGCAGTCGTCTATATACGAGTGGAGAAATCCGACCGCGATGCTTTCGTAACCCGCTTCCGTGATTTCATCGATCAACGCTTCGACGTCATTGCGCTTGAGCGGAATTAAAACGTCACCGTCCGCGCTCATCCGCTCTTCCAGAACATATCTGCGTTGTCTTGGCAGGAGCGGTTCAGGCAAGGTCAGATTCAGGTCATATTGTTCGAACCGGCTTTCGGTGCGCATTTCGATCACATCGCGAAAGCCCTTGGTCGTAATAAATGCGGTCTTCGCACCGCGCCTTTCAATCAACGCATTGGTCGCGAGTGTGGTGCCGTGGATGATCTGGTCTATCCGCGATGGCTCAATTTCCGCACGGGCGCAAACCTGACGCATGCCATCGATGATCGCGTTTTCAGGCGCCGCATAGGTGGTGAGCACCTTTGCGGAGTAAAGTTCGTCACCAACTTC
Source organism: uncultured Hyphomicrobiales bacterium (assembly GCA_963922635.1). GTDB lineage: Bacteria > Pseudomonadota > Alphaproteobacteria > Rhizobiales > Rhizobiaceae > JAALLB01. Next base: position 13,070 of record CAWUJX010000052.1, on the reverse strand, counting down.
CAACACAATGTCGGTAAACGTGCCGCCAATGTCAGCGCCCAAACGAACAGTAGGAGAATTCATGCCAATGGTTCCGGATCAAATCTGATGTTCGCTTATCAGAAACTCAAATAATTGCATGCAGTGGAGCTCAATCAATCCAAAAACGTTATGGCTCTATCGCTGGTTTGTCCACTTCAAGTTATAGTTGGATTTTGAAAATCAGCGTCGGTTTAGCGGACCGGTAAAGACACGCCGTGGTTTTCCAACGCCTGGGAAAGATCAGTCGTTTCCGAAAAGTGGATTGTGTGGAAGCCAAGGTCTGAAGCGGTTTTTATGTTTGCAGCGCTGTCATCGATGAAAATGCAGTGTTCTGCCGTGAGCGAGTTGCGCTGCAGAAAGAGATCAAAAATTTCGGTGCCGGGCTTAATTAGTCTTTCATGGCCCGAAACCACCGCATCAATGAAACTATCCTTGAGAAACGAAAACCGTTCGAGGGACTCTTCCCAGCGCTGTCCGGAGAAATTCGTAATTGCGTAAAGGGGTATATTGTTGGCTTTCAGCTTAGAAAGTACTTCAACGGAGCTATCAATCGAATGGGGGATGGTTTCGTGCCAATGGCGCTCAAATGTTCGGATGGCCGCGTCATGGTGGGGGAATTCTGCAACAAGGCTTTCAACGGCCTCGTTCCAGTCACGCCCCGCATCCAGCGAGATGTTCCACTGGTGAAAGCCGATCTCCGTAAAGAAATCTGCAATTGCTGAGTCGTCGGAGAAGTGGCGGCGAAACGGGATGTGTGGATCCCACTTGAGCAATACGTTGCCCACATCAAAAACCACATGTTTCATCGATATTCCTTAACAAACGCTGCCAGTAACAAATCTGCTCATTACGCAGCGTTTATGACATCTAGCCGACACGATGCTTAAAGCTGTCTCGTCTGAAACTATAGAGAGCATTTGGATCAACTGCCACATCGATCACGGCCGGTTTTCCGCAAGCCAGTGCCGCTTCCACTGCGGGTGCCACATCTGACAGTTTGTCGGCGCGATACCCCTTTGCGCCATAGAGTTCTGCAAGCTTATCAAACGGTGGGCTAGAAACATCGGCCCCGATGTAGCGTCCGTTGAAGAAATCGCGTTGATAGGCTTTTTCCGCACCCCAGCATTGGTTGTTCATGACCACGGTCACAGTGTTGATGCCGTGATCAACGGCAGTGCTTAATTCAGAAACCGTCATGCCAAAGCCACCGTCGCCCATCAGGCTCACCACGGGTCGTTCCGGTTGGGCACATTTGACCCCAAGACCACAGGCAAAGGAAAATCCCACAAGGCCAAAGTCAAGCGGTGTGAACAGGCTTCGCGGTGCATGGTAGTTCAATGCATCCGTTGCCTGTAAACACAGGGTTCCCGCATCCATGGTGATCGCTGCATTTTGTGGCAGAACCTCCCGAAGGCTTTTGAAGAGGCCCGAGGGTTGGGTTGGGTGCGTGAGGTCTGCGCTTTCGTCGCGCGTTTTCAGAAATGCGTCTCTTTCCTGTTTGAACTGGTCAGTCCAAGCATCAGCTTCTGCCCGTCTTTTTTGTTTGTCGATTGCTTCGGCAATTTGTCGTGCTGCAGTGGGTGCGTCGGCCCAAATTCCAAGCTTTATGGGAAAGAAACGGCCGATGGCGGTCGGTTCAATTTCTATCTGGATAATCTCGGCTTCCGCATTGATGTTGTCATAGGAAAAGAATGTGGCGTTAAACCCGAGCCGTGAGCCAAGCGCGAGGATGACGTCTGCTTCTTTCACCAGGCGTGATGCAACCGTATTGCCGCGTGGCCCCATTTGACCTGCATTAAGCGGATGACCAAATGGAATTGCATCGCCGTGGCCCGGTGATGTCACAATTGGGCAATTAAGCGCTTCTGCCAAAGCCAATGCTGCTTCATGGCCTTGTGTATTCTTGATGCCGCCGCCTGCGACGATTACTGGGTTTTTCGCATCCAAAAGGTGCGATGCTGCCTGTTTGATTGCGTCTTCGTTCGCGGCAGGCAGGGCATATTGCCGATACCCCTGCGGTGATTGCATGGGCGGGAATTCTGCCTGACCCGAAAGCACATCCCGGGGCAGGTTGATTTGCACTGGCCCTTGTCGCGGTGTCAGCGCCGTACGAAACGCTTCGCGGAACAGTTCAGGGACGCGGTCGGTGGATGGTGCTGTCCAGGTTTTCTTTGTGATCGGTGTAAACAAGGACTGTTGGTCCACCTCCTGGAAGGCGTCCCGATATACGTGGCCGGACGATAATGCGCCTGCAATTGAAACCACTGGCGAAAATGCTGCCATTGCCTGGGAAAGCCCGGTTACCAGATTGGTTGCTCCGGGCCCGTTCTGGCCTGCGAGAACCACGCCGGCATTTCCTGAGGCCCGCGCATAGCCATCGGCCATATGGGTTCCGGTGCGCTCGTCATGAACGCCGATGAAGTTAATGTCTTTTGCATCATAGAGGGCATCGAACATTTCCATGGTGGCGGAACCAATCAGGCCGAAGACATGTTTGGTGTTCTCGGCTTTCAGCGCTTCAACGGCGGCTTGGCCACCAGACATGAATTTGGTCATGCAAGTTTCCTTTCAAGAAACCCAAGAATTGGTTCAAAGAATGCGGCAGGGTTTTCCATCAACCCCAAGTGTCGGAGGTCTGGTACAATGATTTTTTCCGAGCCTCTGATTTCATCGGAAATTGCGGCACTCATTTCCGGGGTACTGCCCGTGTCATTTTCACAGGTCATCACAAGGGTAGGGGCATTGATCTGTGTTTGTGGTGTGATCAGTTCACGGACGCCGTTTGCAAGCACCCAAGCGGCTTGCGCATAGCTCTCCGCGTCCACTTGGTTTCGCCATTGGCGCACGTGTTCGGGCCCTTTTCCGCTCTTCAGATAGTCGTCTGTGAACCAGCGCTTTAGCGCATCGTCGAGGGTCGCGAGCGCGCCTTGCTCTCGGACCTTTCGGGCGCGGCTCTCCACGAGTTCCTGCGCTTGGTCGCCTCTGTTGTGGGGTGAGTTAAGGATGGCGAGTGCTGATACCCGATCGGGAAAATCCATCGCAAAACGTCGGTTGATCATGCCACCAATGGAAAATCCGATTATGGCAGCGCGGTCGAAGCCCACGTGATCCATCAGCGATTTAATTTGATTTGCAAATATGGAAAGGGATGCCGTTTCCGGTGGCGGACCGCTTTCGCCATGACCGTAGAGATCATAGTTCACCACTCGGCAATGCGTTTCCAGTGCTTCCAGGTGGTCATCCCATAGACGTCTCGATAATCCCAAGCCATGGACCAGAACAATTGGGATGCCATTGGCATTTCCGCTCACATCAAAGACTGTGCCATCTGCAGCGATTGGCATGATCACACTCCAGCGGGGTTATCCACGTCGCGGCCCATTTCTTCAAGGTCCTGATAGCGGTCGCCGATTCTGTGATGGGGCTGGCCGCCAATGGAAGCGCCAAGGGCAACCACGATTTCGTCAGGTCCCGGTGCGTCGGGAATATTGAGATGAATTGTCTGATAGTGGGAGCGGCGTCCCGCGTCATGTTTATCCATGAGCGGGATCATGATCGGTTGTCCGGCAACGCCCTTTGTATTCGTGAATGCCAGGTAGGTTTTCGCACCAACCGCATCACGGTACTGGTTTCCGAACCATAATGTATGGGTGAGCGCTTGTGCATGCTCCACATACCCGCCCATGCCCACCACGGAGGCTTTGCCATAGCCTTCCACTTTGTCGCCGGCCACATCCAGAATCATGTCTGTGAGAAGTTTTCCGATGACCGGACCCACTGCGCGGATTTCAGGACGAAGGTCTTCCACAAACCCGCGACCATGCCATGGGTTCTTGATGATAGCCAAGGCGGCAACCAGTTTGGTGGGTTCATCAACCGGTTTGCCTTCTTCCATATGTGTGGTCTGGATGTGGAGGAGGGTTCGGCGTATTTCCGCTGACATGGCAAAAGTCCTTCTGAAATGGGTTATGCAAATTCCGGCAATACTTCATCAATGAAGAGTTTGAGGGAGCGCTTTTGGGTGGGCATATCAAGGCCCATGGATGCGTAATAGATGAATGCGTCGATGCCGATGTCTTTATATTGTTTAAGCTTTTTGACCACGGTTTCGGGACTTCCAAACATGAGATTCTCTTCAAGCATTTTGGGTTCCACGCGCACATTGCCTTCCAACTCTTCCAAAGGAACCTGGTCAGGAAAGCCGTTGACTACGTCGCCCTTTTTCATCATCAGGTTGCCGAACTGGCCGAGGACGTGACGGATTGCATTCATGGATGCATTGCGATCATCTTCGTTTGTGTAAACAGCCGTGTGGCGCATCATCGCCCATTTGCCTTTCCAGCCATCGGAGGATTTTTCGATAGATGCGTCGAGGTGAGCCCGGTATTTTTCGGCTTCCGAAAACGGCATGGTTAGAGGCCAGGACATGATGTTGCAGTCGTTTGCCACGGCATAGTCAAATGTGATGGGAGACCGTGCCGCCACCCACATGGGAACCTCATCTTGTAGGGGCTTGGGGCATGAGGTTGATTTGGGGAATTGCCAATATTCGCCATTGTGTTCCACGTCGCCCTTCCATAGTTCGCGAACAACCGGCAGCATCTCCTGCATGTAGCGCCACGAATCCGGTTGTTGGAGGCCCGGCTTCATTCGGTCAAACTCCCGCTGATAAGCGCCAGAGCCTAGCCCCATTTCAAGCCGGCCTCCGGAGATAAGATCAAGCATGGCCGCTTCGCCGGCGATGTTGACGGGGTGCCAATAGGCGGCATTCGCCACACCGCATCCCAACCGTATTTGTTCCGTGTGATCGGCCCACCATGTCATGATCTGAAATGGATTGGGTGCAATGGTCATTTCAAGCGCGTGATGTTCGGCTGCCCACGCAATCTCAAACCCTGCGGCGTCCGCCATCTGCACCATTTCGATTGTGTGATCGCGCACTTTGCGCATATCGGTTTGCTCGTTCATCCGCTCCAGATTGATCGCAATGTGAAACTTCATGGCTTTGTCCTCAACGGGGTTTGAAAGGATTGGCGATCGGGTCATCGGACAGATTTACCCAGACTGTTTTCGGCCTCGTGTAGGCATACATCGCCTGCATCCCGGCTTCGCGCCCATAGCCGCTGGTTTTCATGCCACCGAATTCCGCGATGGGAGAAATCACCCGATATGTGTTGACCCAAATGATGCCCGCTTTGATACGCTTTGCCATGCGCAGATTGCGGGCGCTGTTCTGAGTAAAAATGCCTGCTGCCAGTCCGTGCTTCGTATCATTAGCGAGGGCAACCACTTCATCTTCGGTCTTGAAGCGTTGCACGCTCAGGACGGGGCCGAATAATTCCGTGTCGACGATGGTCATATCCTGCCTTGGGCAATCGATGATGGTCGGTTCGAAATACTGTCCGCCCAAATCGGGCCGTTTGCCTCCGGTCAGTATGGTTCCGCCTTCGTCGATGGCTTTTGCGATTTGCGCCTCAATGTGATCCACCTGGCCTTGGGTGCAAAGCGGTCCCATTTCCGTTTCATCCGCTTGGGGGTCGCCTATTTTGATATTTTTTGCGACAGCAACCATTCGGTCTAGGAATGCGTCGGCTATATCTTCATGCAGATACAGTCGTGATCCTGCGACACAGCTTTGGCCCGTGGCTCCGAATATTCCGGCGACCGAACCGTTTACTGCACTTTCAAGATCCGCATCGTCGAATACGATGAACGGTGATTTGCCGCCGAGTTCAAGGGAAACCTCCGCGAAGTTTTCCGCTGAGTTCCGAACAATGTGGCGCGCGGCATCCGGCCCGCCGGTGAATGCCACTTTGGCGACTTTTGGATGAGAGGTAAGTGCCCGCCCGCAAGGCTCCGCATGGCCAGTGATAATGTTGACCACGCCCTTGGGGATTCCTGCTTTTTCGATGAGTTTGCCAAACTCCAGCAATGGTGCAGATGCGTGTTCGGATGCTTTCAAGACGATTGTGTTTCCGGCGGCAAGGGCAGGACCGATTTTTGTAGCACTCAAGAACATCTGCGAGTTCCACGGGATGACAGCTGCAACAACCCCCACAGGCTCCCGTTGGTTGAAAACAAACATATCAGGCTTATCAATGGGGAACGTATCGCCATTCAATTTGTCCGCCGCACCGCCAAAGAAGTGAAAATACTCGGCAATGTAAGTGGCTTGCCAAGCGGTTTCCTTGAACATTTTTCCTGTATCGATGGTTTCAATCCGGCCCAGATGTTCAGAGTTTTCCGCCAAAAGATCGCCAAGCCGATGGAGGCATTTGCCCCTTTGCGTGGGGGTCATGTTTCCCCATTCGCCTTCCAGCGCTCGTTCGGCTGCTTTCACCGCTGCATGAACATCCTGTTCCGTTGCTTCGGGAATGCGGGACCACACATCACCGGTGGCGGGATTTACACTTTCAAAATGGGCTCCGTCGGACGAAGCGACCCACTGCCCGTCTATCAACATTTTATAGGTGGTAACGTCACTCATGGGTCATCCTTCGAATGCGTGTTCAAGCGGTTTGATCCCGTGGTATGCACCATCGAAATAGGTAAGCGGTGCTGCGTCGCCCGTGAATGTATCGACCACTCTCCCGATGATGATCTTGTGGCTTCCCGAAGGAACCGATTGATCGAGCTCGCAGCTGAGTACCGTCGCGCCGGGAAAGGCTGGTAATTCCGTCTCTAATGTCTCGATGTCATCGAAGCGGTTTTTGATCAGGTGATCCTGTGATCCGCAAAACCGAGTGGCGAGATCAACGCTTCCCTGTGGCAGGATGTTGATGTTGAACACGCGGTTCCGCTCGACTTTGGCTGCGATGTTTGAAGCTGCGTTTAAACAAACCAAAACCATCGGTGGGTCCGCGGACACAGAGCAAAACGCAGAAACGGTTGCGCCATGTTTTCCGGCATCACCGTCCGTGGTCACTACCGTCACACTAGATGCGACGCGGCGCATCGCGCTTACAAATTGGTCTCTGTCCAACCCCATCTTTCCCTCCTCCGGTCCAGACTGGCAAAATCGTAATTCAAATCATAAGTTTTGAAAAACAAAATTTATTGCATGGAAAATTCGATAATTTCGAAGTATTGAGCTTTATATGCATCTCGTCGAACTGAACACGTTTCTGGCAATTGTGGAGACTGGTAGTCTGGTGTGCGCCTCGGAAAAGTTGAATGTGACGCAGTCGACGGTCACAGCGCGTCTCAAGTCTTTGGAGGCAGAACTTGGTCAACAACTCATCGTCCGCAATCGATCCGGTGCAGCACTGACCTCAGCCGGCGAAAGACTTCGCAGGTATGCGTCCACCATATCGGACCTTTGGCGACAGGCCCGGCAGGAGACAGGGCTTCCCGATGCGCTGAGTTCGGTTTGTAATATCGGCTATGAGCCGGAAGTGTGGGACGGGCTTGCGAAGGTTTTTTTTGAAGAAATAAGAACGGAGTTGCCGCAGGTCGCACTTTCTGCCTGGCAAGGAAGTGGCACAGAACTGAGCAACTGGTTGCGCAACGGGCTTGTGGATGTGGTCGTCACGTATAATGGCGATTCCAGCCAATGGCAGATCAGCCATCCTCTTGGGTTTGATAGATTGGTACTGGTGGCTTCTGAGCCTGACGCTTTGATCAAATTCAACCCCGGTTATGTATATGTGGAGGCGGGGGAAGATTTTGGCCGCGACCATGCGATTGCCTATGCTGATGCGAGTACAGCCCGTATCAGTTTTGGATCAGCACCCGTGGCGCTTGCGCATATTCTGGAATTTGGTGGCAGCGCTTACCTGCCTCTTCGTTTGGTCCAAAAGCATCTTGATGCCAAACATTTGTTCGTATTGAAGTCTGCGCCGGTATTTGACCGGGAAATTTATCTTGTTGGAAATAACAGCGCGATTTCCAAATGGCCTTGGTTCAAGGACAGGGTTGCGCGGTTACAGCGCGAACTGGCTTTCGAGGTTCCAATTTTATGATTACGCCGTAAATGGTTGCCGCAACATCTGTGTGTTTCAAGCGGCATTTCCTTTCATCAGCTGAGTTCCTGCGTGCCAAACTTCTTGCTTTCCTGTGTGTTCCCGCTGCAATACTGCAAAGATGCGTTGGGGAGGGCCTGAAATGACACAGATACCAAAAACCATGAAAGCGCTTGTCCTCACGGGTCACGGGGGACTCGAGAAACTGGAGTACCATGAAGATTGGCCAACGCCTGAGCCGGGTCCCGGAGAAGTTCGGGTGAAGGTTCATGCCTGTGGCATGAACAATACCGACGTTAATACGCGGTCCGGTTGGTATTCAAAGGCGGTGACTGAAGCAACAACCGGAGATGCCTATAATGAGGTTCATGCGGAAGACCCCACATGGGGCGCTGCCCCGCTGACATTTCCGCGTATTCAAGGCGCAGATATGGTCGGGGCGGTAGTTGCCCTCGGCGAAGGCTGCGATGCAGGCATCATGGGAAAGCGGGTGATGAATGATGGCTGGATCAGGAACTGGGATGATCCTGCCAGCAAAACCGGTGTGGGGTATTTCGGTTCTGAATGCGATGGTGGCTTCGGCGAATATGTGGTGGTGAACCAGAAGCAAATTCTGCCGGTGAACAGTTCTCTATCGGATGCGGAGCTCGCCACTTTCTCGTGCTCCTACACAACGGCGGAGAACCTGCTTAACCGGGTTGAATGTGGGCCGGAAGATACTGTGCTTATTACCGGTGCATCGGGCGGTGTAGGCGGTGCGCTTATTCAGCTGGCCAATCGACGGGGCGCAAAAACCGTTGCAATGGCGAGCGAGGCGAAACACGCCGATGTGGCGAAATTGAACTCCACTGCGATCCTGCCGCGGGGCCCTGAAAATCTCGGCCAAACTTTGAAAGAGGCAATTGGTTCGGAAACGGTGTCCATCGTGGCTGATATCGTCGGTGGCCCATACTTTCCGACCTTGATCGAAGTTCTGGAGCGGGGTGGTCGATACGGTACTTCCGGTGCGATTGCAGGACCGATTGTGGATTTGGATTTGCGAACGCTTTACCTTAACGATCTCACATTTCACGGATGTACGGTGACGGCGCTAAATGTCTTCCCTGATTTGATTGGATATATTGAGCGCGGTGAGGTTCAACCTATGCTGGCCGCAACCTATCCGTTGAAAGAGTTTCATGCGGCGCAACAGGCATTCATTGAGAAAAAACACACTGGCAATATCGTAATCGTACATGAATAGGTTGGTTGGTTCAGATGGCCAATGCACGCCAATGCCGCTTCGCAAAACCTCGTTCAAGCGATTTTAACGCCTTGAAACGTCATTGTAATAGGTTAGGTTTGGGGCATGCTTGAAGCACTGAAAAAATTTCTCACCAATCCTTCATTAGACGACGCATCGCCCGAGCTTGATGTGGACCCGGTCAAACTTGCCGAGGCTGCTTTGATGTATCACGTCATCGCTGTTGATGGCGTGATTGAGGATTCCGAACGCGATCGCATGCTGGAGATATTATCCGCGAATTTCGGCCTGACGGACGAAGAAGCCCAAACGCTTTTGTCAAAGGCGCAAGACGCAGAGCACGAAGCGGTTGATCTTTATAGTTTTACCAGCCAACTCAAACGTGCCTTTCCCATCGAAGAGCGGACCACGATAATCGAGCACCTATGGGAAATGGTGTTTGCCGATGGGGTGGTGCACGAGTTGGAAGACAATGTGGTCTGGCGCGTGGCTGACCTTTTGGGTGTTGATACGCGGGATCGGATGGCACTCAAGCGCCGTGTGTGGGAGCGCAGTTCACAAAAAACCGAAACGAATTGATGAAGCCGTTTTTGCGTTATCAGGATAGGCCAAAAATTCTTGTCGTGATGCATCAGGAAGGATCGTCACCTGGCCGCGTGGGGATGATGCTGGAGGCGATGGGCTATCGATTGGAAGCATGCCGTCCCCCGTTGGGCGAAGAATTGCCCGAGACCCTTGAAGGCTATGAGGGAGCAGTGGTGTTTGGCGGTCCCATGAGCGCCAATGATCCCGATGAGTTTGTCAAACGTGAGATTGACTGGATGGAAGTCCCCTTGCGTGAGAACAAGCCGTTCTTCGGCATTTGCTTGGGGGCTCAAATGCTGTCGAAACATTTGGGCGGTGAAGTCGAGGGCCGGGCGGATGAATATGCGGAGATCGGTTATTATCCCATTCGTGCGACAAACGAAGGGCAGGCGATGATGGACTGGCCTGACCATGTGTACCAGTGGCATCGCGAGGGATTTACGGTGCCTTCGGACGCAACACTTCTGGCATCGGGTGAAGAATATCCCAATCAGGCTTATCGATATGGCGAGAATGCCTACGGCGTACAATTTCATTCAGAAGTGACCACCATGATGATGAACCGCTGGACAACCAAAGCGGCGCATCGGTTTGTCTTGCCGGGCGCGCAAAACCGTCAGCAGCAGTTCGAGGCGCGACCGAAACATGATCCTGCAGTGCGCAAATGGTTGGAAGAATTCCTGAACCTTTGGGTGGGGCCGGCCGAGAAACGTGCTTGATTTGTGGTTTCACCGGGGCCAAATGAGATAAAACGCAGACGCGCAGAATTGGAAACTTTATGAACGCCGTAATTCAAGTCCTATATCATATGCTCAGCTTTTACTGGTGGATCGTTATTCTGTCAGTCGTATTTTCGTGGCTCTATGCGTTCAATGTGATCAATTCCTCGAACCAGTTTGTGAACGCGGTCAGTGGGTTCTTATACCAGATGACGGAACCCCTATATCGCCGGATAAGACGCTTTCTGCCTGACCTTGGCGGCATTGACCTTTCACCGATTATTGTTCTGTTCGGGATCATGTTCCTGCAAATTCTCTTGATCAACGACATAGCACCATTGGTTACATGATGAAGTTCCGACGTTCTTTGCTAGCCCTGTCAATGTTTGCTGTCATGGCGGGCAATTCACACGCTGCGGAGAGTGTCTACACCACGCTTGATCTGGAAAAAGATTGTACGTTCTATCGTGCGGATGAACATGGAGCCAGCGGCTATTGCCAGGGCTATAAGGGATATCCGATTTTGTTCGATGAGGGCGACCTTCGCCAGATGGTCCGGTTTGGCCACGTGGCAACAATATCAGGTCAGTGGGAAAGCTTTGGCCAATTCAACCATGTGAACAATACGGTTGAATGGCGCATTCTTGAAAACAGGCCGTATGCCGCCATTCTGAGGCGCTTTGTTGAGAACAGCGATGAGAATGGTAACACTACCGAAGCGGTTCGTGGCCAGGTTTTGGTCGTTTCCCGCGTGGCAGATCACGAGAACCCCACTTCCTGTGTGGTTGGCTATGTGGATGCGCGGGCTAATGCCAACGCAAACGAATTGGCGCGAAAACTTGCGGACGAAGCCGCCCGTTCATTTGTCTGCGGGACCGACCGGCCCACATTCAAAGGTAACAAGGGCCCCCATGCGGGTGACCCCACCAGCTTTTTTGAGTAGCGCTAAATTACGCGGCCAGCTTTTGGATTTCTGCCAGAATGGCATCACCCATTTCTGAGGTGGTGACTTTTTCATCACCTTCAGACCAGATGTCGCCGGTGCGTTTGCCCTGATCCAAAACATTGGCGATTGCTTTTTCCACCATATCGGCTTCATCAATCATATTGAATGAGTAACGCAATAGCATGGCAAACGATGCGATCATTGCGATTGGGTTTGCAATGCCCTGTCCGGCGATATCGGGTGCCGATCCGTGGACCGGCTCGTACATCGCTTTTCTGGCACCCGTCACCGGGTCTGGTGCGCCAAGAGATGCCGAAGGCAACATGCCGAGCGATCCCGTGAGCATGGCGGCCACATCTGAAAGCATGTCGCCAAAAAGGTTGTCCGTCACAATCACATCGAACTGCTTGGGCCAGCGCACCAATTGCATGCCGCCTGCATCCGCCAACATGTGAGAAAGTTCCACATCCGGATACTTGTCTTTATGGGTTTGCGAGACCACTTCATTCCACAAAACGCCTGACTTCATCACGTTGCGTTTTTCCATGGAACAAACGCGGTTATCGCGCGTGCGAGCCAATTCAAAAGCTACACCCGAAATGCGTTCGATCTCAAATGTGTCATAGACTTGTGTATCGACGGCGCGTTTTTGCCCATTGCCAAGGTCGGTGATGGTTTTGGGTTCGCCGAAATAAACGCCGCCTGTGAGTTCACGTACGATTAGAATATCAAGTCCCTCGACCACTTCTTTGCGAAGCGAAGAAGAGTCCGCAAGGGCGGGATAGCAGATCGCCGGACGCAAATTTGCAAACAGTTCCAGCTCTTTTCGAAGACGCAAGAGGCCTGCTTCCGGTCTCGCTTCGTAGGGAACATCATCCCATTGCGGGCCACCCACTGCACCGAATAGAACGGCATCTGCAGCAAGCGCCTTTTTCATGTCATCATCAGAGATTGCAGCACCGTGGGCATCGTAAGCAGCGCCTCCCACAAGTCCTTCTTCTATCTCGAACCCGCAGCCGAGCGCATCGTTCATCCAATGGATAATTTTGGTGACTTCAGCGGTTGCTTCTGGTCCAATGCCGTCGCCGGGAAGAAGAAAAATGTTGCGGGATGCCATGGGTGTGCCTTCTGGAAAACTAAAACGAATTTCGCCAGTTGTTAAAGGCTGCTGCTTGGGAATTCAACTGCTGGCAACGGGTTTTGTGTTTTTTGCCTCGGTTGAACGGATAAACGCACAAACGCGGGATTTCCGGCTGGAACTGCCTGTCGATTGTGATGTGGGCGTGACCTGTTTTTTTCAAAATTTTGCAGACCTTGATCCAAGTAAAAATATTCGCGATCCATGGTGCGGTAACGCGTCCTATGATGGTCATAAGGGGACGGATATCCGGCTTTTGTCCATGGCGGATATCGCATCCGATGTGCCAGTCACTGCCAGCGCATCGGGTATTGTGAAAGCGGTACGGGACGGAGAACCTGATCGTTTGGTGGCCACGTCAGCGGACCGGGAAACAGTTGCCGGAAAGGAATGCGGCAATGGCGTGGTCATTGCTCATGGTGATGGCTTTGAAACGCAATATTGCCATCTGAAACGA
>CAWUJX010000051.1:0-18367 GCA_963922635.1 uncultured Hyphomicrobiales bacterium | reverse complement strand
CAAGGCCATGCGCGGCTGCACCGGGTTTTGGTTTTGCCTTTGCCCATTCCAACAACGCCGGAACAATCACTTCATCGAGCATTGCAGGGCGTCCCTTGCGCCAGTCTTCCCATGGAAAATACGTGTACCAATCGCGCCATCCGGCACTTTCAACGGATGCTTCTCCATCATTGTCGCTCACACGGCGCGTTAGGGCGAGATAACCAACGGACACCACGTGCGGCGCGGTATCATCAATGGATGGCATGCGACCCCGATCCGCAAACGTATAAAGCTGCTCCACATAGCCCGGGCGCAACCCCGTCTGCTCTTCCGCAAGGCTTCTTAAGCCTTCTTCCATCGTGCGGTGTTGAGTGGGGTTGAAGCGACCATAGGGAAGCGCATCTGGCGAAGTATGTGCTGCGTCAATTGTAGTGTGCAGAATAACCGGATTGCCGTGGATGATGGAAACGATTGCGGCATTGAGGCCGATTTCAATGCGCCGCTCCTCAGCCATCCTGATTTCTTCTTTGTTCAATTTCAGTGAAAGCGTTGAGAAAAAGCGCTTGCGCCGCATCCGCCGGCAGGGGAGAAAATTGCCCGGTTTCGAGTGTGATGTTTCGTGGTGTTCCGAAGAATTTGCGCGCTTCTGCTTTTGAAAACCCGGCAAGCTCGGTGGCCTCATAGTAAGCGCAGATTGAATCAGCGCGCTTGATCAGGGTTTTGAGTTTCGGCGCGGTCAGGGGTGGCAGAGAGTACCGCAAGTGGATCGCCTCCTGAAGTCGTGCTTCCACATGTTTATATTCGCCGCCAAGAACGGTTTTGAATGGCGAGATCATGTCGCCAATCACATATTCAGGGGCGTCATGCAAAAGCGCGATGAGGGCCTCTTCTTGGGTATGTTTCGGATGTAGCTTTGTGAAAACCTGCGTCACGATTACACTGTGCTGCGCAACGCTGAATGCATGAGATCCAATGGTCTGTCCGTTCCAGCGCGCTACTCTCGCAAGGCCGTGGGCAATGTCTTCAATTTCCACATCAAGCGGTGACGGCGCCAGAAGGTCAAGTCTGCGACCTGACAGCATGCGTTGCCAGGCGCGGGTCTCAGGCGTTTGCGTGGGCATTACCCGGCCTCGGGCATGGTGAACGTGACCCAATCCGGTAGGTGAACTTCTACGCTCACCCCGTCTGCCTCGAGATTTTCGGCCTTTGCGACCCGATCAAGCCGAACCAAGGCCAAACCTTCTTGTCCAACCACGGTTCCCAATGTGCCGGCAGGTTTTCCATCGGCAAAGATTGGCGTTTCAGCGTTGGGTAGGGGCTGCGATGCATGAACGAGAACAACACGTTTTTTAGCCGTTCCGCGGTGCTGCATGCGGGAGACCACTTCCTGGCCCACATAACAACCTTTTTTGAAGTCCACGCCGCCAAACTGATCCATCAGCGTTTCATGCGGGTAAGCATCACCATAGGCGAAGTCTTTTCCGCCCTCCGGAATGCCAAGCTTAATGCGAGTTTTGTCATAGTCTTTGACCAAACCGTCAGTTTCGAACCTGCCGTAGCTTCGTGATCCCATATCGCCATGCCGGGGATCTTGTATCGTAGCAATAGCGTCAGGGAGTGAATCCTTGGCAATAACTGCCACCTGGAGATCTGGGTCTTTTTCGATCAACACCTTTGCTCGCAATTTGTAAAACGTCAGACGCTTCACGAACTCGTCGGCCAGACTTTCTGCCACATCGATCAGATATCCGTCTTCTGTTTTAATCAGGAAAAAGTCGAACAGGATCTTCCCTTGCGGTGTAAGAAGCGCACCAAACCGCGCTTCACCTGATTGTAGGTCCACCACTTGGCAAGTGAGGATGTTATCCAGAAAGAGTTCTGCATCATCACCTGAAATCCGAATGCAACTGCGTTCGGAGAGAATTTCAAACGTGTCGCTCACCTTAATCTCCCGCGACAAAAAACTGCCAGCGTCCGGTAGGACTTATGCCAACGCGGTAGAAAATGTAACCACCAAAATCGACCATGTCCTGATAATCGCCAAATGTCACAATGCGGAACAGTTCCACCCTCTGGCGGTCGTCCAGTTTGTCGAGTGGGTAGGCGAAAAAGTATGGCCAGACGAACAGCTCATTCTCAGTCCCGGGATCAAGATGGACAAATCCGGCCTGTAACACTTCTTCAAGTATCGCCAGCAACTCGTGACCCTCTGCGTCACCGGACTGGGCTTTGAGATAAGCGATTGGATCTTCCTCCACGCCTCCGAGAGAGAGTTGTGTTGCGCTATCACCGATGCCAATCAAAGCACGTAACTTTTCGATGTCGCCCGCCTGTGTCGCCTCAAGAATGAGTTCGTGCATGCGCCGCGTGGGAAATGGCAACACGGAAAGGTCGCGTTGGATTTCGGGCACCTCGATAGAAAGGTCCTGCGTTGCTTCTGAATTTTCTGTTTCCGTCGCTTCTGAACTGGGCTCTTCGCTTTCGATTTCGATGTCGAAATTTTCCGTTTCTATTCCGAGTTCCGAGGGCGACGGTGCTTCCGGTTCCTGAGCAAAAACGCTCGAACTAAACGCCATGATGATACTGAACATCCAAGCGGCCAATGAATGTTTGAAGGTTGCCACAGCACATTATCCGTTTGAGCAAGATTGTCTGACTACGGATGGTACCCGCTCGGTGGCAGCTGTAAAAGAGAAATTTTGTAATGAATGGTGGCAGCGCTACTGCAGTACGCGCGCTTCCGGCAGGAATCCGATTTCATCCATTTTGCGGAAGTGGGAGACCAGCTTGCTGGCGGTGTCTTCGCCCCGCTCTTTTGCAATCTTTTTCAAGGCGCATTCGATAAAGACTTCGACCACCAACTGAATGTCGAGGTCCTCCGCGGTGACCTCATTCCACGCATCTTCGAAATACTCACCCGCCAGCGCGCGCATTTCGGCGTCAATCAGGTCTTCGATGGTTTCTGCTTGCGGTTTAGTCACAACTTTTGGTCCCTGCTATTTCGCGAAAACTATCCCCAAACGTTGCCCAAACAAAGGCCGAGGCCCGTAACCTTTTCCGCGTGGTTAATTTCTGTCGTTTATAAACCGTTAAGCTGTGGTGTGCCGCAACTGCATGTTGCAACATTAAAACGTGCATCAGCGTCCGTATCGCCCGGGTATTTCGCCTGCGAGTTTTGCGCCCTCAAACAGAAATCGATTATTGGCCTCAATGGCTGCCGGGGTGCATTCGCGGTAAGTTTCCTGATAACCGCGAAACCCGCGATTAAACCGGGCGATCATCTGGGCGCGGCGCTCTTGGGTAGGCTCTTCTTTTTCGATAAGCGTGCTCATTTGATCGCGCCATTGCTGTTCTTCATTGGCACCGCACAATTCCCGAAGGTAATGCAGCGCACCCAGGATCTCAGATAGACGCATCATTTGCGCATCGTAAGCGGGCGGCAAAACCTTCACAGCCGACGTGTCCGATCCTTCGGTTTCAGCCTCCTGCGACTGGGCAAGCGCAGGCATAGCGCTGATGCAAATGGCAACGCTCAGAACTCTGATAACCGATGTAAGTCGCTTGGTGTTCATGGTTGGAATATGGTCAAACGGCGGAACCTTTGCAACGATCAAGTTCATGCATCATTCTGTGCAGCGTTGCGCGCGTTCAAAAGATCACGAATAAATTCAGGCGTATCCGGTGTGGTGGGTACGGTCTCCAACTCCGATAGCGTAAACCATGCGGCATCAGCCGCATCGTCACTTGCTTGTAGAATTCCGGTAAAAGCGTCGACAACATACGTGGCCAACACAAAATGATGGCTGAGCGAACTGTCCGGAAGATGTCCCATCCGGTCGCGCACGATTGCAAATTCCATGCGTTCTGCCGTGAGTCCGGTTTCTTCGAGAAGTTCCCGTCGCGCGCAGTCTTCGAGCGTTTCTCCGGGTTCCTGACTGCCGCCTGGCAATGACCAATGGCCTTGATATGGGTCTTTGCCTCTCTTGATGAGCAAGACCTGATCGCCACTGAGAACGAGCACACTACATCCGGTTTTAGGCCAGTGATCCATGGTGGGACCTTTATAACTTTCCGTTTGAAAACAGATTCTTACCCTGCATAACCTGAATCAATCTGATACCAACTTGAATCAACACTTTAAGCCGAAAGACGCAAGTTATGTGCGGACGATTTTCTCTCACCGCAGAACCTGACGAACTGGCAGCCCTGTTTGACCTTGTGTCTCTGGGAGCTTTTCCGCCGCGCTATAACATTGCGCCCACACAACCAATTCTCACTGTTGGCATCAACGCAGCGATCGAGCGTGATGCGCAATTGGTGCGGTGGGGGCTTATCCCCCATTGGGTTAAAGACCCAGCGGACTTTACGTTGATCATCAATGCGCGCTCTGAAACGGCAGCTACGAAGGCGTCTTTCAAAACCGCACTTCGCCATCGCCGCGTGCTGATTCCGGCTTCGGGTTTTTACGAATGGCACCGCCCGGAAGATAAAAACCTGCCGAAGCAGGCCCATTGGATCCGGCCGAGTGATGGCAGCACGATCTGTTTTGGCGGGCTGGTCGAAACCTGGCTGGGCAAGGACGGGAGTGAGATGGATACGGGGTGTATTCTCACAACCCAGTCCAATGCGCAGATTGGCAACATTCACCATCGCATGCCGGTGGTTATCCGACCCGCCGACTTTGATCGGTGGCTCGATTGCAAGGTTTACGGCCCGGGAGATGTGGAAGATCTTTTGCAGCCGGTTGAGGATGGTTTCTTTGAGGCGATCGCCGTAAGCGATGCTGTAAACAAAGTTGCCAACACCGGACCGGAAGTGCAAAAGCCGGGGAGGGCTGCCCCCGTTGAACCTACTAAGCCGAAGAGGGAAAAGCCCGATAACGGCCAAATGGATTTGTTTTAATGATTACGCCTTTCGTTACCGGATTTTTTCTGGGTGCTTCCCTCATCATTGCCATCGGTGCGCAAAACGCATTCATTCTCCGGCAAGGGCTTTTGCGGCAGCATGTTTTCGTGTTGTGCCTGATCTGTGCCGCGTCTGACGCGCTTCTAATCGCGGCTGGCGTTGCAGGCCTTGGCGCAGTGATCGAGCAATCCCCGACGCTTTTGACAGCAATTCGGTTAGGTGGTGCCGCATTCCTCATCTGGTATGCAATCGTGGCACTTCGACGTGCGCTCAATCCCGTTGCCATGGATTTGCAAGGACAGGCGAGCGGTAGTTTGAAAGCGGCAATCGCCACCTGTTTGGCGTTCACCTTTCTCAATCCGCATGTCTATCTCGATACGGTCCTGCTTGTGGGTAGCCTTTCAGCGCCTTTTGAGGGCAATGCCAGATTGGCCTATACGATTGGCGCCATGCTTGCGTCTTTCGTGTGGTTCTTTGGCCTCGGGTATGGCGCGAGGCTGCTCGCGCCGGTGTTTCAGAAACAGCGTTCGTGGCAGGTGCTTGATTGTTTCATCGCTGCTGTCATGACCCTGATCGCCCTCTCACTTCTATGGCCTTTCTTTTCCTGATGCGTTCAGGGTTGACGTTCATGGCCGCAGCCGACATAAGGGCGAGCATGAACTCGACCTTTACCAAGCCTTCACGGGCTATCTGCATTATCAAATGTATTATTTGCTAGCGATTCGCTGGTCTGGTCGTTCTTTTCCAAAACCTCATTGATGAACGTCCCGGCCCTCGGGATGACAGTTTTTGGGATCAAGAATGACTGAATTGAAACTCTACAACACACTCACTCGCAAGAAAGAGGTCTTTCAACCGGAAGACGACAAGAACGTGCGTATGGTTGTATGTGGACCGGGTTTGCGCCGCCCGAAAAGTGGGGGCCGGTTTTCGGATAAGCGGCGCAACAGAGAAGCGGGAGGTCCGCTGTGACTGAATTGAAACTCTACAACACACTCACTCGCAAGAAAGAGGTCTTCCAACCGGACGACGACAAGAACGTGCGCATGTATGTGTGTGGACCGACCGTCTATGACTTTGCCCACATCGGAAATGCGCGCCCGGTAATCGTGTTCGATGTTTTGTATCGGTTGTTGTGCCACATCTATGGTGAGGATCACGTTACTTATGTGCGTAACATCACCGATGTGGATGACAAGATTAATGCACGCGCTTTGCGGGATTACCCTGATCTTCCGCTCAACGAAGCAATCCGGAATGTGACGGAAAAGACCGCCAACCAGTTCCATGCGGATGTGAAAGCGCTTGGATGTCTTGAACCCAATCATGAGCCGCGCGCCACGGAATTCGTTTTACCCCGCGCCGACGGTAAACCGGATATGGTGAGCCTGATCCAGACCCTGCTTGATAAAGATCACGCCTATATCGCAAACGGTTCGCAGGGCAGGGAGGTTTTGTTCCGTGTGGCATCAATGGAAGCCTATGGAACGCTGTCCAATCGCAAGCTGGAAGACCAGCAGGCGGGCGCGCGTGTGGCGGCAGAGGCCCACAAGGAAAATCCGGGTGACTTTGTTCTCTGGAAAGAGTCCAACGAAAACGAACCCGGCTGGGACGGAACGTTCAATGGCGAAACCATTCATGGCCGGCCGGGATGGCACATCGAGTGCTCGGCCATGTCTGCTGCTTATTTGGGTGAAACGTTCGACATTCACGGCGGTGGCCTCGATCTCATATTCCCGCACCATGAAAACGAGATTGCTCAATCCTGCTGCGCCCACGGCACCGACAAGATGGCCAGTGTCTGGATGCACAATGGGTATCTTCAGGTCGAGGGCAAGAAGATGTCCAAGTCCGACGGGAACTTTGTGACGATAAAAGAAGTTCTGAGAGGGAACATTGAACAAGTTGGTAGGAATAAATCACTGGCTCCTCGGGCAGGTCATGCGGCCAAACTTGTTATGTTGGGTACTCACTACAGAACTCCCATTGATTGGACTGAAGCGAAACTAGAATCTGCTACCCGAAAACTAGAGTCGTGGGCTTTAGTGATTTCAAATGCGAAACTTTCAGGAATGAAGTTCGATCTTCACGCGGAGCCGCCAAAAGAACTCGTTGGTGCATTGTTTGACGACCTAAACACACCCAAAGCAATTTCATGTTTAGATAAATTCGCGTCAGACTCAAAAAGCGATAGTATTGCGTCGCAATTCCTTCTTAGTGGATTGCAACTGTTAGGTTTGATGAATTTTGATTTATTGTCGGCTTACAAAAGGGGTGTTTCTTCAAGCGGACCGGTATCGAGCAAAACGCTATTTGAAAAAATAGAACTGGGAGAGGCAATCAAGGTTGCACTTTTGAATGATGATACCGAGCTTATTGAAGCATTAACACCAAGGATCACAAGTGATGGCCTAAGTGTAGATATAAGTCGCCAAGGTAGTGTCAACCTTTCAGCTGTAGGTGACAATGAAGAAGTAGGTGATATTGATGCTTTAGTTTCCAAACGCCTCCAAGCCCTCAAAGACAAAAACTTTTCCGAAGCCGACCGGATTCGCGATGAACTGGCCTCTCAAGGAATCCAGCTAAAGGATTCAAAAGACTCAGAAACTGGCGAACGGGTAACAACGTGGGAAGTGAAGCGGTGAATAAAGAACGCATCTATTTGTTCGACACCACATTAAGGGACGGGCAGCAAACGCCCGGCATTGATTTTTCCGTGCAGGATAAAATTGTCATTGCGGAAATGCTGGATGGTCTGGGTCTTGATTATATCGAGGGCGGTTACCCGGGAGCGAACCCGACCGATACTGAATTCTTTTCAAAACGACGCACCAACAATGCGAGCTTTGTGGGCTTCGGCATGACCAATCGGCCGGGCATTTCGGTGTCCAACGATCCGGGAATTGCCGGGCTTTTGCAGGCGGAAACCGATGCGATCTGCTACGTGGCAAAGGCGTGGGATTACCACGTGAAAGTGGCGCTTAACACGAGCAACGAAGAAAACCTCGAATGCATTCGCGCCTCCGTTAAGGCAGCCATTGAAGCCGGCCGTGAAGCGCTTGTGGACTGTGAGCATTTCTTCGATGGGTTCAAGGCTAATCCAGAATACGCACTTTCCTGCGCAGCCACGGCCTATGCCGCAGGAGCGCGGTGGGTGGTGTTATGCGACACGAACGGTGGCACACAACCCCATGAAATCGAAGAGATCATTTCCCATGTGGTAAAGGCGATCCCGGGCGACCATCTCGGTATCCATGCCCATGACGATACAGGGCAGGCCGTGGCAAATTCACTGGCGGCTGTAAATGCAGGTGTCCGTCATATTCAGGGCACGCTCAACGGCATTGGCGAGCGCTGCGGAAACGCAAATCTTGTAACAATCATTCCCACGTTGGCGCTCAAGCTTTCCTATGCGGACCGCTTTGAGATTGGCGTAACACCGGAGGGCCTTTCCGATCTCACAAGACTTTCGCACAAGTTTGATGAGTTGCTGAACCGCGCGCCTGAAACGCAGTCGCCCTATGTGGGGTCCTCGGCCTTTGCCACAAAAGCAGGCATACACGCGTCTGCTATTTTGAAAGAGCCGGAAACCTATGAGCATGTGAAGCCGGAAAGCGTCGGAAATCACCGCCGCGTTATGGTTTCCGATCAAGGCGGCAAGTCCAACTTTATCGACATGCTGGCAAAGCGAGGCGTAACGGTCGATAAATCAGACCCTAATCTTGATAGCCTGATTGCGGTGGTCAAAGAGCGCGAAGCCGATGGTTTTGCCTACGAAGCCGCTGATGCAAGCTTTGAACTGCTGGCGCGCCGTCACCTCGGTTCTGTGCCGACTTATTTCAAAGTGGATAGTTTCCGGTGCCAGGTCGAACGTCGTTTTAATGCAATCGGTGATGTGATCACGGTCTCTGAAGCGGTGGTGAAACTGGATATCGACGGCGAAAGCCTCTTGTCGGTTTCTGAAGGGCAAGGCCCGGTGAATGCGCTCGACAACGCCTTGCGCAAAGACTTCGGCAAGTATCAAGAGCAAATCGCAGACCTTGAACTCGTTGATTACAAGGTGCGCATTTTGAATGGCGGCACAGAAGCGATTACCCGTGTTTTGATTGATTCAACGGATGGTCGGGGAAACCGATGGACCACGGTCGGTGTCTCAGACAATATCATCGATGCATCGTTTCAGGCGTTGATCGATTCCATCAATTACAAACTTATGAAAGAAGATCACGCGTGAACGTGACACGACCTTCGATTGACCCGTCCCGGGCAGGGTTTTTCTTTGCCCTTTCCGCTTATTTTTTGTGGGGCCTGCTGCCACTCTATTGGAAGCTCACAGAAAACATAGATGCGGTAGAGGTCACAGCCCACAGGGCGCTGTGGTCTGTGCCGGTTGCGGCCCTCGTGTGTTGGGTGTTGGGACGCACGGGCGATATTCTGCCCACGCTCAGATCGCCCCGCAAGCTCGCAATTCTTTTCACCTGTTCCTGCCTGATCTCATTCAACTGGGCTGTTTTCATCTGGGCAATCGCGGTGGATCGGGTGTTGGAAACGGCGCTCGCCTATTACATCAATCCGCTTTTCTCGGTGCTGTTGGGGTTCGTCTTTCTGGGCGACCGGTTCAACCGCTTGCAATCGGCTGCGATTGCCATTGCGGCAGCGGCTGTCTTGATGTTGACCATCCTTGGCGGAGCGTTCCCGTGGATCAGCCTATCGCTGGCATTGACCTTCGGTCTTTATGGTTTGTTGCGGAAAACCGTTGATGTGGGACCAACACAGGGCTTTTTGGTGGAGGTTTTGCTCATTTTCCCCATCGCAGTGGGATATGTCCTGTGGGTGTTATTCCAGGGGCAATCGGCACTTCAGGCATCATCATTCTCTGGCGCGGTGCCCCCGTCACTCCTGTTGATCTTGGCAGGTCCGGCCACAGCAGTGCCGCTGATCCTTTATGCGTTCGGGGCGAAACGCTTGCGGCTTTCCACCATTGGCTTGATGCAATTCATTGCGCCCACCATGTTTTTCCTGCTGAGTATTTTTGTGTTCAAGGAACCGCTGCGCGAAGTACAACTTTATGCCTTCATGATGATATGGTTTGCTTTGGCGCTGTATGCGTTTTCGCTCTTCAAACGGGACCGCGCCGATGTTGTTGCGGAAGCAACATCTCATCGATAGTTGGAAGGCTCCGGCACCTGGCGTTCAAGCTTTCAAAACGTCTAGAACCGCACCGCCATCTTGAAAAACTATCGGCTGGATTTTGGAGCGCGTATGGAGGAATCCGCTGTCATCCATATGAGATAGCAAATCGAGGAATGGGTCCCAGAACCCGTCCACATTGAGCAGTCCGATGGGTTTCGTGTGGCGATCCAATTGCGCCCATGTCATGATCTCAACCAGTTCTTCAAGCGTGCCAATGCCGCCGGGCATGGCAACAAACGCGTCAGATAATTCAAACATCCTTTGTTTGCGTTCATGCATAGACGCGGTCACCAATACTTCATCGCAAAACCGTTCGGGGTCATGGGCGGCTTCGCTGTGCAATAGAAATTCAGGAATAATGCCGGTAACCGTTCCACCGTTTTCGTGGACGGCCTTGGCGACCGTTCCCATCATCCCTTTCGTGCCGCCGCCATAGACGAGACGAATACCGTTTTTCGCCATCGCAACACCGAGGTTTTGCGCTTGCGAGGCAAATGCGCCATTATTGCCGTTCTGCGAGCCGCAATAGACACAAATTGAAGTGATTTCGGCCATCGTGACTTGCCTGTTATGGTGATTGGGGTGTTATAGATAAGGCCGAGTGCGACCGAATCATCTGTGCATGTGCTGCAAGACTAGCCTGCGCTTATGACCAAGAACAACTCGGCTTTGGGGTGGAATACAATGATCAAAGGTTTGCTTCCAATTCTAATGACGTCGGCGGGCGTGGCGACTGTCGGGGTCGCAAGTTACTTCGTGTTCAGTGAGCCAGAAACTCAGACACAAACGCAAAAAGCGCCTGAGATTGTTTCAGAAGAACCGGCCCCGAACGTTGAAGAAGGCGTTGAAGAGACGGCAAAACTGGTAGTCCCTGAAATAGAATCCCCCGAAACCAAAGCACCAGAAGTCAAAATACCAGAAACCGAAGCGCCTACAGCGGAACAGGCTGCGGTTCTCCCGTCATTCTCTGTTTTGCGGGTTGAGCCGGATGGCAGCGGCGTGATTGCAGGTCAGGGAGAGCCGTCGCAGCGGTTGCAGTTGTTTGACGGAGAAATTCTCATCGCCGAGACAGAGACAGGGCCAACGGGTGACTTTGCCATTGTGCTTGATAAACCGCTTGCCCCCGGTCTTCACCAACTGACACTTCGCACACTTGGGCCGGATGGTGAGGTGTTGGTTTCTGAAGAAGCGGGGCTGGTGGATGTGCCGTTGCCCGAAAATCCATCCGCTTTGACAGTGCTTGTGACAGAGCCGGGCGAGGCGACGCGCGTGCTGGCTAAACCAATTGCGCCAGAGCCGGAAGTACCGGAACCGGTCGTCCCTGAAATTGCTGCGGTAACCTCAACTGACACTCCAGAGATAAAACCGGAAGAGCCCGCAAAGCCTGTAAAACCCGTTGTGATTGGCGCGGTGGAGACCGAAGACCGAAAACTCTTCATTGCCGGCGAGGCAGAGCCTGGCAGCCGCGTGAACCTTTACATGGGGTCCGATTTTCTGGGCCAGGCCCAGGTGTCTGAGAATGGTGCGTTTTTGTTTGAGACTGAGCGTGAAATCAAAGCGGGCGAGTTTGAAATTCGGGCAGATATGATGCTCGAACCAAATGCCGATGTGGTTTCGCGAGCGGCGGTGGACGTGCTTCATGAACCGCAAGTTGCAGTCGCGGAACCGGAGGTGAAGGAGGTTCCGGAGGAAGTTGCCGCTGCTAAGCCTGAGCCGGTTCAACCGGAGGAAGTCGCAAGTGTGGAAGAAACGCCCGAGGCGGACGATGCGCAACCCGAAACGAAGCCGCAATTGCGTACTGGTGCATCCGTCATTATTCGGCGTGGTGATAGTCTCTGGCAAGTGGCGCGAAGGAACTATGGCGCAGGCATTCGATTTACCACAATCTTCGAAGCGAACCGTGATCAGGTGCGTGATCCCAACCTGATTTACCCCGGCCAGATATTGAAGGTGCCCGACGAAACAAGCGACGGTTAAGGGTCGATCTTTCAGAATGATGTGAGAAGTTTTCACGCAAGCTCATAGGATCCGGTTTGACTTCATCGGTATTTACCGATAAAGTCTCATAGAATGAACTCCAAACAATCCTTTTGTTGCGCGACAGGCGACGATCCCACGTTCGCGGAGCAGTTGAAGGCGCTGGGTCATCCGGTGCGCCTCAAATTGGTCCAGCAACTGGCTGAACGCCAAACCCATTGCTGTGGCGAGTTATGTGCCTGTTTCGACCATTCGCAGTCGACCATCTCGCAACACCTGTCCATGCTGGTGAATGCGGGCCTTGTCCGCGCGGAGCGGCAAGGTAATCGCATGTTGTACGAACTTGAAAGACAGGCGGTAGCAAGCGTTTCCGCCGCGTTGGAGCAATTGACAATTCCGCCTGAGGGCACAGGTTTGGATGGCGCAAACGCAGATCGGAAACGGTAGAAATGGCGAGTAACGAAAAGACGGTGAACGCAGACTCAGGCAGTCTGCTGCAAACCTTCGCGAACCTTTGGCCGTATATGTGGCCCCATGACCGTCCGGACCTCAAGCGCCGGGTGATCTACGCGAGCCTGTTCATGATCGCGGCAAAAGTGGTCACCGTTCTCATTCCATACCTTTATAAAATGGCGACCGACGCGTTGACGGGCGATCTGCTGAAAGAGGGAAACTTTCAACAGCTTGTTCCGTTGGTATTGCTTACGCCCGTTATGCTGGTTATCGCCTATAACATCGGGCGTGTAGTAATGATGGGTTTAAACCAATTGCGCGATGCGTTGTTTGCGAGCGTGGGACAATTCGCAGTGCGGCGCTTGGCATCGATCGTTTTTACCCACATGCATTCGCTCAGTCTGCGCTTCCACCTCCAGCGCCGCACGGGTGGGCTCACGAGGGTAATTGAGCGCGGGACAAAAGGAATTGAGTCTATTGTCCGCTTCTCGATTCTGAACGGTATCCCGACCATATTGGAATTTGCCCTCATGGCCGTCGTCATCTGGGTATGGTTTGACGTGCGATACGTAGCGATCATCGTTGCGATGGTGGTTGCTTATGTGTGGTTCACGGTTGTTGCAACCGATTGGCGCATCAACATTCGCCGCGACATGAACAACAACGATACTGAGGCGAATTCCAAGGCGATTGACTCGCTTTTGAACTTCGAAACGGTCAAATATTTTGGCAACGAGCGGCTCGAGGCAGACCGTTTCGGCGCGTCTATGGAGCGCTATGAAAAAGCCGCTACGCGCGTTTGGACATCGCTAGCCTGGCTTAACTTTGGTCAGGCCGTGATCATGGCTTTTGGTATGGGCGGATGCATGGTCTTGTCAGCGATTGAGGTGCAAAACGGCACCCAGACGCTCGGCGACTTTGTCATGATCAACGCCCTTTTGATGCAGCTGTTCTTACCGCTCAATTTCATTGGTTTTATCTATCGTGAAATCCGCCAGGGCTTCGCTGATCTTGAAGACATGTTTGATCTTTTAACCGTTGATCAGGAGATCGTGGACAAGCCTGGTGCAAAGCCACTCAGCGTTGAGAAGGGTGCCATTTCCTTTTCAGGCGTGTCGTTTCATTATGACGAAGAGCGAAAAATCCTAAAAGATGTCTCCTTCGAAGTGCCAGCCGGCAAAACCATTGCGATCGTTGGTCCTTCCGGTGCCGGTAAATCAACAATCTCACGGCTGCTGTTCCGTTTCTATGACGTCACTGGCGGCTCCATTTCGATAGACGGGATGGATTTGCGGGACGTCACTCAAGAAAGCCTTCGTTCTAAAATCGGTATGGTGCCGCAGGACACCGTCCTCTTTAACGAGTCAGTTGCCTATAACATCCGGTATGGACGCCCGGACGCAACGGATGAGGAGGTCGAAGCAGCTGCCGAAATGGCGCAGATTGGTGATTTTATCCGCACGCTTCCTGACGGTTTCAAAACGGAAGTGGGCGAACGTGGTTTGAAACTCTCCGGTGGAGAGAAACAGCGGGTTGCCATCGCCCGAACTTTGCTGAAAGCCCCGCCGATTTTGATTTTGGATGAGGCGACGTCTGCCCTTGATACGCAGACCGAGCGAGAAATTCAGGCGGCCCTCGACGAGGTTTCAAAAAACCGAACCACGGTCGTGATCGCACACCGTCTATCCACCGTCGTTTCCGCCGATGAGATACTCGTTCTGAAAGCTGGCGAAATCATCGAACGGGGAACGCATAAATCGCTCTTGCGCAAAAAGGGCCTATATTCTGAAATGTGGAGCCGCCAGCGCGAGGCAACCGAAGCCGAAGAACGCCTTCGCGCAGCACGGGCAAATGACACATTTGGAATGCTCGGACGCAAGGTCGCGATGGATGATTGAGCTTGCCGCGGAAAGCTGATAGCTGAACCTGACTTTACAGAGATGAAACGACCATGAGCCTGATGAATTCCATCCGCAATTCAATTCCTCCGATCCACCGGGAGGGGTATCCGTTTATTGCAATTTTTGCGGTCGTAACGCTGATCGTGTGGTTCTTTTCATCCTACCTGTTTTTCATCGGCCTTGTGTTAACCGTATGGTGCGCCCTGTTTTTTCGTGATCCGAAACGGGTGACGCCTGTCAGTGATGATCTTGTGATCAGCCCTGCCGATGGAAAAGTTAGCCATGTGGGCAACGTGGTGCCGCCGAAAGAGTTGGGACTGGGCGACGAACCCATGTTGCGGATTTCAGTCTTCATGAATGTGTTCAACTGTCACGTGAACCGGGCGCCTATGCGCGGGAAGATTACTGGTGTCTTCTACAAAAAGGGTGAGTTTCTGAACGCAGAACTCGATAAAGCCTCAGAGCAGAATGAGCGCAACTCCCTTGTGATTGAGACGGAAAAGGGAAATATCGGCGTAGTTCAAATTGCCGGTCTGGTGGCACGCCGTATTGTTTGTTGGGCGCAGGAGGGCGAGATGCTCTCTTCCGGTGAACGTTTCGGCCTCATCCGGTTCGGCTCACGGCTTGATGTTTATCTCCCGCCGGAGGCCCAGGCCGCTGTAGCCACAGGCCAAACCGCGATTGCGGGTGAAACGATCCTTGCCCGCTATGGTGATGATGTTCCTGTGCCGCTGATCCGGGTTGGATAATGGAAAGCCCGTTTCCACCGTTCGATCCAGATGGGGAAGACAAGCCTAAAGCGGTTGCGGACCCGTCTTCCATACGGCTGCGCGATATCCCGCTTCGCACCATATTCCCCAATCTTCTCACGCTTCTTGCCATATGCTCCGGCCTCACATCCATCCGTTTTGCGATTGAAGGCCGGATTGAACTTGCTGTGGCAGCCATTATTTTCGCGGGCTTCCTCGATGGGATAGACGGCCGTGTGGCGCGGTTCCTGAAGTCAACATCGCGCTTTGGTGCTGAGATGGATAGTTTGGCGGATTTTGTGAACTTCGGTGTGGCACCCGCGCTGCTACTCTACTTTACTATCCTGACAAACATTCCTTCGTTTGGTTGGATTGCAGCTTTGATTTATGCCAGCTGTGCTTGCCTGCGCTTAGCGCGCTTCAACGTCATGTTGGACGACCCGGACGCTCCTGCCTGGCAATACAGATTTTTTGTGGGCGTGCCAGCGCCGGCTGGGGCATTGCTGGTGTTGCTGCCTATCTATTTGCAGCTTCTAGAAATTGGTAGCGGTCCGGTTCAGCACTGGGCGACGATCCTGTTCACCATCGCATGCGGCTTGCTCATGGTGTCTAATCTTCCCACTTTTTCCGGCAAAAACATCAGCGAGAAAATCCGTCGGGATCTCGTGCTTCCATTTTTGATTTGCGCGGTATTTATGGTCGCTGCCACCATCAGCTATCCTTGGAAAGTTCTGACAGGTATTGCGATCTTGTACTTGCTTTCAATCCCGTTCTCGGTTCGAAATTTCCGCCGATATGATGCGCGCGATCTAGCTGCTCAGGACTAGAACACGCGCAATTATTTGTGGCGTTGAGACCAAGACGCCAAGGCCGGTTGCAGCTGACCTCGAACTACTCGGCTGCTTCCGCAATCGGAGGTTCATCCCGCGGCGTATCCGGCTTCGAAGCGGTCTTTTTCTTCACACTAACCTTGCGCTTTTTCGGAATTGGCGTCGCTTGAGCCGCTGGCTCCACTGCGGCTCCCGCTCCCGCCAGTGCCATCGCACCGTCTCCTGCCATCGATACGGGCTGCGTGGATGCAAACCGTTCTTTGACGGCCTCGAAGAGGTGTACGACATTGCGAGGCAGAGTTAGCATCACCGGGATCAGTACCAGCGTGAGCAAGGTGGAAAATGCCAGACCGGAAATGATTGCGGTTGATAGCTGAACCCACCACACCGCCGTGATTGAACCAACCGAAATGGTTTGTGTGAAGAAGTTCAGATTGATCGCCAACGCCATGGGTACGAGGCCCATGATCGTGGTGATGGTGGTAAGCATGATCGGACGTAGCCGCTGACCAGATGTCTTGAGCACCGCATCATGGATCGGAACCCCGTCAGCGCGCAGGCGGTTATAGGTGTCGATCAACACAATCGCGTTGTTCACCACAATACCGGCAAGCGCAACAACGCCCGTACCTGTCATGATGATTGAGAACTTCTGTCCGGTTACAATCATACCGATCAGCACGCCCGTGATGGCCAGTATTACGGTCATCAGTGTGAGTGTCGTTTGATAGAACGAATTGAACTGCGTGACGAGGATGATGAACATCAAGAAGAGCGCGCCAACTGCGGCTTTCCCCAGGAATTCACCGGATTCTTTCTGCTCTTCATCCGCACCACGGAACTTCAAGAAGATATTGTCCGGCCAATCTTGCGTGTCGAGCCAAGCCTGAATTTCCGCAATCTTGTCGTCAGGCGTAAGGCCGTTCGCAGCGGCAGAATCCAGAAGATTTGCTTTCACATCCATCGCGTAAAGCCCGTCACGGCGCGTGATGGACGAGACTTTTTGTTTCGGCTCCATGGTCACAAAATTCGAGATCGGAACTTGCCCGTTGGCCGTCCGCAACCGGAACTCCGAAAGCTTGTCGAGCGAGCGCTCTTCTTCAGGCAATCGAACGCGAATGTCGATTTGATCGTCAGAATCGTTCGGATTTGCCGTGCCGATCAACGCACCGTTGGTGACAAGCTGGATCATCGCACCCACAGCAGGGATGCTGGCATTGTATCGGCCCGCTTCTTCCCGGTCGACCGTGAGTTTCCAGTCAATGCCGGGCAGGGGACGGCCGTCTTCCAGGTCCTGGATATCTGCGAGCGTATCGAATTTTTCACGCACGCGCGTCACGGTCGCCAGAAGCGTATCATAGTCTGTCGATTTCACTTCGAGGCGGATATCCTTACCAGTCGGTGGCCCGCCTTCAAGCTTGCGCAGTTCGACTTTGATGCCCGGAATTGAAGCTGTGCGTTCGCGAATTTCCGCGAAGATATCGACGGCACGTCGCCGTTCAGAATAATCAGCCAACTCAATGGTGAGTGTCGCCACATTGTCTGCAGGCAAATCTTGCGGGAGCGATGGGCTCGGTGCGCTACCGCCACCACCGCCTGGCGCTGTGGCTGTCATGACCACGTTTTCGATACCGCTCACCTGCAGCACTTGCTGCTCCACATTGATGGCAATGTCGCGGATGTCTTGTCCCGCGAGGTTACCTCTGGCGGAGATAAACACCAAGGCAATATCGGGTTCTTCATCCACGAAGAATTCAACGCCGCTATTGTTTTCGCCGAAGTATCCGAAAGTGGTGATGGTTATGCCAATGACAGCCGCAATTACGATGACATTGCCCACCAGGTTACGGCTGACGAGATTCAGAAAACGAAGATACCCGCCCATAATTCCGGGCACTTTCTGGACTTCCAGTTTCGTATCCGCTGACAGCATTTTTGCTACGGGGTCTTCCGCAGGTTCAGCTTTATTGCCTCCACGACGCGCGAACCACCCGGTGATACCCCAAGTAGCGGCGCCACCGATGCCAGCTCCGATCAATGCAAATACCGGGGCCATGGCAGGAACAGTCTGACCGAAACCAAAGAAGCCGATCACGCCAACACCGACCGCAATCAATGCTGTTTTTATCAAGCGTTGATGTTTGGTTAGAAACTCCCCGATAGCGGCAAATACGATGCCTGTCGTTGGCAAGAAGATGAGAGCTGTCATCAGCGAGGCGGACAGAACGATGATCACCATGATCGGGAGGTAACTCATGAATTCGCCCGGTACGCCTGGCCATAGTAGCAGCGGCAGAAATGCTGCAAGCGTCGTTGCCGTTGACGATACCACGGGCCAGAACATCAGTTTGGCGGCGCGTGGATAGGCTTCTTCCGC
>CAWUJX010000050.1:0-18748 GCA_963922635.1 uncultured Hyphomicrobiales bacterium | reverse complement strand
CGCCTCGCGTTACCTTGAAACGCATGATTGCTGATGCGGCCAAGGAAGGGATGCGGGTAAAGACCGGTGTTGAGGCAGAGTTCTTTCTGACAACGCCGGACGGATCGCAGATTTCCGATCCGATGGATACGGCTGAAAAGCCCTGCTACGATCAACAGGCCGTCATGCGTCGCTACGATGTGATTGCAGAGATTTGCGACTATATGCTGGAACTGGGCTGGGGTCCTTATCAGAATGACCATGAAGATGCGAATGGTCAGTTTGAAATGAACTTCGAATTCGATGATGTTCTTGCGACCGCTGACAAGCATTCATTTTTCAAATTTATGGTGAAATCGATAGCCGAGAAGCACGGTCTTCGCGCAACCTTCATGCCAAAGCCATTTGAAGGTTTGACGGGTAATGGATGTCACGCCCATGTCTCGGTTTGGGATGAAAGCGGCAAAACGAACATCTTCTCTGATGATGCAATGGAGCTGGGTCTGTCCCAACAGGGGCGTCATTTTCTTGGTGGTATCATGAAACATGCCACTTCCATGTGTGCAATCACAAACCCCACTGTGAATTCCTACAAACGGATCAACGCGCCAGTCACGGCGTCAGGTGCCACATGGTCCCCCAACACGGTTACCTGGACTGCCAATAACCGAACCCATATGGTTCGAGTGCCGGGTCCGGGTCGCTTTGAATTGCGCTTGCCCGATGGCGCGGCAAATCCCTACCTTTTGCAATCGGTGATCATTGCGGCGGGGCTCGACGGAGTTCGGACAAAAGCGGATCCGGGAAAGCGCTGGGATATCAATATGTATACCGAAGGACATAAAGCGCGAGGCGCTCAGCAACTTCCTTTGAACCTGCTTGATGCTTTGCGTACGTTTGACAAGAACAAAGCACTTAAAACTGCTCTAGGTGATGAGATGTCAGCGGCCTTCCTCAAACTCAAACACAATGAATGGAACGCTTATGTTTCTCATTTCTCAGAGTGGGAACGCGCAAATACGCTGGATATTTAATGGCGACGAAGCTGCCTCATTGAGGCTTAATTTTCAGCCAGCCATTCCGAAATGATGTCCACTTGCTCGTCATTGCGGAGCGTTGGCGTGTGACCCGTATCGTCAAACTCAACCAATGTTGTCTCCGGTCCGCATTCGAGCATTTTTTGAGCGGTTTCTTCTGACAAGAACGTGGAGTTCTTCCCGCGCAAAATCAAAACAGGGCAGCTGATTTTCTCCCAGGTCTCCCACATTTCCACATTGAAGAACGAGATGGAGTCGCGGAATGCGTCACCAATACGCGGGTC
This sequence comes from uncultured Hyphomicrobiales bacterium, assembly GCA_963922635.1. Taxonomy (GTDB): domain Bacteria; phylum Pseudomonadota; class Alphaproteobacteria; order Rhizobiales; family Rhizobiaceae; genus JAALLB01. The sequence continues at coordinate 17,448 of CAWUJX010000050.1, read as the reverse complement.
AAATTTCATGCGGTATGTTCCGTGCTCGGTCCGCTTGGTTGAATATTTCGCCATCTGCGCCCAATCCTCGTCGGTCATCGGGGCAAACTCATGGTAAATCTTGCGAAGGTAATCCTCCGCCTCTTTCATGTTCGCGTATTCTTCTGATTTTCCGATATACTCAGCGATGGATACGAGGGCATCACGGGAGACTTCCGGGCCAATATCATTGATGACTAAGCGTCTGATGGGCGATTGGGCGGCGGAGGCAAGGACCATCCCGATGATTCCGCCCATGGATGTTCCGATCCAGTTCACCTCCGTTTCACCAAGCCGGGCAATCAACGCGTTCATATCGGAATTGTACTGGAGGTAGTTATAGGCTTCATCGCTCAGCAGATGATCACTGTCACCACGTCCAACCACATCGGGACAAACGATCCGATATCGATCGCACAATTTGGTTGCGAGAAAATCAAAGTCGCGTGCGTTACGCGTCAGTCCGTGGACACATACAAGCGTTTCTTGATGTGGAAACTTTTCTTTATTTCCCCATTCCAGATAGTTGACCCGGTGAAACCCATGAAAACCCAGCCCTAGAAAATAGTGTTTTGAATAGGCTTTAGTCGGCTTTTTTTTGCGATATGGCATAAGGTCCCGCGCGGTTGATTACAGAAGCTATTTGTCGAATGATTTCAACTGCTTTTGAAGTGCATCTATCTGGTCCTGAATAGCTTTCAAGCCCTCAGAACCTTCACCCGATTTAGCCTCATGTTCAACATCTTTTCCCTGCGTATCCTCTGATTTTCCAAGCCCGCTCATGGATTGAAAAAAGTCAAAACTCCGGTTGAACATTTCAAGGTTCTGTTTGGCAAGGTTCTCGCTGAATTGAGCCATGGTTTTTGAATTAAATGAAACCATTTCCTCGAAAGCGCTTTTCATTTTTTCCCGTTCTGCAACGAAGACATTCATGGATTCGCGAAGATATTCCGGCATCATTTTTCCGTAAGCATCGTCGTACATCAGAATAAGTTGCTTTTGGACATCCAGCGGGAAGTGATAGTCCGAGTTTGCGGTCTCACGCTCGTAGATGATCTGGTTCAAAATGCTGCGAGTGAGGTCTTCCCCGGTCTTGGTATCTTCGATTACGAATTCGGTCCCGGCTTTCACTAATTCGACAATATCATCAAGGACGATGTAACTGCTCGTCGCCGTATTGTAGAGCCGACGGTTCGGATACTTTTTGATCAGGACGGGGGCAGCCTCATTCTTTTCCGCTGCCGGTTTGTCGTTTTCAGTCATTATAGTGCGCCTCTTTTTGTTGCGCCGCAGCATGACGGGTCTTTTCCCATAAGTCGAGACAAAAAGAAACCGCCGGCCCAAGCAGGACCGGCGGTTCTATGGTCTGGCCTCTCCAGTCTTGGGAGGAGGAGTTGGACTTAGAGAGCGCCAGAAAAGCTCTTTGTGTATGCCTGACGTCCAGCTTCGCTAGCGTCTTTCATCACTTTAGTCGTTAGCTCTGTGAATTCTTTTGACTGCTCAGTGACGCGCTCGGCAGCAGTGGCCATGTTTGATGTGGCAACCTTGTAAAACTCAGGAAAATCCGAAGCTTTGTTAAGCGCTTTTACGCCGTCGAAGCTTGCAGCCACGTTTGAAAGATAGTTGTCGTACATTTTCTTTGCGAGAGTTTCGCCGCTTTTGAACATTGCCGCGTTCAACTCGATCATGCCGTCCACGAACTTTTCAGAGTTAGCAATATGCTTGGTAACATATTCTTTTGATTGCTCGATTGTTTCAGTGCCGTCGATTTTCTTGGTCATCTGTAAATTCCTTGGGTTGTGTGGGTCGGGCCACCACGAAGTCGTTATCCCGAACTTACATTCACCAATATAGACAGATTTTTGTGCATTGCAACAAAAAAATTGTGCGACGCACAAAATGATACAGCTTGTGGATGAATTTTGCTTGTCGTATGTATGCGGAAAAGGCACCGGAGATATGCAAATCTAGCAATAGCTTTCGTGGTGCCGGCGTGGTTTGGAGACCTCTATAGCGTTACTTGACGCAAATTGAGACCTGCGGGGCGACTTTGGTCGAGGTTAGCCTTTGCGCAACCACGGAGTATGTTTTGAAGTCCGACAATGAGATGACCGCCGCGGAACTTCTGGTCAAGTGCCTGGAGAATGAGGGCGTAGAGTATATTTTTGGAATCCCTGGCGAAGAAAACATCGCCGTAATGGACGCATTGTTGGATAGTGATATTCAGTTCATCGTGACCCGTCACGAACAAGGTGCCGCATTCATGGCGGATGTCTATGGGCGTCTCACAGGTAAGGCAGCGGTGTGCATGTCCACGCTCGGTCCTGGTGCCACCAATCTAGTAACAGGTGTTGCCGACGCGAACATGGACCGTGCTCCGATTGTTGCCATCGCAGGGCAGGGTGCTACCACCCGCATGCATAAAGAGAGCCACCAGATTCTTGATCTTGTCAACCTGTTTGATCCCATCACTAAATACAGCACGCAAATTCGCGAACCGGAGATTGTTCCTGAGATCATCCGGAAGGCATTCAAATTTGCGCAGGCAGAAAAGCCCGGTGCTTCGTTTATCGATTTTCCCGAAAATGTGGCGGACATGCCCATTGGGAATGCGGTGCCGCTGAGGGTGCAGTCACCACTATTGCCGGAAGCAGCTCGTGGCAAATGCAGTCAGGTGGCTGAACAGATTACGGCTTGTAAAAACCCGGTCATCATTGCCGGCAATGGCGTTATTCGTCATCATGCCAGTGAAGCGCTTGTGGAATTTGCCGAAACGATCAACGCACCGGTGGCGACAACATTTATGGCAAAAGGGGTAATTCCTTCTTCCCATCCATTGAGCATCGGCACCGTTGGGTTGAAAGCCCATGACCTTGTGGCGTTTGGCATTGATGAGGCCGACTTGGTAATTTGCATCGGTTACGACCTCGTTGAATATGATCCCGCCCACTGGAACCCCAATGGCGACAAGCGGATAATTCACGTGGATGGATCCCCGGCTGAAGTGGATACTCATTATATCGTTGAAGCAGGCGTGATCGGCGATATCAAAGATTCCATGCGGCGGATCGCGGCGCGTTGTGAGCGCGCGCCGAGCAAAGCCATGAAAGAGTTGCGGGAAAAAATTGTCACAGAACTGACCGCCCATGCCGATGACACAAGCTATCCGGTAAAACCGCAAAAAGCGATTTGCGATATCCGCAAAGTCCTAAATCCTGAAGATGTTCTGATCTCCGATGTGGGTGCCCATAAAATGTGGATCGCTCGAATGTTCCAGGCGGAGCGCCCCAATACCTGCATCATTTCGAATGGATTTGCGGCCATGGGTATTGCGTTGCCCGGAGCAATTGCCGCGAAACTCGTTTACCCCGAGCGAAACATCCTTGCGGTGTGTGGCGATGGTGGTTTCATGATGAACAACCAGGAAATTGAGACAGCCGTTCGCTTGGGGCTGAACATCACGATACTGATGTTTAATGATAACAAACTCGGCCTAATCGAATGGCACCAGCTCAGAGAGTTTGGCCGCAAGAGTAATGTCGATGTGGGCAATCCGGATTTCGTGAGCTTTGCAGAAAGCTTTGGCGCAAAAGGATACAAGATCGAAAAAACCGAGGATCTCGCATCCGTTTTGGAAACGGCGATCAACGATGGTGGCGTTTCCCTCATCGATTGCCCCATTGATTACTCCGAGAACATGAAACTCACAGAGCGGCTAAAGGAAATGAAGTCTCTCTAAGACCCGAAACAACCCAATCAGAAACCAATAGGATTAACGATGCACGCGTTTCAATTCCAGACCACAAAATCCATTCTCAGCGAAGTGGGCAGTACCGCAAAAATCGGCGAGATCATGGCTGATATGGGCTGTAAGAAAGTTGCCTTTGTCACCGACAAGATCATTCTTGAGTTGGGCCTCGCAAAAGCGGCACTTGATGGTTTGAAAGATGCGGGCATTGCAGTGCACATCATCGATGAAGTGGTTGCTGACCCGCCAGAGGCCATGATCCTGAAAGCGGTTGACGAAGCCAAAGGCGAAGGCGTCGATGGCGTTGTGTCAGTGGGCGGCGGCTCCTCCATGGATACAGCCAAACTCATCGCTGTTTTGGTGGGCTCTGACCAACCAATTGAAGAGATGTATGGCGTGGGTCTCGTCAAAGGCGGACGTCTGCCCATGGTCCTCGCACCTACTACCGCGGGTACTGGTTCAGAGGTTACGCCGATCTCCATCGTAACAACCGGTACGAACGAGAAAAAAGGCGTCGTTTCGCACCAGCTGTTGCCGGACTGGGCTATTCTTGATGCAGAACTAACCGTGGGTCTGCCGGCCCATGTCACTGCCGCAACAGGTATCGACGCCATGGTGCATGCGATTGAGGCTTACACTTCAAAACACAAGAAGAATATTGTCTCAGATACGCTCGCACGTCAGGCGCTCGACTTGCTTGGTAATTCAATTCACACGGCATGCCACGCGCCGGGCGATCGCGAAGCGCGTTCTAACATGTTGTTGGGTTCCATGCTCGCAGGTATGGCGTTTGCGAACGCGCCAGTTGCAGCGGTTCATGCACTTGCATATCCGCTGGGAGGTCACTTCCATGTACCCCACGGCCTTTCAAACGCGCTGGTGCTTCCTTACGTTCTTGATTTCAACATGTCAGAAGCATCCGGTCTTTATTCGGAGCTGGCACCTATCATCTTCCGTGATACCGCTGATAAATCCGATGCCGAAAAATGCGCGGCCATGGTGGAAGGCTTCAAAAAGATGGGGCCTGAACTTGGTATGCAGTCAAAACTCGCTGAAGTTGGTGTGAACCACAACCATCTGCCAATGCTTGCTGAGGACGCGATGAAGCAGCAACGCTTGCTGGTCAACAATCCACGCGAAATGACTTACGAAGCCGCTCTTGATATATATACGCAGGCCCTCTGATCAGGCCGCAGGGAAATAGGGATGAGGTTCAAGTAAAAAGGAAAGTCTGATGAGTGAGAAACCCGGCGCTGACGGATTTGAAACCATGAGCGATCTCTGGCAGCAAAGTGGTGAGGCATTTCTGCGAACCCAACAAGAGATCAGCGAGCAGTTTCAAAAATCACTGCAGGGTATGTCCGATGCGATGGGTGGTAAGAAAAATGATCCATTGGAAGCCTGGCAATCTTTGATCAAATCCTGGATGCCGGTTTGGCCCACCCAAAATGCTTCGGCAACAAATCCTTTTGATGTGGATTTCACCAAAGGTCAGAATGCGTTTTTCGAACTGCTTGATCCACAAAAATGGACCAAGTATGCGCCCGAGCAATTACGGGTCATGCTTGAACAGATTGCCCGGGGCCCTCAGTTTGCCGATCTGGCGATGCCTCAACAGAAGTTGGCAGAGGCCTGGCGTGAGTCGGTCGATTACCAAGAATCTGCCAGTGATATGTCACGGGTGATGCAAAAGGCCTGGACAAAAGCTTACGCTGATTTTTCAGAAAAACATACGATCGAAGACCTGCAATCTGGCCAGGTAAACGAAGCGCTAGATGCGTGGCTGAAATCCGCGAACGCTGCATTGCTTGAAGCCCAGGGCAGCTCTGAGTTTCTGGATGCACAAAAGAGAATGATCCGCGCATCCACCGAGATAAGGGCGCGTCAACGCGATATGGCTGAACAATGGAGTGAAGCCTGGCAAATGCCGACCCGTGCAGAGCTTGATGATCTGACACTTATTGTTCACCAACTGCGTCGAGAGCTCCGCGAGATGAAGCGCGAGATGTCTAAGCTCAAGGAAAAATAGAAGTGTTCCCGGACAAACAAAATCCAAAATCTGAAAATCCGGATCAGGCCGAATTGGCACTTGAGGCTTGGTCACTTGCCATGAAACAGATGATGGACCGGAGCGCGCAGGCGGTTCGGTCAAGCGGGTTCTTGTCTCAGGTGGAAAGCGATGAAGTCAAAATCGCGGAGGCTGAGACCGAAGTTGTTTTTGAAATCGATAAGGTCAAACTCCACCATTATAAGCCGCAAACAAAGGTGAACCGCGAAATCCCGCCAATCGTCATTTGCTACGGTTTGTTTGGTCGTCAGACCATGATCGACTTGCAGGAAGACCGCTCACTGGTTCGTAATCTGTTGGCAGAAGGAATTGATGTTTACGTGGTGGATTGGGGTAACCCGACCCGTGCCGACCAATATTTGAATTTTGATGATTACGTCGATCTCTATCTTGGGTCTTGTGTCGAACATTTGATCGAAGCAAATGATGGAAAACCAATCAACATTTTCGGGATTTGTGAAGGCGGCACATTTGCAGCCATGCTTGCGGCCACACGCCCGGAGCTATTTGCAGGGCTGGCGCTTGCGATCACGCCCATCGACTTCCACGGGGACAAAGATAATTTCTGGTTGGGCGAGGGTTTTCTTAACACCTGGATCGGCAACCTCGACCGTTCCGATATTGACTTGCTTATTGAAACCCACGGCATGTTGCCTGGTGCCATGACAGGCGTCATCTTTTCATCGCTCACACCAATCAACTCGCTTACCAAATATAGCCTGGGCCTTGCTAATCTCGATGGCGACAAGGATGCCATGCTGAATTTCCTACGCATGGAAAAATGGATTGCAGACCGGCCGGACCACCCTGGTGAATTGGCGCGCCAATGGTTGAACGATCTCTATCGTGAAAACCAACTTGTAAAGGGCGAATTCAAGATCCTTGGAGAAAGCGTGGACCTTTCCAAGATTTCCTGCCCGGTGCTGAATATTTATGCGCTGCAGGATCACATCATTCCCGTGAGTTGTTCCAAGGCGCTAGGCGAATTCATTCCATCTGAACAATATTCCGAAATCGGTTTTCCGGGCGGACATGTGGGAGTTTTCGTGTCACGAAAAGCCCAAGGTGTGGTGGCAGGCGGCTTGGTTGAATGGCTGAACACGCATGCCGCACAAGAGAAGTCGCCAAAGAAGGCAAGTAAAAAGAAAAGCTAGAATCCATGGTAGATAAAGTCGTTTCCCTAGAGCATGCCATCGCTACAATTTCAGACGGGGACACGGTTTGTGTGTCTGGCTTTGTGGGCATAGGGACGCCGGAAAGCCTGCTGCGGGGAATTGAAGAACGCTTTCTCACTCACGTAATGCCAAAAGACATTTCGCTCTTGTTTGCGGCAGCCCCGGGCGACGGTAAAGAGCGCGGGTTGAACCGCCTTGCGAAACCTGGTCTCGTGAAACGCGCCATTGGCGGCCATTGGTCATTGGTGCCAAAGCTTGGCGCGCTGGCGATGCAAAATGAAATAGAGGCGTATAACCTACCGCTTGGCTGCATTTCACAACTTTATCGCGACATCGCATCCGGCAAACCGGGCATGTTCTCGAAGGTTGGTTTGCACACATTCGTCGATCCACGCCAGACCGGTGGTGCGATCAATGATTGTACCAAAGTGCCCCTCGTCGAAGTCAAGGAAATGGCGGGCGAAGAGTGGCTCTTTTATCACTCGATCCCGGTAAACGTTGCGCTCATTCGGGGCACAACGGCAGATCCCTTGGGCAACATCACGATGGAGCGTGAAGCGCTCACCCTTGATATGTTGCCGATTGCCATGGCAGCAAAAAATTCTGGTGGTCTAGTAATTGCACAAGTGGAGCGCGTGGCAGCACCCGGCTCACTGTCACCCAAGGAAGTCGTCGTACCAGGAAACCTCGTCGATTGCGTGGTTCTTTCCGAACCCGACGAACATCTGCAAACGTATCAAACCCCGTATCATCACGGTTTTTCCGGTCGGATGAAATCCATTGTCGACAGCCTCGAACCCATGGAACTTTCTGAACGCAAGATCATTGCGCGCCGTGCGACCATGGAACTGCCGGTGAACGGTATCGTCAATTTAGGGATTGGCATGCCGGAAGGGGTTGGCGCAGTCGCGAACGAAGAGAACATCATCGACTGTATCACACTTACAACAGAGGCCGGGGTCCATGGTGGCGTTCCCCAATCGGGCCTTGATTTTGGAGCGGCAATCAACGCGAGTGCCATCATCCAGACCAATCAACAGTTTGATTTCTACGACGGTGGTGGCTTGGACCTTGCGTGCCTCGGCATGGCGCAAGTTGACCAATATGGCAATGTGAATGTGAGCCGTTTCAAGGACCGTTTTGCCGGCGCTGGTGGCTTCATCAATATCTCGCAAAACGCCCGGAAAGTGATTTTCGTTGGCACGTTTACCGCTGGTGGATTGAAAATTGAAATCAAAGATAACGCGCTAAGCATTCTCCAGGAAGGTAAAAATCGAAAGTTTATTGCCGATGTGGAGCAGATCACATTTAACGGGCCTTATTCCGCAGATCAGGGCAAAGAAGTTCTATACGTCACAGAGCGATGCGTATTCCGCTTAACGCAGAAGGGCTTGAAGCTGACGGAGATCGCACCGGGCATAGACGTCGAGAAAGATATTCTTGCTCATATGGATTTCGAACCCGTTATCGAAAATCCACGAATCATGGACGTACGTCTCTTTGCCGAAAAAGCGATGAAGCTTCGCAAGGAAATGTTGGAAATTCCCATCGCCGAACGTCTGGTCTTCGATGAAGAGGCAGGCGTGGTTTTTGCAAATCTGAGTGGCATGGATATTTCGACGAAAGAAGAGTTGGAGCAGGTTGACCGGGATATGAATGCCTTCTTCTCCGGTCTTGGGCGCAAGGTGAATATTGTCACGAACTATGACGGGATTTCCATTGCGCCTCGTATCTCCGCCAAATTTATGACATTGCTCGCACAGCTGGAATATGACTACTTCCTGACCTCAACCCAATATACAACCAGCGCGTTCATGCGCCAGAAATTAGGGCAGGAGTTTAAAAACCGCTCCATCCCACCGCATATTTTCGAAAGCCGTGAAGAGGCAGCGAACTACCTGAACGCAAAACTCGCGGCGGAATAATCACAAACACGCTTCCAACAGCGCGCGAGTGTTCTTCTCGGTCATTTTGATTGGGTTTCCGCCCGTGCTTGGGTCCGCCAAAGCATCTTTCACCAATCGGTCCATGTCTGGTTCCGTGACGCCGAGTTTGGTGAGTGTTTTAGGGATGCCAAGCGCTTTATTGAGCTGCTTCACGAATTCTAGAAAACCGTCAAAGCCACCATCGATGCCCAGATAGGCAGCAGCATGGCCAATATTGTCCTCAATTGCTGAGCGGTTGAACTTCAGCACTTCGGCCATCACGACCGCATTTGTTGTGCCGTGATGTGTGTGGTGATGCGCCCCGATTGGGTGTGACAGGGCGTGAATTGCACCAAGTCCCTTTTGAAAGGCTGTTGCGCCCATGGAGGCTGCGCTCATCATGTGCGACCGTGCTTGAAGGTTCGTGCCATCTTCAAAGGCGGCAAGCAGGTTTTCCTTCACCAGACGCATGCCTTCAAGCGCAATACCTTGCGACATGGGATGGTAATGCGGTGAACAATAAGCTTCCAGACAATGGGCAAAGGCATCCATGCCGGTACCGGCGGTGATCGGTTTTGGCATGCCGATGGTCAATTCCGGATCACAGAGCACGACTGCGGGTAGAATTTTCGGGTGGAAGATGATCTTTTTTTCAGCCGTCTGCGAATTAGTGATGACGCTGGCGCGCCCAACCTCGGATCCGGTGCCGGCAGTGGTGGGCACAGCCACAATCGGCTGAATGACACTGGCATCAGCCCTTTTCCACCAGTCACCAATGTCTTCAAAATCCCACAGAGGCCGTGTTTGCCCCGCCATGAAGGCAATTACCTTCCCAAGGTCGAGCCCAGAGCCGCCGCCAAACGCCACAACACCGTCGTAGCCACCCTCCCGGTAAACACGCAAACCCGCTTCCACGTTATTCTCACTAGGGTTCGGGTCCACGTCAGAAAAAAGGTTTCTGCCAAGCCCGGCTTCATCAAGCAGGTTCAGTGTTTGTGTGGTGATACCTAAATGAACGAGGCTTTTATCCGTGACAAGCAGAGGTTTTTTAGTTCCCGCTGCTTTGCAGGCGTCTGCGATCTCATGGATGCGTCCGGCACCAAACCGAATTTCAGTGGGATAGGACCAGTTTCCAATCAAAGTCATAGGGGCAAACTCCTGAATCGGTTGCTAAAAGGATAGAGGCCCAATGTGCCTGTGCCAAGCGTGGCCATGTTTCGCCATGAAACCCGATTGACTCATAAAAATCGTTCTGCTTAGAATAGAACAAATAGTGAACATTATTGAGAACAATGCAGCACCAGAAACAAACACTGGCAGCGCTCAAATGTGCTGTTTCCAAACTTGAAGGCCGGCCGGATTGCGCATCGATAGGGCAATTCGGCTCTGTGTCCGGGCATATGTCTACTCGTGTTTTCAAGTCTGGTTCTCAAATAGAAACCTCTTTTAACGAGAATCTGACGCTTGGTATCGCTGATGTGGATGATCGTTTATCCGGTGGGTTGGCGCTTGATGCGCTCCATGAAATCCGGTGTGACCATAGCCGCGATGTGGGTGCGGCTATGGCATTTTTATGTGCGCTGATGACCCGTGAAAATACGAATGAAAACGCTTGCGGAATGCGACGTATCATTTGGATATCAGATCCGGCAACACGCCCTGATTGCGGTCAGATCTGTCCCGATGGCTTGAAACAGCTGGGGCTTGATCCGCAGCGATTTGTATTTGTACGTCCACATGATTTGCGCAGTGCCATTTGGGCAGCCGGAGAGGCCGTGCGCCACGGTGGATTGGCTGGTGTGGTTTTTCACGTCAAAGGCAATCCGAAAATCCTGGACTTGGCGGTTAGCCGCAAGTTGATGCTGCGGGCACAGCGCGGTGGCACGCCGCTCTTTTTATTGAGACAGGCAGGCGGCGAAGAAGCTTCCAGCGCTGCCACGCGTTGGCGTGTGCACCCGGCGCCGTCACTTCAAGACGAAATTTGTCACCGGGGTATCGGGCAAATGCGGCACCGCCTGACCCTTGAACGCAATCGCATCGGCCGGACGGGGACTTGGCCGGTGTGCTGGAACCCGTCAAAAGGATTGTTTGAATATGCCGCGCGAGCAGCTTCCCCTCAAAACACTAAAACAGCGCATCATCGCACTACACTTGCCTCATCTCCCAACCGACCTGATCGCCCGCCAGAGGTGGGGCAGGTCGTGGCGTTTGAACGCGCGTCCTGAAGCGCCGCCAATTGTTATTGTTGATACGCTCAAAAATGCACTGCGAATTGTAGCTTGTGAAGATCATCCTGAATTGAGAGGCATTCAACCGGGCCAAAGTTTAAGCGATGCCAGGGCAATCAATCCGCATATCGAGTGTGTTCAGCGCGATCACGTGCGCCAATCAAAAGCACTAGAGCGTATCGCCCGATGGTGCGAGCGGTATACGCCACTCGTTTCGATGAGCGGTGAGGATGGTCTTTTTCTGGATGTGACGGGATGTGTCCATCTGTTTGGTGGTGAAGCGGCGATGATTGAAGAAATCAAGAAGCGCATCACGGCACAGGGGTTTCATATCGGGTGTGCAATGGCAGATACACCGGGTGCTGCCTGGGCTCTGGCGCGCTTTGGTAGCGCAATCATTAGCCCTGTCGAAGCCCATAAACAGGCGCTTTTGCCCCTGCCACTATCGGCGTTGCGCATATCGGAAGATGACGTGCGTGAACTTAACCGCGTTGGGTTTAAGACAATCGGCTGTCTGGTGGATTTGCCCCGCGCTCCTCTTGCCGCCCGTTTTGGCGCGCGAATATTACAGCGTTTGGATCAGGCACTTGGCCATGAGGATGAAGTTTTATCGCCCCTGCGTCCGGTTGCGGAGCTGGTATCGGAAAAGCGCTTTGCCGAGCCGGTTGTGGAAGAAGATGAGATCAAACTGGTCATTCGGCTTTTATGCGAAAATGCAATACCCGGCCTTGAACGGCGCGGTCTTGGCATGCGGGCGTGTGAGTTAAACTTGTTCCGTACCAATGGTGAAGTGGAAACACTTTGTGTGGAAGCTTCATCGCCATTGCGAGATGAAAAGCGTATGGCCGCATTGTTCGATGAACGGCTGACAAGCCTGCACGATGAATGGGAGGCTGGCTTCGGATTTGATCTCATGCGTTTATCAATCGTGCGTGCCGATCAATTTATACAAGACCAGCACGATTTGGTTGCGACCTCTCAAAATGACGGCGATTCCAGTTATCTGATTGATCGTTTGTCAGCCCGTCTCGGGGCAAACCAGGTGCAGGTATTTGATGTGGCCGATACGCACATCCCCGAACGTAGGTTTTCGTTTTCCAATGCCATTCATGCACAGGCAGCTCAGCCGGCACTGCAATTGACGTCGCAGCCACTTGCCCGTGGCGAAGGTCAGGTGATCACACGGCCGCTTGTGTTGTTTGAACGGCCTGAACGGGTTGATGCAATCGCGGAGGTGCCGGAAGGTCCGCCCATTCGGTTCAGGTGGCGCAAGGCCCACTATGAGGTGGTGCGTGTGGAGGGCCCGGAACGCATTGCGTGCGAATGGTGGAAGGATGGCCGCATGGCACAAACACGGGATTATTTCCGTGTGGAAGACAAGCAAGGCTACCGGCTTTGGCTGTTCCGTCACGGTTTGTATGATCGTGAGACCAACAATCCCCATTGGTACGTACATGGGATGTTTGGCTGATGGCATATGTGGAGCTTGGCTGCGCCAGCAATTTTTCATTTTTGCACGGGGCGTCACATGCGGAAGAATTGGTGGTGCGTGCGCAACGCTTGGGGCTTGCCGGGATTTCCATAACGGATCGAAATTCAGTGGCAGGGCTTGTGCGCGGTCACATGGCTGCAAAGGAAGCAGACCTGCCGTTTGCGCCGGGCTGTAGGCTCGTCTTTTCAGACGGTGCGCCGGATGTATTTGTCTGGCCGAAAAACCGTACAGGTTGGGGAAACTTGTGCGAATTGCTGAGCCTTGGCAAACGCCGCGCGCCCAAAGGCGAGTGTGATTTGGAGTTTGATGATCTGATCATCCATGGCGATGAAATGATAATGGCCATTCATCCAGGATCACATTCACTCACCAATCTCAAGTCAAGATTGTTACAGCTCAAAGGTACGTTTGGTGGCAACTTGTATTTGGGGTTTGTGCGCATCTATGGTGCAACCGATCAGCGGCGAATGGCGCAAGTTGCAGAGCTCTCCGGCACGACAGGTGTTTCACTTCTAGCACTTGGCGATATTCTCTACCATACCCCGGAACGCCGTCCTTTGCAGGATGTGATCACATGTATCCGTGAAGGAGAAAAACTCACCACTATTGGAACAAAGCTTGAGGTTAATGCCGAGCGTCATCTGCGTTCACCCGATGAAATGATGACCCTTTTCAAAGGGTATGAGGCAGCAGTTCACCAGAGTGTCCAGCTGTTTGATCAGCTTTCATTTTCATTGGATGAGTTGAAATACCAGTATCCCGATGCGCCTGCATTTGAAGAACTGGGGTCAGGTTCCATACCTGCGCAGGAAGCACTGGAGCAGTTAACCCGGATCGGTCTGGAGCGGCGCTACCCCAATGGCGCACCACAGAAAGTGCTAAAGCAGATTGCCCACGAAACCGCTCTCATAAAGAAGCTCGATTATGCGCCCTATTTTCTCACTGTCTATGACATGGTGCGCTTTGCCCGTAGTCAGAAGATATTGTGTCAGGGCAGGGGATCAGCCGCTAATTCAGCTGTGTGTTATTGTCTTGGCATTACAGAAGTTGATCCATCTCAGATGGACCTTTTGTTTGAGCGGTTTATCTCCGAAGAACGCAATGAACCACCGGATATTGATGTGGACTTCGAGCATGAACGCCGCGAAGAGGTTATCCAATACATTTATGCCAAGTATGGTCGTGAGAAGGCAGGCCTTGCCGCAACGGTCGTGACCTATCGCGCGCGTTCCGCCATTCGGGAAGTGGGCAAGGTATTTGGCCTGTCCGATGATGCGATCACGGCAATTTCCGGCACAAAGTGGGGTAGTTGGTCCCGAGAAGTGGACGTGGAGGACGCAAAACGCGCAGGCCTTGATCCCAATGATAAACATCTTGCGCAAATGCTTGATCTCGCCCAGCAGCTCGTGGGCTTTCCCCGTCATCTTTCCCAGCATGTGGGCGGGTTTGTAATTACCCGTGACCGGCTTTCCTCCCTCATCCCCATTGAAAATGCCGCCATGGAAGACCGTACAATTGTGGAATGGGACAAGGATGATCTGGAAAGTCTGGGCATGCTCAAAATTGATGTGTTGGCGCTTGGCATGCTCACCTGTATCCGCAAGGCGTTTGAACTTTTGTCATTACATTATGATCGAAAAGAAACGCTTTCTTCCATCAAGGAGGGAGACACTCCCACATATGATATGATCTGTCGTGCCGATACGGTGGGTGTGTTCCAGATTGAAAGCCGGGCGCAAATGTCCATGCTCCCGCGCCTGCAGCCGCGATGCTATTATGATCTTGTGATTGAAGTGGCGATTGTCAGGCCCGGCCCTATTCAAGGGAACATGGTGCATCCCTACTTGAAGCGAAGGCAGGGAAAAGAGCCTGTTAAATATCCCAGTAAAGAGCTGGAAGGTGTTCTTGGTAAAACACTGGGTGTGCCGTTGTTTCAGGAACAGGCCATGAATATCGCAATCGTTGCCGCAAAGTTCCCGCCCGGTGAAGCGGATAAATTACGTCGTGCCATGGCAACATTCAGACGGGTCGGTACAATTGGTTCTTTTCATCGCAAGATGGTCGAGGGTATGGTTGCCAATGGTTATGACCGGGATTTTGCTGATCATTGTTTTAAGCAGATCGAGGGCTTTGGTGAATACGGTTTCCCGGAAAGTCATGCCGCCAGCTTCGCGCTTCTGGTATATGTATCATGCTGGCTGAAATGCCATTATCCCGATGTCTTTTGCGCAGCTATTCTGAACTCGCAGCCCATGGGCTTTTATGCGCCGGCTCAACTCATTCGTGATGCCCGTGAACATGCGGTAGATGTGCGTGAGGTGGATGTGAACCATTCCATGTGGGATTGCACCCTTGAACCCGGGCCTGCCGATTGTCCGGTTAATCCGGCGCATGTTTCCATGGTAGGCACCATGAAAAACACCCATGCGGTTCGCCTCGGGTTCCGGTTGGTGAAAGGCGTGGGCGAAGAACATGCCCGTCAATTGGTTGAGAACCGCGGGCGGGGGTATGACAGTGTCCGGGACCTTTGGAACCGTTCAGGTTTGCCGCGTGGCATTATTGAAAAATTGGCAGAGGCTGATTGCTTTCGCTCCCTTGGCCTTGATCGGCGTGCCGCATTATGGGCGGTGAAAGCACTTGATCCGCTTTCCAGTGCAGAGCGTTTGCCGTTATTTGCCTGTGCTGATCAGGAAAATCTGCAACGCGAGCCGGATATACATTTACCCACCATGCCATTGGGTGAGCATGTGATGATTGATTATCAGTCCCTCACGTTTTCATTGAAGGCGCATCCCATCAGTTTCATGCGCGAGGAATTGAACAAACGCGGATTTGTTCAAAATGTGAGATTACGAACATTGCAAAACGGTAAGCGCGTAACCGTGGCAGGGCTTGTTTTGGTTCGTCAGAGACCGGGGTCTGCTAAGGGGGTTGTGTTTGAAACCATCGAAGATGAAACCGGCGTTGCGAACATCATTGTCTGGCCAAAGACGTTTGAGAAATACCGCTCTCTTGTTTTGGGCAGCCGATGTGTGGCGATCACCGGAAAGCTGCAGCAAGCAGACGGGGTTATCCATGTGGTTGCCCATCATGTGGAAGACCTTACCCCGATGCTTGCCAACCTTCATCATGCGCCACAATTGATCGACACGCTTGCAAATGCTGATGAAGTGCGGCGTCCCGCAGAGGATATTCGCCAGAAAATCAAGCCACGCTCACGGCTTCAAAGATTATTGAAAGACGCACCGGAACTTAAACAGGATTACCTTGACCTACGTGCCCAACGGGACGCCCGCAAAGCGCTGCCCAAAGGCAGAAACTTCCATTAATGAAGCCTTTGTTCTTTACGCTGATTTCAGCGCGTCCGGTTTCTGTTTTTCAAACATTTTGAAAAATTCGCGCGGCGGCACAGCGAGGCTGAACTCCGCTTCTTCGCGGTCCATCCATACGAGCCAGTCTTCAAACACATCATCCATGTTTTTCAAGCGCCAAAGAATGGAGCGTTGTTCGAGCCGCAGATATCCCTCCCGTGCCGATAACCCACGGCAAGCAGTCATGGGTGCCTGAAGACCAACCAGATAGTCAGGCTTCAGGGTGAGCATCGTTTTTGCCATGAGATACCGCGTAATCAGTGCAGCCAAACTTCCGCCCCGGAAGTCTTTCCGAATCCAAAGCCCCCCGTGGTAGCAAACATTTCCGCGCATTCTTGCTGCCTGCTTTGAAAGCCGCCACCGTGTTTTGGCAAGGTCCACCTCATAGCCATGGGGGCGAATATCAGAGATTTTGTCATCCAGAAAATCAGCCATCGTGCCACGACCCAGGTCAAGCATTCGCATGGCTTGCGTTTGAACAACATCACCCCGCTTGTCACGGCCCAAAAGCCATAGCCCCTTCACATGATTAATATCTGAGGCGATGGGGCTGAAAATAGGATCAAGCGGCGTTTCGCGTTCGCTGTCACTGACGAAAAATTTGAAAATTTCAAAATCTGAACCGACCTGCAGCGTTATGCCCAGCTGCGCGATTAGATCTTCGCATTGTTCCGCCACTTCACTAAGACTAATACAAGGATACTCGTCCATCATTCCACATTCCCCACAACACTGCTTGCCTGCCGAAATTTGTTTTCGGACAAAGGCAAATTCTCCCACTCACAAATTCTTAAAGCTCAAACTCCATTAGTTCCTGTTCAGGCGTTGCAACGATTTCCGAGGGATCGATTGCATCGATTTCAACCCGGTTGGTACGCCCGACCAGCACGCCCACAACGCGAACACCATCGGGTAGGGTGCATGGCAGAATCAGACGCTGAAACGAGACCGGCACAGTGGGGCCGTTTTCTTCCCGGGCAAAGCTGCCATACACATGGTCATATCGAGGGCAGCCGGTATCGTTCACCCAATTATAGGCCTCGATCACAAACCCAATATCTTTTGGATTTGCGGTATCTTCATCGATCGAACTGCCGATCGCGCTTCGTGCCCATGTGAGGCCAAGCCACGTGGCATATGAGGATTGTTCGCCCACATGCGTGCAAAGCCAGCGTCCCTGGTTCTTCCGAAACACCAGCATATACGGTCTGATCACACCGAGTTCCGGGCTTTCAAGAGCCCCATATGATCGGGTCCAAACGTCTATCCCCTTGCGGAGAAGCGGAATGCCGGTTTGCCAGAGGTCAATCAACGCGTGTTGTTGGGCAAAATGAAATGTCGGTTCATCGACAAACGGGTCAATGGAGGATTGGGAGGCAATGGTTGGTGCAGACCCTGTTTTGATCCAATCATCAAGATTGTT
>CAWUJX010000049.1:0-19306 GCA_963922635.1 uncultured Hyphomicrobiales bacterium | reverse complement strand
CGCTATCAGGTTTGAAATCAGGATACCGTCATTACCACCAACGAGAGCAGGGGTGATGTAGTAGCCAATGGCGAGGATGAATACCAACAGCACACCCGCAGCAATGCCGGGTATGGTTTGCGGGAAATAGACACGGCGGAATGCGGTGAAATTGGTGGCACCCATGGACTTTGCAGCCCGCATATAGCTCGGCGGGATGGTTTTCATCACCGAATAAAGCGGCAGGATCATAAACGGCAGCAGAATATGAACCATCGAGATCACAGTACCGGTGGCGTTGTAGATCATCTGAATGCGGTTTTCGTCCGTTAAAAATCCGAGATAAACAAGGATGTTGTTGATGATGCCCTCTTTCTGCAGCATGGCAATCCACGCTGATGTTCTCACCAGGAGTGAGGTCCAGAAGGGTAGCAGCACCAAAATCATCAGCAGGTTCGACGTTCGCAACGGCAATGTCGATAAGAGATAAGCAACCGGATATGCGATTATGAAGCATAAGAAGGTTATCAACGCCGACAGCCAGATCGTCTTCCAGAGGATTTGCAAATAAATCTGGTATAGCTCTTCGGCCATGACGATGTTTTCGTTTTCATCGTATTTTCGATCAGTGGCCGCGAGGAAGAACGACAGCGTATAATCACGGGTTACACGTTTGAGTGTGACCCAGATTTCCCGATTTTCCCATTTTTTGTCGATCTCGATCAGCGCATCGAGATAGGGGCCTTCGGTTATCTTTTTGGCGTTTCGACCCGTTTTTGTGAACAGACTGCGGGAGCCTGGAATTTCGTAGTTTACGCGGGTTGCAAGGTTGCCGACCGTTCGTCCAACCTGCCGGTTCTTTTGCGCCAGCGCCAGATCTTCCACGAATAGCTTGATCATTTCATCGGGCGGGTAATCCTCGCCATCCCAGTTCTGGATGGCTTCCGCGAAGTTTGGAACCACATTGCTTCCGGTCGGATTATGGATAGACCGGAACAACATATCGCCAATCGGCAAGACGAAAGACACAAGCAGAAACAATACCAGCGGCATGGTCAGCAAAAATGCCTTGAGCTTCATTTTGCGTGTGGTTTTGGCAAGCTGCTGTTTCAGCGGGGTGCCATCATAGGCGACGAGCGGTTTCGAAGCGTCGGGCGTGACATCTGTCTCAGGATGCAAAGCTATGCTCAAAACGTGTACGTCCCCCGGACTGTAAAAGATGATTTGATTTTGTGAAATCGGATGGCTTGTTTGTATTCGATTTCAAAAAAGCAAACGCATTTAGGATAGATGCCGTGGAGGCGACAATAGCCGCCTCCCGGCAATTGATTGATCAGCCTTAGTTAGCAAGCCAAGCGTTGAAGCGCTCAGTCAGCTGATCTGAATTGTCTGCCCAGAACTCGAAGTTGTTCTGTACAGCGTTTGTCAGGTTAGCTGGAGCAGTTGGCATTTGTGGACCCATTTCGATCGACGCGTTTGTCGCATAGGTACCCACCAACGGCGCTGAAGACTTGCGTGCAGGACCGTATGAAATCCATGACGCTTGTGCAGCAAGCTGCTCAGTAGCAGTCGAGAACTTCAGGAATTCCATGGCGGTTTCTTTGTTTTTCGCACCTTTTGGAATTACCCAAAGGTCAAGGTCCCAAACCTGGCCGTCCCATACGATGTTGAACGGCTTGTTTTCGCCGGCAACTGCGTTGAAAATTCGACCGTTATAAGCTGTTGTCATTGCGACTTCGCCGTCGGCCAAAAGCTGTGGAGGTTGAGCGCCTGCTTCCCACCAGACCACTTCGTCTTTGATGGTGTCCAGTTTAGCAAATGCACGGTCAACGCCTTCCGGTGTTGCAAGTACGTCATACACGTCTTTTGCTGGCACGCCGTCTGCAATCAAAGCGAATTCGAGGTTCACTTTTGCGCCTTTACGGAGACCACGCTTGCCCGGGAACTTCTCGAGGTCGAAGAAGTCAGCCATTGTTTTTGGGCCGTCAGCGATTTTTGAAGAGTCGTAAGCGAAGATTGTTGACCAAACGATGTTCGCCACAGCGCAATCGTAAAGTGTGCCTTCGATGAAGTCTTCAGTTGCCGGAGTGCCGTCTGCACCTGCTGGCAATGTTGAATGGTCAATCGTTTCCAAAAGACCTTCGTCACATGCACGGATAGCGTCTGACAATTCCACGTCGACGATATCCCATGTCACGTTATCGGCCTCAACCTGAGCTTTGATCTCAGCGATGCCGCCATTGTAGTCTTCTGAGTTGATTTTGACGCCAGTCTTTTCGATGAATGGCTTGTGATAAGCCTCCACTTGGGACTTGGTATAAGCACCACCCCAAGAAACAACAGTCAGTTCGCCCGCAGCATTTGCAGCTGTGGAGGACATGACCATTGCAAGACCAATTGCAGTACCTGCAAGAAGTTTATTGAGTTTCATGTTTCTCTCCCTTTGGTTTCATGCCCTGTCTGTGACAGAACATCTCTTTTCTTGGGCAACCGGGATGGAAGCCCCAGAATCTCGTTAAGCCACAAGGTCCAGTGCCTTGCAGTCGATACTTTGCCAACCGATCGCCTTGGTCTCTCCCTCAGCCAATGGTCGCCGGTCGCTACGGTTACGCACTTTGACAATGAATTCGTCATTGCCGGCCACGTTCATCCGCACGCGAATATGGTCTCCCAGATAAATCAATTCTTCAATGCGACCCTCGATCACATTTTTCATGGTCTTCGGCGGGTCAAGTTCGATGCGTTCCGGGCGCAAAGAAAGTGTTGTTCTGTCGCCCTTTTGAGAGACATTCACCTTGTGCGCCTTAACCATTGTTCCGTTGTCGAGTTTCACATCACAAATGTCTTTGGTGATTTTTTCGACCGTGCCGTTCAATTTGTTGTTCTCGCCAATAAACTGAGCAACGAATGAGTTTTGCGGGTTTTCATACAGTTCTTCGGGCGAGGAAAGCTGCTGGATTACACCATCTTCAAACACGGCAACCCGGTCTGACATAGTGAGCGCTTCCGTTTGGTCATGCGTCACATAAACGACGGTCACGCCGAGGTTTTCGTGAATATGTTTGATTTCATATTGCATCTGTTCGCGGAGCTGTTTGTCCAGAGCGCCTAACGGCTCGTCCATCAAGACCAGATTGGGCTCAAAGACCAGAGCCCTTGCCACTGCTACGCGTTGCTGCTGACCGCCTGATAGCTGCGCCGGACGACGTCCTGCCATTTGTGGCAGTTCCACCATGTCCAAGACGCGCTTTACGCGGTCCTCTTGTTCGGAGCGGGACATGCCTCGAACCTGCAATGGAAACGCTAAATTTTCTGCGACGGTCATGTGTGGGAACAAGGCATAGTTCTGAAAGACCATGCCGATGCCGCGCTTATTGGGCGGCACCATATTTATCGGGCGATTGTTGAGAAAAATTTCACCGTGCGTTGCCGGTTCAAATCCTGCCAACATCATCAGGCAGGTGGTTTTTCCGGAACCTGACGGGCCCAACATGGTAACGAACTCGCCCTCGCGAATATCGAGGTTGAGGTTCTTTACGACGAGAACTTCGCCATCATAACTTTTTTGAACGTTTTCAAAGCGGACGTATGAATCGGCAGCTGATGTGCTTGCTGACATGTGTTGTTTATTCACTCCCTATGCAGGCCGCTTATGGCGCGCGTTTTGTTCCTGCATCTCTCCAACCGAAAAACAAGCATGATTGCTGTGCCTCGGTCAATGGGGAGTCTCAATTTTTCTCAAGGGAAACTACGCACGTAAGTTTTTTTCACGTTAGCGAGAGGTTTTGCGTTCATGGAAAATAAACCCGAGAGCGTTCAGCAATATCTGCGCAGCCAGAAATGAGGTGCTTCCGGTCGTATCGTAGTCGGGCGCTACTTCGACCAAGTCCATGCCAATCACCTCCCCTTGTTTTGCCAGGCCCTGCAACAATTCAAGAACTTCATAATAGAGAAAACCACCGTGGCTGGGCGTGCCTGTTCCGGGCGCGATTGAGGGGTCAAAGCCGTCAATATCGATGGTGATGTAGTAGCGTGCGCCTTGTGGAATTCGTTTCAGAACATTTTCCACACCCAGCTTTCGAAACTGGCGAACTGACAAGATATCAGAACCCATGGCGCGGGCGTCATCATAACCTTCCTTGGCCGTGGAAGAGACATTGCGAATACCGATTTGGGAAAGACCCGTCACATAGTCTTTTTCCGCAGCCCGCCGCATGGGATTGCCATGGCCATTTCTTACACCGTGCCGTACATCGACAAAGTCCAGATGGGCATCGATTTGAACGAGATGGAAAGGGCCTTGATCATCGAATGCGTTGATACAGGGAATGTTGATTGAATGATCGCCGCCCAGTGTTACCGGTAGCGCGCCAGCAGCAAGTGCCTTACGGACACCGTATTCAATGTTTGAATGGCTTTTTTCAGTATCGGTGTGAACGATGTCGGCATCGCCCATATCCACGATTTTGACAGAACCAGGCAGGTAGATCGCATCATCTTCGTGGTCGTATGCACCTGCGTGACCAAACGAAAAGAGTGTAGATGCTTCACGAATACCTCTCGGGCCAAACCGTGCGCCGGAACGGTATTGCGTGCCAAAATCAAAGGGAGCACCTAAAATTGCCACATCGGCATCGATATTGTCCCAATCTTCGCAAATCGGATTTTTGCCAAATGTTGCAAAGCCCACAAAGGGCAGGTTCAGCCGTCCATCTTCGTATCCGTGATCTGCCATGTTAATTTCCTGAACTTGCTCAACAAAAAAGGGCAGCATGTCTGCCGCCCTTTTCGAAATCAAGATTTATATTTTGCCGTTGGCATCATAAGACGCCAAACTTCAAAAGGTTCAGAGAATGGAACTCAATTTCATAGCGACACCCATGTCGCCTTCCACTTTGATTTTGCCTTGCATGAACGCTGCAGTTGGATCGAGATCGCCTGCGATGAGGCTGTCCAGTGTTTCCTTGTCGCAAACGACCGTGCAATCAGCCTCGACGTTGTCTGTCGAAACTGTTGGAGGCGTCTCGTTGCCGTCGATGAAAACGACGCCTGCATCACCACAATCGAATTTGACTGTTGCGCCGATGCCGCTGCCGCCAGCTACCTTTGCTGTGATTGCTTCTACTGCTGAATCCATGCTCATTTTTTATTCCTCCGGAAGGGTGTCTTTTGCCAAACTCTATACAGGGAATTTGAGTTGGTGCAACCGATTACGTTAACGTAAACGTATAAACCACTCAGGGCCGTTGAAGAATGCCCTCATCTTCGGCGCGGGCGAAATTGACCACGACCCTACCAACCGGAAATCCAAACTTGAAAACGGTTGCTGTATTTCTCACGGTACCGTCTTCGAGCAGCACCATTTTGTCTTTGAGCTGAACGAGGTTTTCGCGATTTTCTGCATCAAGATAAAGTCCGTAGCCATATCGCGCGGTATTTCCGTTGATGGTGACGTTTGCCACGCCTTCCACGTCATCTCGTCGGCCCACATATTGGCCTTCACCGGTTTTGGTGAAGTACCAAATCTTGGTTTCTTCGACGCCATCGTCGTAGACGAAATCCTCCACCAAGGTTAGGGTCTTTCCGTCCCATGTACCATCCAAATCCACGCGGAACGTGCGGTTGACGCCGTTAATCGCCCAGAACTTCCCAAAGGCAACTGTCTTTCCGGTGAAATAATCTTCGAAAGTGAAGGCGTGGGCAAGTGTCGTTGGCAATGAAAAGACGGCTACGAGTGCGGCTGTTGCGATTAATGTTACAGACGAGTGGAAGATACGGAACATGACAAAAACTCCTTTAGAAAAGAAACGCCACGTCCGCTCATTTGGTTTCAGTTTCAGATTTTGAAATTCAGGGACTAATTTTCAAAACTTGCGTCGGCAGTGGGACCAAGCAGTGGCTCCTGGTACCACTGTTCAATAAACGCCTGAATGACCGTAAGGCCACGCAGTTCCGTTATGAGTTTAACATATTGCTCTTCTGTGACCGAAGAGGGTTCGACCAAGCCATTTCGCAACAGCGCTTTCCGGGCTCTGGAAATCTGATCAAACTGTTTGCTATCCGCACGATCGGAAACGGCCCGTATCCGCTTGTTGATGCGTGTTATTTCAGCATCGAGTGTGGTTTGTCTCAGACTTACGCTGGTGTGCCGGTTCACTCTTTTGATTATCTGAACAACATACCCCTTATCGAAAATCAGCGATCTCACGAGATCACGAAATAGGAATGTGCTGAAGCCGTCCTCGGTCTGATTTGTTATGTAATCATCCAAGAGCAGTTTGAGAGAAGAATCGTTCATTTTTATGAGTGATTCAGTGCTAACTCTTACGTTGGAAGGGCCTCCTGCGAAACCTTCTTGTCCGCCTTCCGTGGCGCTAGCGGCAGACATACTGAGCAATACGAACGGGACTATCAGGAAATTAAAAAGGCGCGGCTGAATGTTCATTTGGTTCCCCCAAAATAATTCGCCCCGAAACTGTAGTACCATAATTTCGTAGAAATTTCACATCTCAAGCATGACAATCGAGTGATTACGCCACCAAGCACTCCCCATATTCTTCGCGTAATTCCTTTTTCAGAATTTTACCCGTAGCGCCGAGCGGCAGCGCATCGACAAAAATCACCTTGTCGGGCACCTGCCATTTGGCAATTTTGTCTCCGAAATATTCCAATAACTCGGCTTCTGAAACATCTTTACCAGGTGCTTTGACCGCGATGATAACAGGCCGTTCGTCCCATTTTTCGTGACGCGCAGCAATCGCAGCTGCAGAGGCAATTCCCGGATGCCCAACGGCAAGGTTTTCCAGTTCCACCGTTGAGATCCATTCGCCGCCAGACTTGATAATGTCTTTTGAGCGGTCTCGAATAATCATGAAGCCATCCTCGTCCAAAGTGGCCACATCTCCTGTATGGAACCAGCCGTCCTCAAGTGTGGTGCCTTTTTCGGCGAGGAAATATTCATCCAACACCCAAGGTCCACGGCAGTACAAGTTGCCTTGTGTTTCACCATCATTTGGCAGGCGATTGAAATCATCATCAAAGATTGCAAGCTCCATCCCGAATGGCGGTCGACCCTGACCAAGACGGATTTCTTTTTGCTGCTCTTCGCTTAATTCAAAGTGCTTGTTCTTGAGATGGTTGACTGAGCCGAGCGGCGACATCTCTGTCATGCCCCACGCATGAAGAACTTCCACATCATAATCATCACGGAATTTATCGATCATCGAAGGCGGACATGCCGACCCACCGATTACTGTGCGGTTCATGTATGGGAGTTTGGTCCCCGTTTCCTCCAGATGCTGGATCAGTCCGGCCCAGATTGTTGGAACACCGGCTGCGATTGTTACTTTTTCATCGTTGAACAGGCTGGCAAGGCTTGCGCCATCAAGGCCCGGTCCAGGCATCACCATCTTGGAGCCAGCGAGGGCGGCCGCATAGGGCGAGCCCCAGGCGTTCACATGAAACATGGGAACCACCGGCAAAAGGCAATCACGGGCGGAAAAACCCATGACGTCCGGCGTTGCCGACATCATCGCGTGAAGCAGTGTTGAACGGTGAGAATATAGAACACCTTTTGGATGTCCTGTTGTGCCTGACGTGTAGCAAAGGGAAGACGCCAGCCGTTCTTCGAACTCCGGCCAGTTTCCGCTCGCGTCGGTTGCCTCAATCATGTCCTCATAAAAGGATAGCCAATCGCGGTTGGTCGCAACGTCAACGCTGCGCGGCTCCATGAGAACCCAGGCTTCCACTTTTGGAAGCTTTTCCCGGATGCCCTCAACCAGGGGCAAAAATGTCTGGTCGAAGAAGACAATACGATCTTCAGCATGGCCGATAATGTAAATCAACTGTTCGGGGAAGAGCCGGGGGTTAACCGTGTGGCACACAAGACCCATGCCTGAAATGCCGTAGTAGAGTTCGAGGTGGCGATGGTTGTTCCATGCGAGCGTTCCAATCCGGTCGCCTTCATTCATGCCAAGATTTTTGAGGGCGGTGCCGATTTTGAAAGATCGGTCCCGAAGCTCAGAATAATTTGTCCGATGGCGGGACCCGTCTGTGTTCACGGAAACGATTTCAGTGTCACCGTGATAACGGGCGGCATGCTCAATAATATCCGATATCAGGAGCTGGCGCTCCATCATTTGCCCACGCATGGCTTGTTCTCCTCCAGAAATTTTCTAAGTCTTATAATGATGTGTAGGGCGGGTGTGAACTAGGAAAAGCCATGACTGAGAAAATCAATCCGGTTAGGGAAACAAATGACGAAGCGCTCGAACTTGCACAACGATTGGTTGCCGAAACCAAGTATTCTGCACTCGGCGTTGTTGAAAAAGATACACAGGTTCCGTTGGTCAGTCGTGTGGCTGCAGGGTGGCACGAAGAGACCGGCTTCTTTTTCTGTGCCTCGGATTTGTCAGTGCACTCACAGTGCCTTCTTGAAAATGAGGTGTGTTCTTTTTTGCTGGGGGAGCCCGGCAAAGGGGACGGTCTTGCCCACCCCAGGATAACGCTCATTGGCACGGCATCTCGAATGCAAAACGCGGATCCGAAACGCGGCCTGTTTCGAGAGCATTTCCTTGAAAGACACCCAAAGGCGGAATTGTATGTGGATTTCGCTGACTTTGGATTTTACCCGGTTTCGATCGATCGTGCTCTGTTAAATGGCGGGTTTGGAAAAGCGTATCATTTGAATAGGGATAATCTCTCTTTCATTGGCGGTTGAAAAGCAAATTGCTTTCCATAATAGTCGCGCGATGACCAGCAATAGTAATCCAAAACGCCCGCTTGAGGGCTACCGTATTCTCGATCTCACATCCGTGGTTCTAGGCCCATACTGCACACAGCTTTTGGGTGACCTTGGTGCGGACGTCATCAAAATCGAAAGCCCTGATGGTGATATTATGCGCCATGCTGGACCAATGGTTTCGTCAGGTATGGGGCCGATTTATCTTACAATCAATCGCAACAAGAGAGCGATGTCTCTTGATCTGCGCAAACAAGGCGCCAAGGATATTCTCAAAAAGCTGATCGAGACCGCCGACGGTTTTATCCATAACATTCGTGCCGGTGGGATGCGTCGGTTGGGGTTTGATTATGAAAGCGTGAAAGGTCTCAATCCGAATATCATTTATTGTCATGCGGTGGGATATGGCTCGAAGGGGCATTATGCCGAGCGGCAGGCTTATGATGATTTGGTTCAGGCCGCGTCCGGTGCTGCCTTCATGATCCCCATGCAGGATGGTTCCACTGAACCGCGGTACTTCCCCGGTCTTGTGGCAGACAAAACCACAGGGCTCCATGCGGCGTATGCAATGCTGGCAGCCTTTCTTCATCGCGAGCGCACAGGCGAGGGGCAGTTCGTAGAAGTTCCAATGATGGAATGCATGGTGTCGTTCACAATGGCAGAGAACCTTTATGGCCATGCCTTTGTGCCACCACGGGAGCCGATTGCCTATACAAGGTCCGTGAACCCGAACCGGAAACCCTACCGTACCAAGGACGGCTATATAGCGGTCATGCCGTATTCCAATGACAATTGGATCAACTTTCTGAGCCACGGTGGCCGCGAAGATCTGATGGAAGATCCGCGATATTCCACTTACAAAGAGCGCACAAAGAACATCACTGATCTATACAAGGTCTGCGAAGAAGTGGCTCTGCTGAAAACGACCGATGAATGGATGGAAGTTCTGGCCGCGCAAAACGTGCCGTGTATGCGGGTTCATTCGTTGGAGAGTGTCTTGGCCGATCCGCAAATTTCCGAAACGGGTTTTTTGGAAGAGCGGGAACATCCCTCAGAAGGCACTTACAGGGCCGTCAAAAACCCCATCGAATTCTCTGCCTCACCGGTCACCATTGACCGAGACCCGCCTTTGCTCGGTCAGCATAATCGAGAGATATTGCAAGAGCTTGGGTTTGACGATGCGCAATACGAAGAATTGCATGCGGAAGGTGTTTTCTCCCAATGAATGCCGGTGACCTGATTGTAAAGTGCCTCGAAGCGCAGGGCGTGGAGCGGGTCTTCTGCGTCCCCGGTGAAAGTTATCTGGCAGTATTGAACGGTCTCTATGATGCTTCCATCGAAACAGTAGTAGCACGCCACGAAGGTGGTGCTGCGATCATGGCGGAAGCGGATGGTAAGATGACCGGCAGACCCGGCATTTGCATGGTGACGCGAGGCCCCGGCGCCACAAATGCTGCGGCGGGAGTTCATATCGCAGCACAGGATTCCACACCTATGGTTCTGTTCGTAGGCCAGATTGGCCGCGAAATGAGAGGCCGCGAAGCTTTTCAGGAAATGGATTATCGTGCCGTTTTTGGTTCCATCGCCAAATGGGTTGAGGAAATTGATCGCGCAGATCGTATTCCCGAAATTCTCTCCCATGCTTGGCATGTGGCCATGTCTGGGCGTCCGGGTCCTGTCGTTATTGCATTACCGGAAGATATGCTGCGGGAGACCGTAAGCGGTGAAGCTGGTCCGCGTGTGGAAGTGGCAGAGCCTGCCCCAACGCTAGGTGATCTCGAACGGTTTGTGACCAAGCTAGAACAGGCAAAATCTCCATTCGTGGTGGTGGGTGGTTCCAGGTGGACTGCGGAAGCGACGGATATGCTGCGTCAGTTTGCTGAAAAGTGGGGGCTGCCTGTGGGTGTTTCTTTTCGTCGGCAGAGCCTTTTTGATGCACGCCATCCAAATTATGCGGGCGATGTGGGATTGGGTATCAATCCGGAACTTAAAAAGCGTGTTTCGGATTCGGATTTACTTTTACTGCTCGGTTGCCGCTTCAGTGAGAACCCGAGCCAGAGCTTTGAGGTTCTTGAGATACCAGGCAAAGGCGAGGGGCTTGTGCATGTTCATCCGGGGCCGGAAGAACTGGGGCGGATTTACGTGCCTGAGATTGCCATAAATTCCACGCCTAATACGTTTCTCAGTTCTTTACTGGAGTGGGATGCGCGGGTAAATTTCCAACATGAAGCCGATGCCGCCCATGAAAGTTACCTGCAATGGACTGATAAGCCACCAGCAGGCGTTGGCGCAGTTACCATGAGCCACACAATCGCTAAGTTGCGGGAGTTGCTCCCCAACGATGCAATTGTCTGCAACGGTGCCGGAAATTATGCGATCTGGCTGCATCGTTTTTTCCGATATCGATGGGGAATGCAACTCGCCCCCACGTCCGGTTCCATGGGGTACGGAATGCCGGCTGCTGTTGCTGCCGCAAAGCGTAATCCCGATAAGACGATCATTGTGCTAGCAGGCGACGGCTGCTTTCAAATGACAGGCCAGGAGTTTGGCGTAGCATGCGAACACGGCCTCAATATCAAAGTGATCGTATGCGATAACGGGGTTTATGGTACGATCCGGATGCATCAAGAGCGTGATTATCCAGGCCGGGTGTCCGGTACGGGCATGAAAAATCCCGACTTCAAAGCCTGGGCGAAAGCATACGGCGCTGACGCTTATGCGGTCTGGAAAGACGACGAATTTGAGAGTGTTATGAACAAGGCAATTTCAACAGATGGTCCGTGCCTTATCCATTTGAAACTCGATGCACGCGATATCGCGCCGGGCAAGGTATTAGAGGCATGACCGATAAGCCCGACATATTTTTAAGTGAGTTGCCATTGCGGTTGAAAGAAGCCCGTAAGGCTCAGGGCTTATCATTGGATGCGACTGCGAACCTGAGCGGGGTTTCAAGGTCGATGGTAAGCCAGATTGAGCGTGGCGAGAGTAGCCCGACGATCGCAACCTTGTGGAATCTTACCCGCGCACTGAACGTGGATTTTGCTGGCCTTTTGGGGGAAAATACACAGACGGATAATATTACGGTTCTTCGGTCTGCTGAGGTGCCGACGATAGAAAAACTCGGATGTCGGATTGCGATCCTCTCACCACCTGAGGATGCAGACGGTCACGAGGTTTATGATATCCGTTTCGCTGAAAACGGGTCGTTAAAAAGTCAGCCGCATCGCCGAGGAACGAGGGAGCAGCTGACGGTTCTTGAAGGCGATATTCGTGTAGTTTCAGGAAGCGCAGAATTGTTGGTTTCTTCCGGAGATACGGCCCGTTATGCAGCGGATGTACCGCATGAGATCGCAACGGTGGCCGGGCCCGCGCGAGTATTTCTTATTGTGAAAGCTTAGTCTTTAAACGCCAACTGGACTTGTGTCCAAACTACCTTTTCGTTATTGCGGAAATTAATCCGTTATGACAGAATTTCGAAAAGGAGTCCGGACATGACACAATCGTTTCTCGCCAGCATCAACAACACACTGTCAGAGATCAAGGCGGACGGCCTTTTTAAAGTGGAGCGTCTCATCACATCAGAGCAAGCCGGCACTGTGTCTGTGTCAGACCGCGAAGTGATCAATCTTTGCGCAAACAATTATCTTGGTCTTGCCAACCATCCTGCGCTGGTGAGTGCAGCGCAGAGAGCAATGGACGACCATGGCTATGGCATGGCCAGTGTTCGGTTCATCTGTGGAACACAAGATATCCATCGGCAGTTGGAGCAGCGCCTTGCTCAATTTTTAGGCAAGGATGATTCCATTCTGTTTGCCGCATGTTTTGATGCGAATGGGGGATTGTTCGAGCCGTTGTTGGGGCCGGACGATGCCATCGTTTCAGACAGTCTGAATCATGCCTCAATCATTGATGGTATCCGTCTGTGTAAAGCGCAGCGATATCGCTACGACAACAACGATATGGCATCGCTCGAATATGCGCTCAAGCAGGCTAAAAACGAAGGCGCACGGCATATCATGATCGCGACCGATGGTGTCTTTTCGATGGACGGAACGCTTGCGAGAGTGCCGGATATTCGGGCACTTGCCGATCGGTATGAAGCGATTGTCATGGTTGATGACTGCCACGCGACCGGGTTCATGGGTGCAACGGGAGCGGGAACACCGGAGCATTTTGGCGTCGATGTGGATATTCTGACAGGAACACTCGGTAAGGCTTTGGGAGGCGCGATAGGGGGTTATATCGCCGGTCCGCAACCGGTTATCGATTTGTTGAGACAGCGCGCGCGTCCCTACCTTTTTTCAAACTCCTTGCCTCCTGCGGTGGTTGCGGCTGGCCTTGAAGCTATCCGGTTGGTGGAAGAGGGGGGCGAACTTCGTTCGCAATTGTTTGAAAACGCTGCGTATTGGCGATCAGGTTTAACCAAATTGGGGTTTGAACTTCTTCCGGGCAATCATCCGATTATTCCTGTCATGTTGGGTGATGCGAAACTTGCACAAAACATGGCGTCCCAACTCTTTGACGAAGGGGTTTACGTTTCGGGCTTCTTTTTCCCGGTTGTCCCGCATGGTCAGGCGCGTATTCGCACGCAGATGAATGCGGCTCTCACAGCTTCTGAATTGGACATTGCTCTCACCGCATTTGAAAAAGTCGGCCGAAATTTGGGAGTGATCTGATGTCTGCAAACATGATGACCGCCCTTGCAAAAACGAAGCGTGAAGAAGGGTTATGGCAGATTGAAGCTGCTGTGCCTGAAATTGGCCCCGATGAGGTTTTGATCCGCGTGAACAAGACGGGAATTTGTGGGACGGATATTCACATCTGGAATTGGGATGAATGGGCATCAGCCACAGTTCCGGTCCCCATGATAACAGGGCATGAGTTTGCCGGTGAGATTGTTGACATGGGCCGTGACGTTCGCGGCCTTTCGCTGGGTCAACGTTGTTCCGGCGAAGGCCACTTGATCGGTACCGAAAGCCGTCAGTCGCGCGCAGGAAAGTTCCACCTTGATCCGGGTACCCGTGGCATTGGGGTCAACGAACAAGGGGCATTTGCTGAGTATTTGAAACTGCCCGCGTTCAATGTTGTGCCGCTGCCTAATGATATTCCCGACGAGATTGGCGCTATTCTCGACCCGCTTGGGA
Source organism: uncultured Hyphomicrobiales bacterium (assembly GCA_963922635.1). Lineage (GTDB taxonomy): Bacteria > Pseudomonadota > Alphaproteobacteria > Rhizobiales > Rhizobiaceae > JAALLB01. The sequence continues at coordinate 5,443 of CAWUJX010000049.1, read as the reverse complement.
ATGCAGTGCATACAGCCCTCAGCTTCGATTTGCTTGGTGAGGATGTCCTGATCACAGGCGCGGGCCCAATCGGAATCATGGCGGCGGCGGTTGCTCGACACGCGGGTGCGCGAAATATCGTTATCACTGATATCAATCCGGACAGGCTAAGGCTTGCGGAGCATGTGGTGCCGAGCGTGCGTCCTGTGAACGTGGGTGATGAAGACCTGAATGATGTGGTGCATGAATTGGGTTTATCCGAAGGCTTTGATGTGGGGCTTGAAATGTCCGGCAACCAAACGGCCCTTGATCAAATGGTAGATACGCTTGTGATGGGTGGCAAAATTGCACTTCTTGGAATTCCTCCGGGCGAATCTCCCGTCAACTGGAGCCACATTGTGTTCAAGGCAATTACCATCAAAGGCGTCTATGGTCGGGAGATGTTTGAAACATGGTATAAAATGATAGCCATGCTTCAAAATGGTCTGGATGTGAGCCGTGTGATCACCCATCGTTTTGATGTGGAAGACTTTGAAAAAGGCTTTGCTGTCATGAAGTCGGGCCGGTCTGGAAAAGTTGTCTTGAATTGGCGTGTGTGAAATGAGGGCTCACCGCCGCGGCCCTGCACAATAAGCTGCCTGTGCCCCAAAACTCAATCAAAGGCACAGGCTATCACGATTGGATGTTCTTTTACGCCACTTCGAACAAGCCAGCGGCACCCATGCCGCCGCCAATGCACATGGTCACGACCACATGTTTCGCGCCACGGCGTTTCCCTTCAATCAGAGCATGGCCCGTCATGCGCGCACCTGACATCCCATAAGGGTGACCGATGGAAATAGCGCCGCCATTGACGTTGTATTTTTCCGGGTCAATGCCAAGCTTGTCGCGGCTATAGAGGCACTGGCTGGCGAACGCTTCGTTCAATTCCCAGAGATCAATATCATCGATCGTGAGGCCGTTGGCTTTGAGAAGTTTGGGAACGGCAAAAACAGGTCCAATGCCCATTTCATCGGGGTCACAGCCCGCTACCGCCATACCTTTGTAAATTCCAAGCGGTTCAAGTCCGCGTTTCGACGCTTCGCTTTCTTCCATCAAAACGGACGCGGAAGCCCCGTCGGACAATTGGGAGGCATTTCCCGCTGTGATGTTTTGGCCTTCCTTGACCTGTTGTCCGCCTTTGAAAACTGGCTGAAGGGATTGCAGACCTTCCAATGTGGTGGACGGGCGGTTCCCTTCATCTTTATCAAGGGTCACTGCCACATCCGAGATTTCCTTGGTCTCTTTGTCCATGACTTTCATGGAAGAGGGGAGTGGTACGATCTCATCGTCGAACTTGCCTGCTTCCTGAGCAGCGGCGGTTCGCATCTGTGACTGGTATGCATATTCATCCTGCGTATCGCGGGAAACGCCATAGCGGTCCGCCACAATCTCTGCAGTCTCAAGCATGGTCATATAGGTGGCCGGAATATTTTCTTTCAGCCATGGGTCCATACCGCGATGAAGGTTCATGTTTTCATTCTGGACGAGTGAAATGGATTCCAAGCCGCCGCCCACAGTGACAGTCATGCCATCGGAAATGATTTGTTTGGCAGCCGTTGCAATTGCCATCAGGCCAGATGAACACTGGCGATCTATGGTTTGACCCGCTACAGATGTGGGCAATCCAGCGCGCAACAAAGACTGTCTTGCCACGTTCGTTCCTGTGGAGCCCTGTTGAAGTGCGGCCCCCACAATCACGTCGTCGATTTCGGCCTTGTCCACGCCCGCGCGTTCCACGGCGTGGGCTATGGCGTGGCCGCCTAGTTCTTGTGCTTGTGTATCATTAAATGCACCGCGATAGGCTTTGCCGATTGGCGTGCGGGCGGTTGAAACAATTACTGCTGATCTCATTTTGGTTCTCCTCCAAGAGAAAATTAGTGTGACGACTTCAGCTCCAGCGCACAAGGCCGATGATTGCAGAAGCGGCATAGAAAAATTGCAAAATCAAAAATGCCCAACGTTTGTCGATCCACCCCCAAGCGGCGAACAAAAGCGCTGATACCAGTAGCAATGAGAACCCAAGGATTTCATTGCCGGTATTCGATGCGATCAACAGCGCATAGGCCATCGCCAACACCGATCCGCTTGTTTCGAAGATGCGGATCAGAAGTTGGTTTCGAGGCGAATGCGCGGTCATGGGTCTGTTCTAATTCTAGTTGGATTTTTGAACGGCTTTCACCACGTGTTCAGTGCCGGAGTAGAAAATGTCCGGGTTCGACATGTCAGAGATAGCTTCAAAGTTAGCTGCCACGCCATCGGCGTTTCGCTGGTCTTCGGGCAAATTGATGCCAGCACTTTCACTGATCTGCATGGTTGCATAGGTGCCTGCGCCGGCAAACATCACGCAATGGTTTGGTGCTTCTTTCGATACGAGGAACACAGCAGCAGGTGTGACGTATTTCGGATCGAGTTTCGCAAGCATGTCTTCAGTCAAGATATCCTCAGTCATGCGTGTGGCCGCTGTGGGCGAAAGGCAATTGACCTGAATATTGTTTTTTGCGCCTTCAATGCAGAGCGTGTTCATCAGGCCCACAACGCCCAATTTCGCTGCACCATAATTGGCTTGGCCAAAATTGCCGTAAATGCCGGATGTGGACGTGGTCATCAGGATCCGACCATAGTCCTGTTCTTTCATTTGGTTCCAGACAGCGCGCGAGCAATTGGCTGAGCCGTTCAGGTGAACATCGACAACCATGTTCCAATCGCTCATTTCGAGTTTGCCGAAGGATTTGTCTCGCAGGATCCCTGCGTTGTTGATAAGTACGTCTACCCGCCCCCATTTGGCGACCGCATCCGCAACCATGGCTTCACAGTCTTCGTAATTGGCTACGTTTGCGCCGTTTGCCATTGCTTCGCCGCCAGCAGCAACGATTTCTTCCACGACGGTTTCTGCAGGGGAAAGAGAGCCGCCTGTACCGTCGCGCGCGCCACCAAAGTCGTTCACAACAACTTTCGCACCCCGCCGACCCAGTTCAAGCGCGTGCGACTTGCCTAAACCGTTTCCGGCACCCGTGACGATTGCAACTTGTCCTTCAAATGAAATGCCCATGAGTTTAATCCTTTTTCATGACGGTAAGCCCCAGCCACTCGGCAATGAGCGCAGGCTTTTCGGTATTTTCGATTTCAACGGAAACTTCGTACTTGTTGAGAATTTCGCCTGGCTTGCGTTCGGTGCATTCGATTAATTTGAAATGCCCCCGTAAGCGGGCGCCCGCCGGCACCGGCATCAGGAAGCGGATTTTCTCAAAACCGTAATTGATGCTCATTGCAGTGTTTTCGATGCCAGGCAACGAGTTCTCAGCGAAATTTGACATGAGCGACAGGGATAGAAATCCATGTGCAATGGTGCCACCAAAAGGCGTCTCCGCCTTCGCGCGCGCTTGATCCACATGAATAAATTGATGATCATGGGTGGCTTCCGCAAACATATTGATTAGCGCCTGATCGACCGTAACCCAATCCGATGTGCACTCTAATGTGCCAGCTGAAGCCATGAATTCTTCGAGTTTCATTTTGCTCATTTGATCACCTGTGCATTCCGAACAAATCGGCTTCGGGGTTAACGTGAATGCCGCCATCAAGTGGCAATACAGCGCCTGTTATATATGCACCACCTTTGCCGCAAAGATAGAGCGTTGCGCCCGCAATATCGTCGGGGGAGCCGATCCGCCCCAATGGCACACCTTTGCCCACATGTTCGGCTTGCTCTTCCGTTGCGGTGGCAAAAGCCGTCATCTTGCTTTGGAAGGGTCCAGGCGCAAACGCGTTAAATGTGATGTGTTTTTCAGCAAGCTCACGCGCCATGATGCGGGTGATATGATGAACGGCTGCTTTCGAAGCGGAATACGAATAAGCGCCTTCGCCCAATGCAGCCGTTCCCATTACAGAACCAAGGTTGATTACGCGGGCAGGATCTTCCGGTGAGGACGATGCATGTAACGTGGGCAATAGTTTTTGGGTGAGATAAAAGAGCCCTGTGACGTTCACATCCATCACTTTACTCCATGCCTCATACGGGAACTCATCCATCGGAGCGCCCCATGTGACCCCTGCATTGTTGATGAGGATGTGAAGCGTATCGCTGCGCGACAAGACCTCCGCCACAAGTGCTTCGATTCCTTCTTTGGAACTAACGTCACCGGCAAAACCCACCGCGGAACCTTCAGCGCCCATGGAATTGAGTTCGGCTGCAACGGCCTCACATGCTTCGCCTTTGCGCGATGCAATCAGGACTTGGCATCCTGCATTCACCAATGCGGTCGCGGCCATGCGCCCAATGCCTGTGGCAGCACCGGTCACCAGCGCCGTTTTTCCTTTCATGGAAAAGAGATCTTCAAGAATACTCATCACGTCCTCCAAGAGGTGAAAATTTTGGTCTTGTCATATCGTCATACTCAGTAGTATGTTGCGCGTCAACGGACTTGGTGCCTATCCCGCGTGTTAGGTTTGGGTTGGTCGTTGGAGAAGGTTTTGGAAATCGATTCTGCACGCTCGGTGATTGTGGATGCGGCGGCCAAGTGCTTCACGCAAGCGGGTTTCTCTGCGACCAGTATTGATGATGTGGCGGACTATCTGGGTGCCACAAAGGGCCGAATATATCACTACTACCGTTCAAAAGCTGAACTGTTTTTCGATGTGCATCGCCATGGGATGGCTCTCAATACCAGCGCGGTCGAACCAATCGCACGATCCAACGGATTAGTTCAGCAACGCCTGAAAGAAATGTGTCGAGCCCATGTTCGTAACATGCTCGATAATATTGATTACCAGCGGGTCGTTCTGCAGGGTGTGGAGATGCACCTCGCGGGAGCAACGACTCCCAAACAACGGGAAAAACTGAAGCTGTTGATGCGTGAGCGCGAGCAGTATGAAGGCTTGTTTCGCAATGTGTTAATTGAAGGTCGCGATGAGGGTGAATTTCAGTTCGAAAACCCTTCCTTTGCGTCAAAAGCGCTTCTTGCGGTGCTCAATAATCCGGTGTTGTGGTACAAGCCGCGAAGAAATCAGAGTGATGAAGAAAAACAAGCAATAATTGAGCAGTTTTCGGCGTTTGCCCTCGCTACGGTTGGCGCCAAATGAGGAGGAGATGACAGGTGAGTGAAGCTATGAACCTTGGGATGACTGAACGGCTAAAGCCGCTCCACGAGAAAGTTTCCAGGATGATCCAGGAAGATGTGCTTCCTGTGGACGAAGAGTTTTTGGCTGAGGTGAATGTGGGCGACCGTTGGACCTATACGCCGCGTCAAACAGAAATCCTTGAAGGGTTGAAGGCAAAGGCGAAAAGTCAGGGCCTGTGGAATTTCTGGCTCACTGACTCTGAGCGCGGATATGGTCTCTCAACAGTTGAATATGCCTATCTTGCCGAAGAGATGGGGAAGGCGCAACTCGGAGCTGAGACATATAACTGAAGTGCTCCCCACAA
>CAWUJX010000048.1:0-19326 GCA_963922635.1 uncultured Hyphomicrobiales bacterium | reverse complement strand
GAACGAAGGGTAACTGCCGTAAACGAATGAACGAGAATGGGGCAGCGAGGGCTGAGTTTAACTTTCGTCGTCAGACTTTTCTTTCGCGAAATTGGCAAACACATCATCCGCATTGATGGTCTCATCAGGCTGATCCACTGGCGGTGTTGTATCGAGAGAAAAGTTCTGCGTTTCTTCCACGGGCTTGAGTGTGTCGCCAGCCTCTGTTTCTTCGACAGGTTTTTGGGGAGCCCATTTCGCAGCCTTGTTCACTTCAAAATCCAAAGCGATCTGGGTGCAAAGCCCCAATGAAACCGGATCCATCGGTTGCAAGTTGGCCGAGTTCCAGTGGGTACGGTCCCGAATCGCAGCAATGGTCGTTTTAGTGGTTCCAACCAGCCGGATGATTTGCGCATCTTTGAGTTCCGGATGGCTTCGCACCAGCCAAAGAATTGCGTTGGGACGGTCCTGACGTTTTGAAAGCGGGGTATATCGCGGCCCCTTCTTTTTCAGTGCCGGCACCTTCACCTTCGGATCAGCCATCTTCAACCGAAATGTCTTATCCTCTTGAGCCTTTTCGAGCATCTCCCGGGTTAGCTGACCCGTGGAAATCGGGTCCATGCCCTTAATCCCCTGTGCGCTTTCACCATCGGCAATCGCTTTCACCTCCAATGGATGCAAAACGCAAAACTCAGCGATTTGATCAAATGTCAGGGAAGTATTGTCAACGAGCCAAACGGCAGTTGCTTTAGGCATCAATGGTGCAGCCATGTTTGTGTCTCCTACGAATAAATCTTCCCCGTGTGCCTGCCCGGGTTTTGGGAGGCTCCCTCGCGGGAAGAGTTCACATATTGTCATGAAATCGCAACCATTATATCCTGCGCTGCACTGGCTGGCAATCAAATTTGCTTGAGAAACCGGAGGCCAAATGGACGAAGAGGAAAAGTCTAAAAAGCGTGAAGGCTATCGGCTGGGCCAAGATCTTGCAACGTTATCGATTGATGAACTCACCGATATGGTTACGCTTTTGAATGAAGAAATTGAAAGACTGCACGCCGCAAAAGAAGCAAAGTCGGATCATCTATCGGCGGCGAACGCTCTTTTCAAATCGTAAAGAGCAGGCTTTGGATTTTATAGAAGCTGTTAACCCACGATTAAGGTTTATCGCACATTAATGAGGCATCCAGACTTTCTGGATTCAAGCACGCAGCCTTTTGGTTGCCTTGTTTGACGCCTCCCTGTTAACTTTTCAGAGCCGTTTATTCGGCTCTTTTTTTTGTCTTTTTTCATCAGCTGTGGATATTAACCACACCTTTCAACCCTTCTTTACGCTCAAAGTCATCTGGACTAATTTACTTTTTATTAAGTCTAAATGTTCAGCAGGGGTGCCGCCGTGTCACAAACAATCAATCTTGCCGAAAGGTTTGCACACTCTGAAAAGTTCAAAGCGCTGTTCCATGATGGAATGGGGCTTGTGGAAGAAAGCGCCACATTTCTGGATAGCAAAGGACGCGAATATGCCAAAGGGCTGCCTCGCGCGTCCGCGATGCTATACGGCTCCGAATCAATGCGTTTGACCACACGTTTGATGCAAATCGCTTCCTGGCTTCTGCTTCAACGTGCAGCTAATGAAGGCGAAATGACCCGCGAACAACTCCTCGATGAAAAGAAGAAAATTACGTTCGCAGATGTGGTGTTCGAAACGGACAATCCCGCATGGAATGATCTTCCGCAGGAGTTTCAGGAACTGGTTACGCGCTCAATGGCACTGCAAAATCGTGTTGTCACATTGGATGCCGAGCTGTATGGCCATCGCACCAGCGACGAAAACGACACAATTACGAATCCCGTCGAACAACAAATAGACCTGCTTTCCACCGCATTTGGCGCTGCTCGGCGATAGAAAAAAACAGCGGACAATAAAAAACCCGGTACAAGACCGGGTTTTCAATAAAACGATTGTGTGTGGCTTAGATGCCCAAGCCTTCGTATTTTTTCTTGAACTGAGAAACCCGTCCACCGCGATCCATCAACTGTTGATTGCCACCTGTCCAAGCCGGATGAGATGTGGGATCGATATCAAGGTTCAGTGTATCGCCCTCCGCACCCCATGTGGTGCGGGTTTCAAATTTCGTACCATCAGTCATGACAACAGTGACTGTGTGGTAATCAGGATGAATTTCTTTTTTCATCTTCAGTATCCTGTCCTACCCGTGCCGTGCGACGAATTCAGCGCAATAAGCAATCGGAACTTGTTTTTTTGTCTCATACAATGAATAAACCGCGAGGTATATCCGCGGCTGAGTTGGCCGTTTCTTACAATAGAGTATTGAATTTAACAAGAGCCAACCAGACCAGTGTTGCAAAAAGCGGAAGAAACAAAAAAACGCGGAACACTAAGGCCTCTATCCAGCCTGCTACCTTATGTGGCCGCCTATCGTCTGCAAGTCGCACTCGCAATTTTCTTTCTGTTGCTGGCTGCTGTCACAACGCTCACGTTGCCGATGGCGGTTCGACGTGTGATTGATTTCGGGTTTTCCGACAGCAATCCGGAACTGGTAAATTCCTACTTTTCGATCCTGATTGCCATCGCATTGATATTGGCGCTCGCAAGTTCCTGCCGGTACTATTTCGTGATCTGGCTCGGAGAACGCGTGGTCTCGGATCTCCGAAAGGATGTTTTCACAAATGTCACACGGCTCAGTGCGGATTTTTTTGATACGGCGCGCTCTGGCGAAATTGTCTCACGGCTGACAGCCGATACCACACAAATCAAATCAGCGGTGGGAGCAACCGCATCTCTCGCTTTACGCAATGTCATACTGGGCATCGGCGCTCTTTCCATGATGGTTTACACAGCGCCGGGATTGTCCCTCGTAGTGATCAGTGCGATCCCGTTGATCATCTTGCCGATCATCTTTTTCGGGCGCCAAGTCAGAAAACGCTCCCGCGATGCGCAGGACACGCTGGCGGAGGCCACCGCATACGCATCGGAGTCAATTGGTGCAGTGAGCACGATGCAATCCTACACCAACGAAAAAAACGTCCGGTTCAGCTTTTCACATGCGGTCGATGATGCATTCGAAGCTGCACGGCTCGCAATCCGCACCCGAGCAGTGCTAACCGGTTTCGCAATTTTTCTGATCTTCTCAAGCGTTGTTGCCGTGCTTTGGATTGGCGCGAACAATGTCCTGTCCGGAACCATGACACCCGGAACCCTAAGTCAATTTCTTCTTTACGCTGTGTTTGCGGCAGGTGCTTTCGGTGCGCTGTCCGAAGTCTGGGGAGAACTGACACAGGCAGCAGGTTCCGCAGAGAGACTAGTTGAGCTGCTCAACACCACGCCGACCATCACAGCTCCCGTCCGGCCAAAACCATTAAAGTTACCGGTTAAGGGTCACATGGTGTTTGACAAAGTGAATTTCAGCTACCCTACGAGACTGGAAATTCCGGCCCTTTCTAATCTATCGGCAGAAATCAAACCGGGTGAAACCGTCGCAATAGTGGGGCCATCAGGCGCCGGCAAAAGTACGCTTTTCTCACTTCTGCTTCGTTTTTATGACCCCCAATCGGGAACAATCTCGCTGGATGGTGTTTCGCTGGATACTGTCGACCCAACAGAATTACGGGAACAATTTGCCGTAGTACCCCAGGAGACCGTTATCTTCGCCGCCAATGTAATTGACAATATTTCGTATGGCAGCTCGGAGGTGGACAAAGACACTATTATCGCCGCATCGAAAGCCGCCAATGCGCACGAGTTTATTAAGGCACTCCCCAACGGATACGAAACCCAACTTGGCGAACGTGGCGTCACGCTCTCGGGCGGTCAGCGACAACGCCTTGCCATTGCAAGGGCAATTTTGCGCGATGCTCCAATTTTGCTTCTTGATGAAGCAACGAGCGCCCTCGATGCTGAGAGTGAAAAACTGGTTCAGGATGCTTTGGATCGACTGGTGGAAGGTCGGACAACGGTGATTATTGCTCACCGCCTTGCTACGATTCTTAAAGCAGATCGCATCCTGGTTATGGAGAACGGTCGCGTCATCGAACACGGGACGCACAAGACCTTGATCGCCAAAAAAGGAACTTATGCCGGACTTGCAAAACTGCAATTCGACGCAGCCTAAAAGCGCAACAATCGGTCATGCCTATCCGGCAGCAAGACCTGCCTTGCGACCGCTGAAAATACATCCGCCCAGGAAAGTTCCTTCCAGTGCGTTATAGCCGTGATAACCACCGCCGCCAAAACCAGCAACTTCGCCAGCGGAAAACAATCCGGCTATCGTCTCTCCCTCAGCGTTCAAGACCTGACTGTCCAAGTTAGTGTGAATGCCACCAAGGGTTTTACGCGTCAGAGGTTCAAGCGCACTGCGATCAACGGTCCATTTGAGGGGTCCAAGATTTTGTGCGGCTTGGCAGTTCGGATCAGACGATCGCCGAGATAGTTTCGCGCAGAATGGATGGCCATGATCTGCGCATCTTTCGTGAACTTGTTGTCAATCTGACTATCCCGGGCTTCGATTTGGCGCTTGATCTTCTGATAATCGATGAGACCACCACCTGCCAATTGGTTCATGCCCGCAACGAGACTTTCCAGATCATCGCGGACCACAAAGTCTTCGCCGCGTTGCTTGAACGCTTCAACCTGCGGCGTGGCACCCTTTCCTAAACGGGCTTTCAAAACCTGCAGCCAACTCTTTGAAGTGAGGTCAGGATTTTGCTCAGAACCTGAAAGTGCGAACTCTTTTTCTATTATTTTTTGCGTGAGAATAAACCACGTATATTCATAGCCGGTCGAAAGAATATGTTTGTAGGATGCGTTTGTGTCAAAACCGGGCAGGTTTGGTGCAGGCATCCGATTTCCCAAGGCATCAAACCACATGGATGACGGACCGGGCAAAATCCGGATCGCATGTTTCGGCCAGATCGGATCGAAGTTCTTCACCCCTTCAGTGTAATGCCACATGCGGTCTTCGTTAATAATTGCAGCGCCCGATTTACGGCTGATATCAACCATTCGCCCATCCACATGGGCGGGCACGCCGCAAATCATTTCCTTAGGCGCGGGCCCCAAACGTTCGGTTGGCCAGTTTTTGCGAACCAGATCAAGATTGCCGCCGATACCGCCAGACGAAACGATGACCGAGGATGCGTGGAACTCAAAATCACCCACGACTTCGCGGCTGCTTTCTTCGCCACGCGCCACATTCGTCGGCTCAAGCACCTCACCGGAAACACCAACCACCGCACCGTTTTGCTTGATAAGGTTGGAAACCTGATGTCGAAATTTGAATTTCAACAATCCGCTTTTTGAAGCCTCATAGGCACGATCCACAAACGGCTCAACGACACCGGTGCCGGTACCCCAAGTTATATGAAATCTGGGAACCGAGTTGCCATGGCCATCTGCAAAAGAGCCACCGCGCTCCGCCCAACCCACAACGGGAAACCAGCGCATGCCCAGATCATAGAGGTAGGAACGCATCTCACCGTGAGCAAACTCAAGATACGCCTTTGCCCACTCCTTCGGCCAATGGTCCTCTTCACGATCAAATTTTGCAGACCCCATCCAGTCCTGTGTTGCCAGTTCCAGACTATCCTTGATCCGCATCCGCCTTTGCTCGGGCGTATCGATCATGCAAAGACCACCCAATGACCAGAAGGCCTGTCCGCCGAGGTTCTGCTCGCCTTCCTGATCAAGCATGATGACTTTCTTGCCACGCTGAACCAATTCGTGGGCTGCCACAAGACCCGACAATCCAGCACCAACAATGATCACATCTGCAGTTTCCACCATACAATTTACCGTTCTGTGAGTTTAAGTTCGATACGTCGGTTCTTGGCCCGAGCTTCTTCAGTATCATCATTTTCCAAAGGCTGAAATTCACCAAATCCTGCGGCCACCAAACGGTTTGCAGGAATACCCTGATCAATGAAAAAGCGGACAACAGACGTGGCACGACTTGAAGAGAGTTCCCAATTGTCCCGAATTCGTCCGGTCCCGGAGAGCGGGATATTGTCCGTATGACCATCGACCCGCAGGACCCAATTAATATCATCGGGAATTTCGCTACCAATCTGAATGAGTGCTTGTGCTACTTTGAGCATTTCCGTTTTGCCACTGTCGTTTAATTCCGCAGCACCCGATGTGAAAAGAACTTCTGACGGGAACACAAATCGGTCGCCCACAATCCGAATGTCAGAACGACCACCCAAAATTTCACGCAAACGCCCAAAGAAATCTGATCGATAGCGGTTCAGCTCCTGCACCCGCTGGGCCAAAGCCACATTCAATCGTTTACCCAAATCCGCTATTTTGGTTTGGCTCTCCCGATCCCGGTTTTCGGATGCATTGAGCGCATCTTCGAGAGCTGCAATCTGGCGGCGTAATGCGGATATTTGCTGGTTCAGCAATTCAACCTGGCTCAATGCCCGCTGACTGATCTGCCGCTCCTGATCAATTTGGCTTGAAAGAACGCCGAGCCGTTCTTCAGTTTCTTCCGTATTACTGTTCCCGGAAGCTAGTAGGGTTTCCAAACGGGTCCGCTCACTTTCTGTAGAGGCAAGTGAGGCCTCCAACGTGGCGATTGAATCCTCCAAATCCTGTTTGTTTGCCTGCTCCAATGCAAGCAAGGAAGTGAGTTCATCAATCTGCGAATTGAGCCTGTTAAGAACCTCATCTTTACCAGTGATTTCCTGACTTAAGAGAAACTGCGCCAAGACGAATACAGACAAAAGAAACATGATCGCCAATAAAAGCGTTGCCAACGCATCGACGAAACCGGGCCAGTAATTGACCGCTCTTTCTTTATATCGTGATCTCGCGATCGCCACCGTGGTCTCACTCCTTCAACGAAAATTCCGGAACTAGTCTTCTTTGGCTGCTTTATCGAAAAACAGGTTCATCCGACGCATCAACAGCAAAATTTCTTGTTGTTGAGCTTCCTGCTGCTGCAATTGTTGTCGGGTAATTTCCTGCTCGGATCGCATGTGCCGCACCATCTGCTGGATACTATCGACCAGACTGCCTAACGCCTCTGTGACACGTCCACTGCCACCCTGCCCCTGCAGCCGTTGTGTCAGTTGATCAAGATGCGCACGAACTTCCTCGGCACTCGCATTGCCGGAAAGGCTCATCTCAGAAGACAGGTCTGTGACGGTAGAGAGCCAATTCTCAAGCTCTGTGTAAAAACGTGTCTGCGCCCTGCCCGCCTGTAAATCAAGGAACCCAAGCACCAGCGAACCAGCAAGGCCAAACAATGACGAGGAAAACGCCGTGCCCATTCCATCAAGCGGTTCTCTCAATCCGCTTTTGAGAGCATCCAAAACATCGTTGGTATCACCGGACTGCGGATCAAGCGATTGTATTGTGTCCCCAATGGAGCCAATCGTTTGCAGCAAACCCCAGAACGTTCCAAGCAGGCCCAAAAAAACGAGCAGGCCAATCAAGTATCGCGAGATATCACGGCTCTCATCGAGCCTGTTCCCAATGGAGTCCAAAATCGAGCGCATGGACGTGGTGGAAATGGTCATGTCCTGACCAGTTTGACCAAGAAGCGCCTTCATGGGCGCCAGCAATACCGGCTCGCGCGCACTATCAAGATCAGGATTTCCCACCCTGAAACTGTTGACCCAATTCACTTCCGGGATGAGGCGAACCACTTGAATGAGCGCAAGCAGAACACCGACCACAAGCACCCCCAAGATAAGGCCATTCAAGCCGGGATTTGTTTGAAAAGCTTGGAGAATTTGACGGTAAAGAATTGCCGCAAGAAACCCTGTAATGATCAAAAAGATGACCATACTGAGCAAAAACACGCTCGGGTTGGATAGTTTATGGGGATCATATTCCCGTGCCACGATACGCCCTCCCGTCAGCGGCCCGAAACTCGGACAAATCAGATGAGGCGAACGTAAACGCTATATGAGTCAATTAAAAGGTCTTATTGAGAGCCTGCATTATGTCTTGGATACACCGCGAACGACGTCACCAAGCAATTTGTGAATACGTTCATTTCCTGCAATCACGGTGCCGGTTTCAAAGACGCGTCTTCCGCCGTTGACGTCTGAAACATAGCCGCCTGCTTCGCGGATCAACACCATACCAGCGGCAAAGTCCCACGCCTGTGGCCCCCGCTGCCAAATGCCGTCATATCGGCCAGCGGCCAAATAGGCCATGTCCAAGGCAGTTGAGCCAGAGCAACGAACACCCGACGTTTCACGCATAATAGCGGCCTGTTCAGCAAGAGCTGTCTTATGGCCCGCCTGGCCTAATCGGGGAATATGCATGTTGATCAAGCAGTCAGAGAGCGCAGTGCGTGCTGCAACCCGCATGCGAGTATCATTGGCAAAGGCGCCCTGCCCACGCTCAGCCACGAACAACTCGTCAGTGGCCGGGTTATACACCACGCCTGCAACGATCTCTTTTTCCCGCTCCAACGCAATCGAAATGCAAAAGTGAGGAATGCCATGCAAGAAATTAAGGGTCCCGTCCAACGGATCAACGATCCATCTGTTTTGAGGGTCTTGTCCCGGTATCTCGCCGGACTCCTCCATCAGAAATCCAAATTTGGGCCTTGCCGTTTCCAATTCCTCGCGGATGATTTTCTCGGCTTTCAGATCGGCATTTGTGACGAAATCCCCAGGCCCTTTTTTGGACACTTGCAGATTTTGAACTTCACCAAAATCACGCGATAAGGATCGCCCCGCCTTGAAGGCAGCATTGGTCATCACATTGAGAAGAGCAGAGCGGGCCATAGCGGCACTCCCGATTAAATTTATTCGGCCCGCCGGATGTATTGGATCTCAGCAGTGTCTACGACGATCGTTTCACCAGCCTCGATAAACGGCGGCACCATCACCTTCACACCGTTTTCCATGACAGCAGGCTTATAAGAAGACGACACAGTCTGGCCTTTGACCACAGGATCTGCCTCAACAATCTTCAAAGAAACCTGATCCGGCAATTTGATACCAATTGGGCGCTCCTCGAACAGTTCCACCGTAACTGTCATCCCGTCCTGAAGAAAAGCCGAGCGGTCACCGACAAAATCTTTTTGAAGTTCCAGCTGTTCATAACTCTCCATGTCCATGAAGACGAGCATCTCACCCTCGGAATAGAGATACTGAAAATCCTTTTGCTCGAGACGAACTTTTTCAACTGTTTCACTCGCCCGGAAGCGCTCATTGTCTTTGCGTCCATCAATCAGATTTTTGAGTTCGACCTGATTAAAAGCACCGCCTTTGCCTGGTTTTACCGCATTGGTTTTAACAGCGACCCAGAGCGAGTCTTTGTGCTGGATCACATTGCCTGGCTTGATTTCGTTACCGTTGATTTTCATATTTTTTCCGAGCGGTTTTCCGCTCTGCTCCATCGGTATAATTTGTTTGAAGTGTTACGCGGATTGACCACACTTGGCGCACTTTCGCAAGGTGGAAATTCATACGGATTTTCTGGATATATTGAACAACGGCAGAGGTGCCAGATACCCTAAGTTATCAAAACGGCCATCTGTTAGCAGCGGATAACGCTTTCTTCTTACTTTCTTCGTCGAGAAACTGAAGATACTCGTCGAGCCCGGGGTCAGCACGCCCGGCTCTACTTGCAAGTATATGCCACTTCGCTCCCTCAATGGGCGCTTTCTCGGTACCCAGGCCAGCAAAAAACATATGTGCCAGTCGGTTTTGCGCGATCACATTGCCACCGCGCGCTGCGATTAAAAACCACTCGAAAGCGGCCTTTTCATCTTTTTTTCCATTGATCCCATTGACCAATTCGATTGCTAGCTCAACCTGCGCGGTGTCAATTCCAGCGCGGGCAGCGCGAACGAGCCATGAACGCCCTTTTTCAGGGTCCGCAATACCAGTTGCCAGTCCCTCCCCATATATACGGGCAAGTGAATAATACGCATCACTGAGGCGGTATTCGGCGGCCTGCTCCAAGTAGGGCAATGCACGGCGGTAACCCGCTGTCGTCGGCCTTTGATCAATCAAATGCGTCGCATAATTGAACATCGCCAAAGGATGACCCGCATCAGCAGCCTGACGCATTAGGTCGATCCCCGCTTCTTTGTTTTGGGGAACGTCAACGCCTTGAAGCAACTTCATGCCATAAGCGAACTGAGCTTCCCGATTTCCTGTTTTTGCCGCGACCTCGTACCACTCCGCTGCTTTCTTCGTGTCCTTTGCAACACCTTTGCCCTGATCATAGAGTTCAGCAATCAGAGTTTGGGCTGCTGGATCGCCTGCTTCAGCGCGCGGAAGTGCAAGCTGAAACGCCGTGAGATACATGCCCCGCTGATATGCACCAAATGCTAAATCAGGCTCGGCCTTCGCATTAGTTTCTTCCAGAGAAACCTTGCCAAGTCGCGCATCCAGATTTTCCGTATCAGGCTCAGCATTTTGTGCATGCAGAGGAGATGCAAAGGCAAAAGCCCACACAAGAACAGAAACAGCTATTGATTTGTGACCCATCATCCGTCGGCTTCCAACAACTCCGGGGCGTGCTCATCCAAAAGATCATTGGCAGTTTTGATGGCATCTGCAGCATTGACCCCTTCTCTAAAAGCGGCCGATTGAACGAGAACAAAATCTACGCCCGTTGTGGCCACTTCTGTGACGCTTTCGATAGCACTCCCGCAAGGAACGATAGCGGGGATTTCCACGAATTCAGCCCACCATTCACCAAGGGCTAGGTTCTTCCCATGGGGGTCTGGCTTAATATCCTTGCCCAATTTGCCCAACAGCAAAAAGTCAGGATTCAACTCACCGGTTTGTAGGGCGGAATGTCTATCGAACATGCCTCCACAACCTACAATTTTCTGTGGCGAAAAACGGGCAAGAACATCGCTCAACTGACCACGATCTTTCTCCAGATGAATGCCATCGGCGTCACAGCGACCGGCAATCTGTGTGTCGTCTGCGATGATGGCTGCCACATCGCGGCCCTGCGCCATGGCAACCAGACTTTTGCAATACGCTTCGAACCCTAAATTCTTGCTATCATTTGTATAGGCGATTACGCTAGCCACATCTCCACCTGCAAGAGCCTGTTCGACCCGATCAGGCGGACAAGTTTCAGGCGATACACCCAAAACGATCCTACAACGATTTCGCACTTCAGCCATGGCGGATGCATACGATTCGACGCGCGAGTAAGCAAGCGCTATGACGCGTTGGCAAAGTCAAAAATTTGAAAGTAACAGAAGCCTACGATAAGTCGATAAACACAATATCAGTTCACGGAAGCATTCTTCGTGAGTTGCTCAATTCGATCTTTAATCTGGAGCTTTTTCCGCTTCACATCCGCAATATCATCATTGCTGGCACTGGCGGCAATCAGTAGTTCGGATAATCGGCTTTCCAGTTCCTGATGACGTAGTTTCAGAGTTTCGATATGGGATTGAAGTGCCATTTATATATCTCCTACATGTCTAAAAGAACGGACAGACCAAAAAGTGTACACGCTTTTTCGGCTTTGTAAAATTCACGCTGAGAGTGCTGTTAACAAGCTGGCCGCGACGCGTCGCCAACCACCGTTGAACAATTGTATTTCTATACGGTTCTGCTAAACCCTGTGCTTCGAAAAAGCAGACACGTTGGGCCATAATCAATGTCAGGTAAAAGTTTTGACGTTTCCATCATCATGGGAAGCCAATCCGATTGGCCAACAATGAGCCATGCCGCAGAGGTTTTGGATAAACTCGGTGTTTCACACGAGAAAAGAATAATATCTGCCCATCGCACACCGGACCGGCTCGCAGAATTTGCAAAATCCGCAAAAGATCGGGGCATCAAAATCATTATTGCCGGTGCCGGTGGCGCTGCTCACCTACCCGGGATGACCGCCGCGTTCACGCCATTGCCTGTCCTAGGCGTTCCCGTGCAATCAAAGGCGTTGTCTGGAAAAGACAGCCTATTGTCGATTGTTCAAATGCCGGCTGGCATTCCCGTGGGCACCTTGGCAATCGGCAATGCCGGGGCAACCAATGCTGGCCTGCTTGCTGCCGCCATGCTTGCAAACCATGACGAGAACCTTGCCCAAAAGCTTGATGCCTACCGACAAGCCCAGACGGCTTCCATTGCAGAACACCCCGACGAGGCCACTTGATGGCATCGCTTAAGCCAGGCGCTTGTATCGGTATTATCGGCGGCGGCCAATTGGGGCGAATGCTGGCACTCGCAGCCGCGCGCCTCGGGTTAAAAACACTTGTCCTTGATCCACAGGAAAATGCTCCGGCGTTTCAAGTGAGCAATGGCGCTATCATTGCGGCCTATGATGACGGTGACGCTCTTTCTAAATTAGCTGCGCAAAGCGACGTCATCACCTATGAGTTTGAGAACATCGATCTCACCGCAGTCAAAGCACTTGAAGAAACGCATGTTTGCCACCCGAATTCCAAAGCCTTGGCAACCAGCCAGGATCGCCTCGTGGAAAAATCATTTTTCAATGATTTGGGAATTGAAACCGCACCGTTTTTTGAAGTCTCGTCACGTGACGAACTGAATGAGGCGCTCAAACAAACCGGTGGTTTTGGCATCGTCAAGTCAAGACGGTTTGGATATGATGGCAAAGGTCAAATCCGCCTTTCACCAGATGACACTGTCGCGCTTGAGCAAGCAAACGAACTCATTCAAAAGACACCCTGCATTCTTGAAGGGTTTGTCAATTTTGAACGGGAAATTTCAATCGTTGCTGCCCGCAATAGCGATGGTCAAACAGAACTGTTTGAGGTTGCTGAAAACGTTCATGTGGACGGCATTCTCTCCACTTCGACGTTACCAGCAAGAGTAGGCGAAGCCACGCGCGCTCGGGCACAAGCTATTGCGGTGCAAACACTGGATGCATTGAAGTATGTGGGCGTTTTAGCAATCGAATTTTTTGTGAACGAGAATGGCGACTTGCTCGTCAATGAATTCGCGCCCCGCGTTCACAACTCCGGCCACTGGACCGAGGCTGCTTGCGTGATCTCCCAGTTCGAGCAACATATTCGTGCCGTCAGTGGTTTGCCGCTTATATCCACCCATCGACATAGCGATTGCATCATGGAAAACCTGATCGGCGAAGACGTTTACCGTGTTCCCGAAATTTTAACGCGGCCCGACACCCTGCTTCATCTTTACGGTAAAGAAGAAGTGCGGACGGGCCGTAAAATGGGTCATTTCACAACTCTGTTTCCAACAAAAGACTGAGCTTTATTGGACATTGGATTGACAGCATTAATTTGCCACACGGTCTGGACAACGCGCGCATGTTTTGGTAGGACCGCGCCAATCGGCAAACATACTTTGCGGAAGCCGCATTTTATTGCCACTCGAAACCTACTGAAATGGATGTGATCAGTTGCAAGTACTCGTACGTGATAACAATGTTGACCAAGCCCTACGCGCTTTGAAGAAGAAGTTGCAGCGTGAGGGCGTTTTCCGCGAAATGAAACTGCGGAACTTTTACGAAAAACCATCAGAAAAGCGTGCTCGCGAGAAAGCTGAAGCTATTCGCCGTACTCGCAAACTAGCTCGCAAAAAGGCACAGCGTGAAGGTCTGATCGTCGGCCGCCACGGTCGCTAAGCCCTTACTTTTGCCCATTTTTTATATGTTCTAGTCAGGCGGGGATTCGAATTCTTCGCCTGTTTTCGTTTGGCGAAGAACAATTCAAACGCGATGACCACAGTGATTGACGGATTAGGGTTTTCGAGGAAGCAAATGCCCAGCGGCGATAAAAGACTTTCCAGTCGATTGACCATCTTGTGCAGCCTTTTTGTATTGAGCGCCTGCACGTCATCGCCCCTTGAGCGAGCTGTAAATATTGATCCCGCTCAAGGTTCGCAAAGCAACATTGCGTCTCTCACACAAGTAGTAAACAGCAATCCAAATTCACCGGAAGCGTATAACGTGCGTGGTACTGCCTATGGAAAAGCCGGACGAAACCGCGAAGCGCTGGAAGACTTTACCAAGGCAATCCAGCTTAACCCTCGCTTCTATCAAGCATATGCGAACCGCGCATTGATTTACCGACAAACGGGCGAACCAAACAATGCAGTTAGCGACTATACGCAAGCGCTGAAAATCAACCCGCAATACGACGATGCCTATATCGGCCGAGGAAATGTCTATCGCTTTGCGGGCAAAAACGAGCAGGCCATGCGGGACTATGAACGGGCGATCAAGCTTGGCACGACGAACCCCCGCGCATACCATTCTCGCGGCTTGATCCTTCAATCCGCAGGCCGTCATGACAAGGCCATTGACGATTTTACAACGGCAATATCTTTGGCGCCAGATGCTGCGGAACCGTACAACGCGCGCGGGGTCTCCTATCTTGCAACCAATGATAAGGAAAATGCCCTCACCGATATTAATCGCGCGCTGATCCTTGATAGTCGGTATGCGGAAGCCTGGACCAACCGTGGATTAATCGAGGAACAAAACGGCGAACGTAGCAAAGCGTTCAAGTCCTATTCCCGCGCCTTCGGTCTCGATTCCTCTTACCAACCGGCAAAAGACGGCATGAATCGGACCCGTCGATAGAGGCCGTTTCTCGAGTTCACTTGAACTGACTAAAAAAGTCGATCGTCAATTCTAATGCGCCATGGAGAAGCAAGTCATTGTGATTTGCTTTTGGAATTTCTCTCCAGACTTTGGTTGGTGATTTCAAACTTGAAAATAGTTTTTCACCGTGATGGATCGGTATCACCCGATCTTCTTCGCCATGGATCAGCATGATCGGAACAGTAAGATTTTCGGCAGCGGCGGCTGAATTGATTTCATGCTTGAAAAGAGCCCGCACGGGGAACATTGGGAACCGCTCAGCCGCAATTGCAGCAAGAGATGCATACGGAGCCTCGAGTACAATCCCATCCACACTACGCCTGTTGGCAATGTGGGTTGCAACTCCGGCTCCGAGCGAATGAGCATATAGAAATACTTTGCCGCTTTGCGATCGCCCGACAAATTGATCGTAAGTTTCCAAACCGTCGCTTAGCAAGTGTTTCGCGGAAGGAACACCAGTGCTTCCGCCATACCCACGATATTCGGCCAACAGCACGTCAAAGCCGGAACGCCAAAGCGCCATGCCGCGTTGAATTTCAAAAGCGGCTAGCGACCCGTTTCCATGGAAGAAAATTAGTTTTGGTGAATTGTCCGCATTAGCTAAACGCACATGCCGGAGAACAGCTCCATCCGAGCTTTTTGTTTCAAAGGTTTCAGCGCCCGCCGGTAGCGAAGTATCACCCGGATTGGGCGCAGGAAACAGCAAACGATCCTGAGATAAATAAAGAACGGACAAGGCGATGAGGTAAAACCCACCAAATGTAACAGCAATTGTCCAAAGGAACTTCACCGCCTTTTCATCAAGCCATTAGTCAAACGACTTAACGATATCCTCAGTCATTTTCTTAGCATCGCCCAACAACATCATCGTACCATCTTGGTAGAAGAGTGTGTTGTCGATCCCAGCATAACCAGAGCCCAGTGAACGCTTCACAAACAGACAGGTTTTTGCCTTGTCCACATCAAGGATCGGCATGCCATAAATTGGTGAAGATGGATCATCGCGCGCGGCCGGGTTGGTCACGTCGTTGGCACCAATCACGTAAACCACATCAGCCTGAGCAAATTCGCTGTTGATGTCTTCCAGCTCAAACACTTCATCGTAAGGAACGTTTGCCTCAGCAAGAAGAACGTTCATATGCCCGGGCATCCGTCCGGCAACGGGGTGAATTGCGTATTTGACTTCAACGCCTTCTGCTTTCAATCCGTCCGCAAGTTCACGCAAAGAATGCTGCGCTTGTGCAACGGCCATGCCATAACCCGGAACAATGATCACTTTGCCCGCATTCTTCATCAGGAACGCCGCATCTTCAGCGGAACCTTGTTTGACCGTCCGCTCCACACCATCATCGGAAACAGCAGCTGCTTCATCGCCACCGAAGCCGCCCAGAATAACCGAGATAAACGAGCGGTTCATACCCTTACACATAATATAAGAAAGGATTGCACCGGACGAACCCACCAGCGCACCGGTAATGATCAGCGCGAGGTTTCCAAGCGTGAAGCCAATACCAGCTGCAGCCCAGCCAGAATACGAGTTCAGCATCGAGACAACGACCGGCATGTCCGCGCCACCGATCGGGATAATCAACAGAATGCCTACGAGGAACGATAACACGGTTATCATCCAGAACAGATACGTGCTTTCGGTCCGCACAAACATCACGGTCAAAATGACCAACAGAATAGCCAAACCGATATTGATGAGATGACGACCCGGCAACAGGATCGGCGCGCCTGACATCCGTCCGTCCAACTTCGCAAAAGCAATGATTGAACCGGTAAAGGTGATCGCACCAATGGCAACACCCAATGCCATTTCAATCAAGCTGGCTGTCTTGATATTCCCGTCTTTCAAAAGGCCAAATGCATCTGGCGCATACAAAGCTGATGCGGCAACCAAAACCGCAGCGAGACCAACCAATGAATGAAAACCAGCCACCAATTGCGGCATTGCCGTCATCGGGATGCGTTGGGCGATTACCGCACCAACGCCACCGCCAAGTGCAAGACCGGCAGCAATGAGCACCCATCCGCCGAATGTGGGCGCCGCCAAAAACAATGTGGTTACAACAGCAATACCCATGCCGACCATGCCGAAGGTATTACCTTGACGCGAGGTCTCAGGATGAGACAGGCCCCGTAGCGCGAGAATAAAAAGTACGCCTGAAATCAGATACAGAAACGCGGTAATATTTTCCATTGATTAAGCCCTACCGCTCTTTCTTTTTATACATGGCAAGCATGCGTTGCGTGACCATAAAGCCACCAAAAATGTTGACTGCAGCCAAAACCAGCGCAATGAAGCCAAATGTGGTGGCAGTCGCACCTGCGGTCTGGATACCCACCGCCAAAAGCGCACCCACGACGATTACCGAAGAAATGGCGTTGGTGACCGCCATGAGCGGAGTGTGCAAGGCGGGTGTGACAGACCAAACAACGTAGTAGCCCACGAAAATTGCCATGACGAAAATAGCAAACTGGAAGACGAAGGGGTCAATCGCGCCACCGCTTGCAGCACTTGCAGCCGCTGCCACCGCTTGAGATGCGTTCTCCGTTGTGGCCGTTGAAGTATCTCCGGCACCGGCTTCCGACACTGCCTGAAGTGCTCGACTTGCTGCACTGTTCGCGGTCGCAGCTGCATTTTGCGCCTGTTCAACAAGTTGCTCCATACGCTCAAGCAACGTTTCCATGGTTGCGGGATCGGGTTGATTGGTCTCTGACATGGCCAGTCCCTAGCTTTTACTTGCGATTGATTTTTTGTCGGCTGAAGCTGCTTTCGACTTCGAAGCCCCGTCTGCAGCGAATGCAGGATGAACAACCGCACCGTCTTTTGTGAGCAACGTAGCGGTGATTAACTCGTCTTCCCAATCAATCTGCAACTTGCCGCTTTCCTTGTCGATCATCGTCTCGAGGAAGGCGAGAAGGTTCTTGGCGTAAAGCAGTGACGCTGATGCGGGGATACGGCCGGCCATATTGGTGTAACCGACGATTGAAACATCACCCACCTGGGTCACCGCGTCAGGCTTTGCGCCTTCCACATTGCCGCCCCGCTCTACGGCTAGATCCACAAGCACCGAACCGGCTGACATGGATTTTACCATCTCTTTGGACACGAGCTTCGGTGCCGGGCGCCCGGGTATCAGAGCAGTCGTGATAACCATATCCTGCTTGGCGATATGGGAAGCAACCAGTTCCGCCTGTTTTGCCTGATACTCTTTGGACATTTCTTTGGCGTAACCGCCAGCCGTCTCAGCCTGTTTGAACTCCTCGTCTTCAACGGCGATGAACTTCGCGCCGAGAGATTCAACTTGTTCCTTTGCAGCAGGACGAACATCAGTGGCAGTCACGATTGCGCCCATCCGGCGAGCAGTCGCAATTGCCTGCAATCCGGCAACGCCCGCACCCATGACAAATACTTTTGCCGCCGGCACCGTTCCAGCTGCAGTCATCATCATGGGCATGGCTCGGCTATATACAGACGCACCTTCTACCACCGCTTGATATCCGGCGAGGTTCGCCTGAGAAGAAAGAACATCCATGACCTGGGCGCGGGTAATGCGTGGCATGAACTCCATGGCAAAGGCGCTCACACCTGCTTTTGCGAGCGCTTCGATTTCTTTCTCATTGCCGTAAGGGTCCATCGACGCAAGAACGATTGCACCTTTTTTGTATTTCTTGGCTTCAGCGGGAGTTGGCCTCAACACTTTCAAAACCACATCGGCGGAGCCAATCGATTTTGCGGTAGCAGGCTTGCCGCCCGCAGTTTCGAAGCGCGCATCGAGAATACCTGATCGGTCCCCGGCACCCTTTTCGAATACGACTTCAAAGCCGTGGTTGACCAGTTTTTTAACTGTGTCAGGCGAAGCCGCGACGCGCGTTTCCGAGTTTGATATCTCGCGCGGTACAAACACTATCATGAGAGGCAAAACCCATTAAATTCAGCAATTATTTGTTATTATTCGGAAGTTGTATGTCTGGCGCTCAATTATTCAAGGGCAAACGCCCACCAGAAACACAAAAAAGCTGTTTATGGGAAAGTCGAAAGAATGCCGCTTAGAGGGCGAAGTAACACGCCACCATTAGAACGAAGAACAACAGCGTTCCGCCGATCAACCCGAACCCGAGGAAAAAGCCAGCTGCCATTGCGATCAACAACGCGACACACGCTGCAGTGCTCCAGATTGAGAATTTAATAAACTGGTCGTAAGTGCGCTCGTGTTCAGGATAGTCCATTGCATTCGCAGGCGCTTTTTTCTCTGCTTTCTTGGCCATTCTTTATCTCCAGAATTCCTTAAATTTCGCTCAGTTCTAGACGGATTTACCAGCTTTGCAACCACCATGGTACGCCACATGGTAACGCAGGTGAATTTTCACCAAATAATCAGCCTCGAACCAGTGAAAAACGTCCACCATTACCGTCGACACAGTCAAGCCGATTGGCTTCTGGCTTTGTGCAATCTGCCTGACTGGTATTGCCACTCACAAGGCCTGTCCAAGTGAGTTGAACCCGGTCCGAGGCGAGTGCCACATACTCTCCGCGGGAAATAACCTGTCCGGTATCATTGGCTACGGCCTGGAAATTACCATTTCGAAATTCCGCCACATAGACACCATCGCTGGATGCCCAATTACCATTGAGAATCGGCGGACCGGCGACTTCCTTCTGCTGGCAGCCGGACAAGGCCGCCGTCATCACGATTGCACCGCTAATTGCCATAAGTTTTCGTGTTGAACCAAACAACATTTCCACCTCCTGTCCGCACGCCAATGAGAGATAGGATAAACCGAAAGCT
>CAWUJX010000047.1:0-19829 GCA_963922635.1 uncultured Hyphomicrobiales bacterium | reverse complement strand
GTGAACTTTCCACTGCCGGACTGGACGTGCTTTACGATGATACGAACAAACAAGCGGGAGCCAAATTTGCAACCATGGATTTGATCGGCGTTCCCTGGCAGATTGTTGTCGGACCGCGCGGGATAGCGAACAATGAGGTCGAAGTGAAATGCCGTGCGGATGGTGAGCGTGAGATGATCTCACCCGATGCCGCGATCAATCGTTTCGCTGTGCAACATGATGGGTGAATAACGTGTCCACTTCCGTGCAAGCTACAAATGATGCCGCGAAAGGCGCAGGCGCCTTTTCGCCCTTCGAGTGGATGCTCGCCGGGCGTTATCTGCGCTCCCGTCGCAAAGAAGCGTTTGTTTCTGTCATTGCCGGCTTTTCTTTTCTCGGGATCATGTTGGGTGTCGCCACATTGATTGTGGTGATGGCGGTGATGAACGGGTTTCGCACAGAGTTGCTTGACCGCATTCTCGGTTTGAACGGACATTTGATCGTCAATCCAATTGACGGTCCGCTGACTGATTATGAGAATCTCTCCACCCGCTTTGTGGAAGTGGATGGGGTTATGCTGGCCATACCACTCATCGAGGGGCAGGCCCTCGTATCTGGCCAAGTGGGCAGTGGCGGGGGAGCGCTGGTCAGAGGTATCCGGGAACAGGATATTAAAAGCATTCCGACGATTGCCGACGGTGTTGAGATCGGGACGCTCGACGGGTTTGATGCGGGTGAGGGCGTTGCGATCGGGTACCGTCTTGCCAATAATCTGGGCCTTAATCTGGGCGATGATATTACGCTGATTTACCCGGACGGCGATGTGACTGCATTCGGTACCACGCCGCGGGTCAAGTCTTATCCGGTGAATGCAATTTTCAACATTGGCATGTCGGAATATGATGCATCCTTCATCTTCATGCCTCTCGAAGAGTCACAGCTTTATTTCAACAAAGAGGGGCGTGTGGATGTCATCGATATTTACGTCAATGATGCCGATGCGGTGAACGAGTTTCGGGTGCCTGTGGAAGAAGCTGCAGGTAGGCTTCTTTTCTTATCGGATTGGCGCTCACGGAACGCGCAACTCACCTCTGCTCTCGATGTGGAACGCAACGTGATGTTCATGATTTTGACGCTGATCATTTTGGTTGCTGCGCTCAATATAATTTCAGGACTTATCATGCTCGTGAAAGATAAGTCCCATGATATTGCAATCTTGCGGACCATGGGGGCGTCTCGCGCCGCTGTCATGCGCGTCTTCATGATCACTGGCTCAGCGATTGGTATCGTGGGTACGATCTTTGGGTTTATCCTTGGTGTTGTCGTTTGCCAGAACATCAAAGCGATCCAAGACTTTGTCACTTGGCTTACGGGCAGTAATCCATGGGATCCGACCGTGCGGTTCTTGAGCGATATTCCAGCGCAGATGGATACGGGTGAAACGATCTCGATTGTTACAACGGCGCTGGTGCTGTCATTTGTGGCGACACTATTTCCAGCGTGGCGGGCAGCGAGCCTCGATCCGGTTGAGGCGCTTCGTTATGAGTGATCCGAAATCGTCAGCGCTCAATATTGTGAGTTTAGAGCGCACATATGGCGAGGGCAAGCATGCCCTTACTGTCCTCAATAATGCGGACTTGGAAATTCATCCAGGGGAAATGGTGGCGTTGGTGGCACCGTCTGGGACCGGGAAGTCGACTCTGCTTCATTCAGCAGGGCTTCTCGAGAGGCCAAATGCCGGAGAAGTGTTCATTGATGGCAAAGCCACACGGGATTTGAGCGATGCTGAACGGACCTCGCTCCGTCGTTCTTCGGTAGGGTTTGTCTATCAGTTTCACCATCTGCTGCCAGAGTTTTCCGCCGTTGAAAACCTCATGATGCCCCAGATGGTTGCGGGTATTGGCAAAAGCGAAGCGCGCTCACGAGGTATGGAATTACTCGAATATATGAAAATAAGTGAGAGAGCCGAACATCGGCCCTCAGAACTATCAGGCGGAGAACAGCAGCGCGTCGCGATTGCTCGTGCGGTTGCCAATGCACCAAAACTTTTGCTTGCCGATGAGCCCACTGGAAACCTCGACCCTGAAACATCCACCCATGTGTTTTCCATGCTTCATGGTCTGGTGAAACGCACAGGCCTTGCCGCATTAATTGCCACCCATAACCATGATTTGGCCGCGCAAATGGATCGTACGGTCACGTTAGAGGGCGGTAAGGTGGTCACTCTCCAGATTTGATATAAATGTTCTCTTTTTGTTTGACATGTGAGAACATATATGGAACATAAGAGATACATAAACCGAATTAAAGGGTGATTTCATGTATGTATCCGTAAAAGACCTCGCTTCACTTGCTACCATTGGCCTTTTTCTGACAACGCTTTTCATGTGGGGCGAAATCCTTGTGGTCGCGGCATAATCTTGTTTGTTGCGCCCGCAGATCCCTCAGCAAATTTTGACTTATCCAAGGATGAATGACGCGTAGGGCTTGAAGCCATTTGTCGGGTGTTTGATTGTTCATGATGTCCAGATGACTTTCCAGACGCTTGAGGATGTGAGCCATGGCTTCGCTCAAAACCCAAAATTTACATTCAGCGCTTTCATCAATGGATGATGCTGCAGGCGTCGGATCACTTGAACAATGCGCGTTTGTTCATCTCCATGTTCACTCGGCCTTTTCGCTTCTTGAAGGGGCCATGCCGCTGAAGCAAGTCTTGGATCTTGCTTTACTGGACAAACAACCCGCCATTGCGATCACCGACCGAAACAACATGTTCGGTGCGCTTGAATTTTCTGAGAAAGCGGCCGGGCTCGGTATTCAGCCAATCATGGGCTGTAAGCTTGCGGTTGATTTCGAGGACGGCAAAGATCACCAGTCACGGTCCGGTATTTCTGAATTCCCGTTTCTTGTTTTCCTTGCGACGTCGCAAGAGGGTTTCAACAATCTTCGTAAGCTAGTCAGCCGCGCCCATCTTGATGAAAGCGAAAAGTCTCTTCCGCATATTTCTCTATCAGACGTCAAAGCCCATCAATCGGGATTGATCTGCCTTACCGGTGGGCCTGAAGGGCCCCTAAACAAGTTGTCCGTCGAAGGCCGGGAGCAGGATGTTCGCCATCGTCTCACGGGGCTCTCCGATATATTTGAAGATCGGCTCTACGTTGAATTACAGCGTCATTCGAATCAGGACCGGATTGCGGAAACGGTTCTAATAAAACAGGCTTACGAACTCGAACTTCCCCTCGTGGCAACCAATCAGCCATATTTTGCTTCGCGGGGTGATTTTGAGGCCCATGATGCACTTGTTTGTATCGCGGAAAGCACGGTGATCGCGGTGGAGGACCGCAAGCGGCTGACTGAAGACCATTACTTCAAATCGCAAAAGGAAATGATCGATCTGTTTTCTGACCTTCCTGAGGCTATCGAAAACACCATCGAGATAGCCCGGAGATGCGCCTTCCGCGATACGGTTCAAAATCCAATTCTTCCCCGTTTTACAGAAGGCGTGGAAGGGGCAAGCGCGGAAGAAGCGGTCCAAGCCGAGTCCGATGAATTAAAACGTCAAGCGCGAAATGGTCTCGAAGCTCGCCTCGCAACCTATCCGTTGGCGGAGGGGTTTACGCGCAAGGATTACGATGAACGTCTGGAGTTCGAACTCAATGTGATCGAGCAGATGAAATATCCCGGTTACTTCTTGATCGTTGCGGATTTCATCAAATGGGCTAAAGAACAGGATATTGCGGTGGGACCCGGACGGGGTTCCGGTGCCGGCTCGCTCGTTGCGTGGGCGCTTACGATTACGGATATTGATCCGATGCAATTCTCGCTTCTGTTCGAGCGGTTCCTGAACCCGGACCGTGTGTCCATGCCGGATTTTGATATCGACTTTTGTCAAGAACGACGGGAAGAGGTCATCCATTATGTACAGGAAAAATACGGCTCAGATCAGGTAGCACAAATCATAACCTTTGGAACCCTGCAGGCCCGTGCGGTATTGCGTGATGTGGGGCGGGTGCTCCAAATGCCCTACGGCCAGGTGGATCGGCTCTGCAAGATGGTGCCAAACAATCCGGCCAATCCAACCACATTGGTTGAAGCCATTGATGGTGAGCCGCGCTTGCAAGAGGCTGCGCGTGACGAAGAGGTGGTTGCGCAACTTTTTGATATTTCCAAGAAGTTAGAAGGTCTCTACCGTCATGCCTCCACGCATGCCGCCGGCATCGTGATCGGCGACCGGCAATTGGACGAATTGGTGGCTCTCTATCGCGACCCCCGTTCCGATATGCCGGTAACCCAATACAACATGAAATGGGTGGAGCAGGCGGGGCTCGTAAAGTTTGACTTTCTCGGCCTGAAAACACTCACAGTGCTTGAAAAAGCACTCGGCTTTATTGCGCAACGTGGCGAAAATATCGATCTTGCGCATATCCCAATTGATGATGCGAAAACGTTCGACATGCTTACGCGTGGTGAAACCGTGGGTGTTTTCCAGTTGGAAAGTCAGGGCATGCGCAAGGCACTCGTAGGGATGCGGCCTGACCGGTTTGAAGACATCATCGCGCTAGTGGCGCTGTATCGTCCCGGGCCGATGGATAACATCCCGACCTATAACGCCCGCAAACATGGCGAAGAAGCACCGGACTACTATCACCCAAAAATCGAAAAGGTTCTCAAAGAAACCTACGGCGTGATCATCTACCAGGAACAGGTGATGCAAATTGCGCAAATCCTCTCCGGTTACTCACTGGGTGAGGCGGATTTGTTGCGCCGGGCCATGGGTAAGAAGATTGCGTCGGAAATGGAGGCCCAGCGCGTACGCTTTGTGGATGGCGCGGTGGAACGTGGGCTTGCCAAGGGCGAGGCCAATATGATCTTCGATCTTTTGGCGAAATTTGCCAATTACGGCTTTAACAAATCTCACGCGGCTGCTTACGCGTTTGTCTCTTATCAAACCGCTTATTTGAAAGCGAATTACCCCGTCGAGTTTCTGGCAGGTTCCATGCAGCTTGATTTGGGGAATACGGACAAGTTGGGTGTTTTCTATCAGGAGGCACAGAGCCAGAAAATTGCTGTCGTTGCG
Source organism: uncultured Hyphomicrobiales bacterium (assembly GCA_963922635.1). Classification (GTDB taxonomy): domain Bacteria; phylum Pseudomonadota; class Alphaproteobacteria; order Rhizobiales; family Rhizobiaceae; genus JAALLB01. The sequence continues at coordinate 14,773 of CAWUJX010000047.1, read as the reverse complement.
CCGTCCGTACAGACCTCGCAGGTAGGCTTCAGCGTAAAGGATCAGAAAATCCATTATGCGCTGGCGGCCATTAAAGGCGTGGGGGAAGGGGCTGTGGAGCAGATTGTGCGCGAGCGGGAGGAAAACGGCGACTTTCGGTCCATCGAAGATTTCTTCACTCGAATTGATATCAAACAGGTCAATAAACGAACCCTGGAAAACTTGATCTGCGCCGGTGCATTTGACTGCTTCAACTATCCCCGTGAGCGGATGTTGGCAGGCCTTGACCGGCTTGTGGCACATGCAAGCCGTACCGCTCAAGATCGTGACAGCGGGCAAAATGATATGTTCGGTGAGGCTATGGGCGGCGAAGCGGTCAAGATCGATCTTCCTTTGTGCGAGGCTTGGAGTGCGGGTGAAACCCTGAACCGAGAGTTTCAATCCGTTGGATTTTATCTCAGCGCCCATCCGCTCGATGAATACAAACCAATCCTCGAAAAGAAACGTATCCAGTTATACGAAGAGTTTGCCGTATCCGTCCAAAATGGCGCCACAGCGGGCTACCTTGCAGGGACAATCACTTCGAAACAGGAGCGCAAGACCCGGCAGGGAAAAGCCATGGGGATTGTGGTGATTTCGGATCCATCCGGTCAATACGAGGCCGTAATTTTTGAGGAGGGGCTTAACCGCTATCGCGATGTTTTGGTGCCGGGTGGTTCTGTAACGTTGCAGGCGGGCGCAGAATTGCGCGACGAGGGGGTATCAATCCGTATTAATCACGTGGAGCCCATTGAAAATCTGGTTTCCCGTGAGGAGCGGGATATGACCATTTTCTTGAGAGACGAAACTGCTGTTGCGAACCTGCCCGGACTGTTGCGCAGTCGCGGAAATGGCAGGGTCTCGTTTGTAATCATCCAAAATAATGGCGAAAGAGAAATCATGGTTCAGCTGCCGGACCGGTATCAGGTGTCGTCAAAGCTCCAAAGCGCCATCAAAGCAGTGCCGGGTGTCATCGACGTGGAAGTGGCCTAGGGGTCTTTACACCAACGCCATTTCCTGTATAAGCGCGCTTATTCCACACGCAGGATTGCGTTTGGGGTCCATAGCCTCTGTTCGGCACTGACCCATTTTCATGATTTGAGAAAACAAACGATCCGGTGAAAGCACAGGCTTTTCATTCCCTGCGGAGGTTGAACCGGTAAAGGAGAAACTACCATGGCGCTGCCAGATTACAGCATGCGTCAGCTTTTGGAAGCTGGCGCGCATTTTGGACACCAGACACATCGCTGGAACCCTAAAATGGACCGTTACATTTACGGTTCACGAAACAACATTCATATCATCGATCTTTCGCAGACTGTTCCGCTTCTCGATCAGGCACTGAAAGTTGTTTCCGATACAGTTGCAGGCGGTGGCCGTCTTCTGTTCGTCGGCACAAAGCGTCAGGCATCGGAGATCGTCGCAGACGCTGCGAAGCGCTCAGCCCAGTACTACGTGAACGCCCGCTGGTTGGGCGGTATGCTTACAAACTGGCAAACCATTTCGAAGTCGATCAAACGTCTGCGCGAGCTCGCGGAAATCCTCGGTGGTGCCGCTGCTGAAGGTCTCACCAAAAAAGAACGTCTCATGTTGACCCGCGAAAGTGACAAGCTTGAGCGTGCATTGGGCGGCATCAAAGACATGGGCAGCACACCTGACATCATGTTCATCGTTGACACCAATAAAGAGTCCATTGCGCTTCAAGAAGCGAAAAAACTCGGTATTCCGGTGGTTGCTATTTTGGATTCAAACAGTGACCCGGACAACGTGGACTATCCTGTGCCCGGCAACGATGACGCGTCGCGTGCTATTGCGCTTTACTGCGATCTCTTCGCAAAAGCTGCGATTGATGGCATTGCGCGTCAGCAGGGATCAGCCGGTATCGACGTGGGCGCATCCGAGGAAGCGCCTGTGGAAGAGGTTCTTGCAGCTGAAGCACCTGTGGTTGACGAAGCGCCCGTTGCTGAGGAAGCAGCCGCTGAAGCACCTGCGGAAGCGAGCACAGATGAGGCAGCACCTTTGTTCACCGCCCCTGAAGGCGAGCCTGATGATCTGAAAAAGATCTCCGGTGTGGGGCCTGTTCTTGAAGGCAAACTGCATGCGCTTGGCATCACCAAATATGCCCAGGTTGCAGCCTTTACACCTGAAGACATTGCCATGGTCGATGACCGCCTGAGCTTCAAAGGCCGGATCGAGCGCGACAATTGGCTTGAGCAAGCTGCTGAACTGGCAAAAGGCTGATGCGTCGCGGTGCCCGGCTTTAATTTTAAGTTGGGATTTTCTTCAAACTGACACACAAATCAGGGCTATGGAGCCCTGATTTTTCTGAAAATTGGCATATGGATGCCGGAAAGAGGACGTTATGGCTATTACAGCTGCTCTTGTGAAAGAACTGCGCGAAAAATCAGGCGCAGGCATGATGGATTGTAAAAACGCACTGAATGAAACCGGTGGTGACGTGGATGCGGCGATGGATTGGCTGCGCTCCAAAGGCATCGCCAAAGCCGAGAAAAAGTCAGGTCGTGTTGCAGCCGAAGGATTGATCGGTATTGCGGGTGAGGGAACTTCAGCGGCAGTGGTCGAGTTGAACTCAGAAACCGACTTTGTCGCTCGAAACGAACAGTTTCAGGATCTCGTGCGCAACGTTGCTGCGAGTGCCTTGGGGACTGATGGTACGGTGGATGCTGTTGCCGCAGCCCAGATCTCTGGTGGTGACAAATCAGTTTCTGAAGCGATTACCGAGGCCATTGCCACAATCGGCGAGAACATGAATTTGCGCCGTTCTGCCAAGATGGAAGTGGGTAAAGGCGCAGTCGCCTCTTATATGCACAATTCTGCAGGCGATGGCATTGGCAAAATCGGCGTTTTGGTAGCGCTTGAATCTGAAGGTGATGCGGGCGTCCTTGCTTCAATCGGTAAACAGGTTGCGATGCACGTTGCGGCTACGAACCCGATTTCAGCAACCAAGGAAGAAGTTCCTGCCGACGTGGCTGAGCGTGAGCGTGCGGTATATCTCGAAGAAGCAAAAGAGTCCGGAAAGCCCGAAGAAATTGCTGTGAAAATGGTCGAGGGTAAAATGAACAAATTCTATAAAGAGAGCGTTTTGCTTTCTCAGGCGTTTGTTATCAACCCGGACATCAGCGTGGAGCAGGCGTTGAAAGATGCTGAAAAGGAAGCGGGCGCCGCAATCACACTCAAAGGGTTTACACGCCTTGCACTCGGCGAGGGTGTTGAGAAAGAGGAAGAAGATTTTGCTGCTGAAGTAGCCGCTGCGGTCAAAGGCAGCTAAGCTTCCTTCAAACACAAAATTGCTGAAAATATGCAAAGGGCGTTTCGTGACAACGGAGCGCCCTTCGTGTATCGATAACCAAGTTTTCGCGGAACTGATTCATGGCTGGCGCGCTTAAATATTCCAACGTATTGCTCAAAGTCTCTGGTGAAGCCTTGATGGGTGATACCGGTTTCGGCATCGACCCGAAGACGGTCACGCGCATATGCACGGATATCAAGGAGGGTATTGCACTTGGCGCGGCGGTTTCCCTCGTTGTGGGCGGTGGCAACATTTTTCGGGGTGTTGCGTTGGCTGCGCAAGGTGCCGACCGTGTTTCCGGTGATCACATGGGCATGCTAGCAACGGTTATGAATGCGATCGCTCTGCGCATGGCTCTAAACGAGATGGATGTGCCCGCGGTCGTCCTATCCGCACTTGCAATGGATGAAGTGTGCGAACCATTTTCGCAACGTGCTGCAAAAAACCATATGGCGAATGGAAAAGTCGTGATTTTCGCAGGCGGTACGGGCAATCCATTTTTCACCACAGACACAGCAGCTGCGCTACGTGCCTGCGAGATGGGGTGTGATGCGCTGCTAAAGGCGACGCAAGTGGACGGCATTTATTCGTCGGATCCCAAGAAAGACCCATCCGCTGAACGCTTTGATACGATTACCCATGCGGAAGTGCTTGAGCGCGGGCTCGAAGTGATGGACGCCGCTGCCGTAAGTCTTACGAAAGACGCGAAGATACCAGTTGTGGTGTTTTCGCTTGAAGACGCTGGCGGTTTTGCAAAAATGTTGAAAGGCGAGGGCCGTTCCACTACGGTCTCCGCAACCTGAGTAACGCAGAAAGAAAGAACATACATGTCGGATACTGTGGTGGATTTGGCGGACATTAAACGCCGTATGGAAGGCGCGATTAACGCATTGAAAAACGATCTCACAGGTCTTCGGACCGGACGGGCGTCTGCGAACATTCTCGATCCTATTATGGTGGATGCGTATGGTCAGCAAATGCCAATGAACCAGGTGGGAACCGTGACAGTGCCGGAACCCCGCATGATCTCAGTACAGGTTTGGGATAAATCCATGGTGGCAGCCGTGGAGAAAGCTATCCGCGATTCAGACCTCGGTTTGAACCCGGTGACCGACGGGACCAACCTCCGGATTCCTTTGCCGGAACTCAACGAAGAGCGCCGGAAAGAAATCGCCAAAGTGGCACACCAATATGCTGAGCAGGCCCGTATCGCCATACGTCATGTGCGCCGCGACGGTATGGACGCCTTGAAGAAAGGCGAGAAAGACGGCGACATCGGTCAAGATGATGCAAGAGCGACTTCAGATAAGGTGCAAAAGTCCACTGACGAAATGATCGCTGAGGTTGATAAGCTTGTGGCCGCGAAAGAAGCGGAAATTATGCAGGTGTAATTGTTTATGTCCCAGGCTGCCCCAGTCTCACCTCAGACTTCCGGTCTATCGGTGCCGGAGCATGTTGCTATCATCATGGATGGCAATGGCCGTTGGGCGGAGCAGCGTGGACTTCCACGCACAGCCGGACATAGGCAAGGGGTCGAGGCAGTTCGGCGGACCGTGAGAGCTGCTGGTAATATTGGCGTCAAATATCTGACGCTCTATTCATTTTCTACGGAGAACTGGAACCGTCCTGAGGCTGAGATATCTGAACTTTTCTCTCTGCTTCGCATGTTCATCCGGCGCGATCTCGCTGACCTTCACAAGAACAATGTGCGTATTCGAATTATCGGCAATCGCGAGCAGGTTCCCGCCGATGTCTTATCTTTGCTCGATGAAGCGCGTAATCTGACGGAACAAAATTCCGGCCAAACTCTGATCATAGCGTTTAACTATGGGTCTAGGGCTGAGATCACGAATGCGGTTCGTGATTTGGCGAGCGCTGTGCGGGACGGCCAGATTGATCCCGATACCATTGACGAAGATGCCATTAGCGCAGTGCTGGGTACTTCTGGCATACCTGATCCGGACTTATTGATCCGCACAAGCGGTGAAATGCGGTTGTCGAATTTTCTTCTCTGGCAGCTTGCCTATAGTGAATTGGTGTTCATGGATTGTTTTTGGCCAGATTTCACCGGCGAGACGCTTATGGAAGCCATCAAAATCTACCAAGCGCGCGATCGGCGATTTGGTGGTCTCGTCATGGAAACTGGATCGTGACCGACGAGGCCGTCCGCAAACCGGTTTTATCCACTGAGTTGAAGTTACGGATTCTGTCTGCAGTCGTACTTGCCGTACTCGTTGTCGTCATGACGTGGATCGGCGGTCAGACGTTCAAGCTTCTTTGGATCGTTGCATCCTTGGCAATTTTCATTGAATACAGCCGGATAACGGGCGAGGCGTTTGGCTTTGCCAAGCGGGCTGCTGCGTTTGGTTTCCTGATACTTTCCATGATCGCATGGTTTATTCAGGACTATACGTCAGCGCTTATGATTTTCGCTCTCGGTGTTGCCACTCTGTTGGTTTGGGAGCTCATTATATCCCGATCTGCATGGGCTGCAGGCGCGTTGGTTTATTCTGGTATGCCGTTTTTCGCCATGACGCAATTGCGCGGTGACACCTATGAGGGGTTCATTCTCATCTTGTTTTTGTTTGGCTGCGTGTGGGGTGCGGACGTTTTCGCATATTTTTTTGGCAAAACAATCGGGGGGCCAAAACTCGCTCCAAAGATATCTCCAAAAAAGACGTGGGCTGGTTTTATCGGAAGTCTTATTGGTGCCGCAGCCATATCATGGGCCGTGGTCTGGTTTGGCGGTTACAAGGCGGGCTGGGCTTTTTTTGCCGTGATGATGTTACTGGCGGTGGGCTCGCAGATTGGCGACCTTGTCGAATCTGTCATCAAGCGCAAATTCGGGGTGAAGGATTCTGGCACCATTATCCCGGGGCACGGCGGTGTGCTTGATCGGAGAGATGGGCTGATTTTTGCAGGAATAATCCTGTGGCTGGTTTTAGTATTTTGGGAATATACCCCAACTATTCAGCCTGATTTGGCAAAGCGTTTCTTTGAAGCCTTTTTGTTGCCTTGAAGCTTGAGCAAAACCCGCCTAGATGCATGGGCAAGGCATGAGGATACCCTGATCGATGATAGAATTTTTGAGCGGAATTAGTGCGGGCGGATATTCCCTGTTTGGATATATTATTCCGTTTTTGATCGTTTTGACGATCGTGGTGTTTTTCCATGAGCTGGGACACTATTGGGTTGCCCGCCTGAACAACGTGGACATCGAGGCTTTCTCTATTGGTTTTGGTCCGGAAATGGTTGGCTTTAACGACAAAGCAGGTACGCGCTGGAAGATTTGTGCCATTCCCTTGGGTGGTTATGTTAAATTCGCAGGCGATGCCAACGCTGCATCTGTCCCTGATAGGGAAAAACTGGATGATATGAGCGACGTCGAAAAAGCGGGCAGTTTTGAGCATAAAAGCGTTGGGCAGCGTGCCGCTGTCGTTGTCGCGGGCCCGGTGGCAAACTTCATTCTGGCAATCGTGATATTCGCAGGCTCGTTCTATTTTCTTGGGCGTTATGTGACCGATGCTGTTGTTTCCGAAATTGTGGCCGAGAGTGCCGCTGAGGAAGCAGGCTTTATGCCTGGCGACATCATCCGCGTGGTCGATGGCAAGGAAATTGAGGTATTTTCGGATGTTCCAAGGCTTGTGGGCCCTAAGCACGGGATCGAAATCGTTTTTACCGTGGAACGCGATGGGTCTCTCATAGATATTCCGGTGACACCGAAGTTGCAGGAACAGACAGATCGTTTCGGAAATGTGAACCAGAACGGTGTGGTGGGAATTATTAGCCGATCGGGAGAGGCCAATTTACGCAAGAAAGAATATGGTTTCTTCGAAGCTGTGGGCGAGGGCGTTGGTGAAACCGTCTATATTGTAACGCGTACACTGCAATATCTTGGCGGCTTATTCACTGGCCGGGAATCGTTTGAGCAGTTAAGTGGCCCTGTTGGGATCGCAAAGGTATCCGGGCAGGTTGCTACACTTGGGCCCGCAGCGCTTATCACACTGGCAGCGGTGCTTTCAGTGAGTATCGGGCTTCTAAACTTGTTTCCAATCCCCATGCTGGATGGCGGGCATCTTGTTTATTATGCTTACGAAGCGGTCGCCGGAAAGCCAATGAGTGAGAAAGCTCAGGAAATCGGGTTCAGGGTTGGTTTCATGCTCTTGATTGGGCTGATGCTGTTTGCCACCACGAATGACATCAGCAAATTGAATATCTGGTCATAATCATGCGGTATTTTCACTGTAACTCGCACTCAATTGTCGCGGAATAATCGGTAACAAGACGTCATTTGACGGAGTTACGGTTAGCCAGTCATTAACCAAGCAAAATGAATGTGTTGGTCCAAAATGCAACAGTCTGTCACAATCGTTTGTTAGGTGGAAAATAGTGGTCTGTTTTGGTTGCACGACGGGGAAAACTCTGTAAAAGGTTTGTTAATCAATGGATTCTTTACGCATTCTGCGTTTAGGCCTCCGGCAGACGTGCTGTAATGGTGGATTGAGAATTATCAAATGCGCTTCAAAAACATAATAAAATCAATATTCTTGGCGCTTTTCGTTGCCCTAATGCCAGCGAATTTGATCGCGCCATCGGGATCAGGTTTTGTCTCTTCCGCGCAAGCGGCGGTTATTAGCAATATCGATGTCCGCGGTAACCAACGCATCGATGATTCTGTGGTCGCGTCATACCTGACAATCGAGCCGGGCCAGAATTTCAACAATTTCGATATCGAAGATTCAATCAAGGCGCTTTTCGCGACTGGATTATTCAGCGATGTAAGTATTTTCCAACAGGGATCGACTCTCGTGGTGGACGTGGACGAAAACGCCACCATCAACAAAGTGTTTTTTGAAGGCAATTCGCGGCTCAAAGATGATGCTCTCAAAGCAATCGTGACGTTGCGCGATCAGGGCGTTTACAGTGACGAACTGGCTGCTGTTGATGTGGAGCGTATTGACGAGGCGTATGGACGAGTTGGCCGTCGTGATGCAACCGTTAGCTTCGAAGTTCTTCCACTCGCCAATAACCGTGTGAACGTAATCTATCGTGTGAACGAGGGTGATAAAACCAAGATCGCTTCTATAAACTTTGTTGGGAATTTTACCTTCTCCGAGCGACGTCTTCGTGAAGTTATTTCAACAAAACAGTCAAACTTCCTCAGCTTTCTCCAGTCAAACGATGTGTATGACCCTAACCGTTTGAGCGCGGATGAAGAGGCGCTTCGCACCTTCTATTTCAACAAAGGTTTTGCTGATTTTCAGGTGTTGTCGTCGACAGCTGATCTCGATGAGGTGAACAACGAGTACAATATCACGATCACGCTTGAAGAGGGTGCGCGATATACGTTTGGTAACATCGATGTGGACAGCACCGTACCAGGCTTGGACCCAAGTGGTTTGCCGGAATTGTTCGAGACGATCCCTGGCGAAGAATACAGTGCGGAGAAGGTGGAAGAAACCATTCTAGCAATAACAGAGCGCGTTTCTGAAAACGGATTCGCTTTTGTAGAAGTTGTACCTCGCGGCAATCGTAATTTTGAGACTAACACCATTGATGTGGTTTATTTGGTGGACGAAGGCGCTCGTGTCTTCATCGAGGATATCGTTATTCTTGGTAATGATCGGACCCGTGACTACGTTATTCGTCGCGAGTTCGATATTTCTGAAGGTGACGCTTACAATAAAGTCCTGGTTAATAAAACGCGTGATCGTATTCAGGGTTTGGGCTTCTTCCAAAGTGTTGACGTTTCCACACAGCCGGGTTCGGGCCCAGATCGGGTGCGCGTAATTGTAAATGTGGTCGAACAGTCCACAGGTGATATTTCGCTCTCAGGCGGCTATTCTTCGAATGGTGGGGCTACTGGACAGATTTCCCTCACTGAACGGAACTTCCTTGGCCGTGGTCAATTCTTACGTGTTGCTTTGAATTCAGGCGAAGATGAAACAGGCTACAACTTCTCCTTCCGCGAGCCATATTTCTTGGGTTATCGGGTCTCCGCTGGTGTTAGCTTAAGTGCAACTGAGTCTGATGAAACAGACGACAGACAATACGCGATCGATTCACAATCTGGAAGGTTGTCTTTCGGAATTCCATTAACGGAAGATTTGAATACGAGCGTTTTTTACACTTTTCGTAACACCGATACATCGGCCAATTCTGCATTAATTGATCCCGGCGATGATGCCAACCTAGATACTGACATGGATGGTAATAACGACTTCCTGGAAGACGGAAAGCAGGGTAACGAAAATAATGAGTTGTCAAGTGCACTTTTTGATGATCTTGGGGAATATACTGCGTCCGGTTTTGGTTTCTCCCTTGTGTACAACACGTTAGACGATACACAGAACCCGCGTGAGGGGATCCGAGCATCTTGGCGCCAGACTTTTTATGGTGCTGGTGGTGATGCTAGATTTTCAGAAACAATCATTAGTTTAGTTGGTTACCATCTTCTTTCCGAAGAGGAAGATATTGTACTGTTTGGCCGTGTTAGAGGTGGCCACAAGGAACAGTTTAGTGGTGATGGCACAAATTCTATTACTGATACGCTTCGGACTGTTGATAACTTCCAGGCTAGAAGCGGGACGATACGGGGCTTCGATTCTTTCGGATACGGACCGCGTGATCCCCTAACCGGTGATCCGCTAGGTGGGCAAACCTATTGGAATGCCACTGCGGAAATTCTGTTTCCGTTGCCATTTGTTCCACGCACTATAGGTTTACGCGGTGCATTCTTTGCAGATGCTGGTCAAATAATGACCCCGGGTGATGGAGCGATAGCCGCTATCGTTGAAGCGGGTACTAATGGTATCGAGGATGCTATGGGCACACTTTCGGTTTTTGATGATCCTCAAGGCCAGCTTGAAAGCGACTCGATCCGTGCCTCAGTCGGTGCAAGTGTGATTTGGGATTCACCGTTTGGTCCACTACGTCTTGATTATGCGGTTCCAATCGCTTCTGAAAGCTTTGATGAAATTCAGGAATTCAGCTTTGGCGTAAGTAGTGCGTTCTAATCACTCGCACTGAATACTTCCGGGCCTTCCAAAATTTGACTAGCTGGGATACGTATTTGTGATGTTTTTCTCACCCCAGCCAATCTCTATTCGTGACATTATTGAACAGTGTGGTGCGCGTGTTTCGTCGGAAGATGAAACGGCTTTGGGTGTTGAGATTACTGGGGCAGCACCACTCGAGGATGCGGCCTTCGGTCAAATTTCATTTGTCGACAATCCGAAATATTTGAAGCACTTGGAGAATACGTCTGCGACAGCTGTTTTCTGTTCGGAGAAGCATTCATCGCTTGTGCCTGCGGGAGTTACTGCGCTCATTCATGCGAAACCTTATAACGGTTATGCCAAAGCGTTGGGGATGTTATACCCCACCGCAGCCAAACCGCATTTGGTAACCGGCGTTGAAGGCATATCTCCTCAGGCTTTCGTGCATCCTGAAGCGAAACTGGAAGATGGGGTCACGGTGGAAGCCAATGCGACCGTCGGGCCGGGCGCTTGTATTGGCTCCGGTACTCTAATTTTGGCGGGGGCTGTGATTGGCGCTGGTGTTCAGATAGGTCGGCGGAGTGTTGTCGGTTCGAATGCCACCGTAGTACACGCGTTTCTCGGCGATGATGTTATCATCCATAACGGTGTTCAAATCGGCCAGGATGGCTTTGGGTTTGCCATGGGGCCGGGAGGGCATAAAAAGATCCCACAGATTGGTCGGGTGATTATCCAAGACAAAGTTGAAATTGGTGCGAATTCTACGGTTGATCGCGGCGCAAACAGGGATACGGTCATTGGAGAGGGTACCAAGATCGATAATCTGGTTCAAATTGGGCATAATGTTACTATTGGTCGGCATTGCGTAATCGTCGGTTTGGCCGGGGTCAGTGGAAGTGCAACATTGGGAGACTATGTGGTAGTAGCCGGGCAAGCAGGGATTGTCGGGCATACGAAAGTGGGCGATGGAGCTCAGGTTGGCGGCGGTTCCGGAGTCCATGGGGATGTTGCACCTGGTGAGCGCGTTATGGGCTATCCCGCAATTAAGGCTTCCACTTGGATGCGCGAGGCTGCAAAAATCATGCTTGCAGATAAGCGGGCGAGAAAAAAGGGCGGTGACAAAGCATGACCGAAACGCTTGGACTGATCGAAATCAAGGAATTGTTTCAACTTCTTCCCCATCGTTATCCGTTTTTGTTGTTGGATAAAATTGTTTCCGTTGAAGAAGATAATTCGGCAATTGGGATCAAGAATGTCACGTTTAATGAGCCACATTTTGGCGGACATTTCCCGGGCGACCCGATTATGCCGGGTGTATTGATCGTAGAGGCAATGGCTCAAACCGCAGGCGCGATTTGCGCGAAAACGCATTCAGGCGGCAAACGCAAACTCGTGTATTTCATGACGATTGATGATGCTAAGTTCCGTCGGCCGGTGGTGCCTGGTGATGTGTTGGAACTACGCGTTACCAAGCAAAAGCAACGTGGCAATATTTTTAAATACCATTGTGAGGCTTGGGTCGGTGAAGAAAAAGCTGCCGAAGCGAATATCGGTGCGATGATGGTTGACCCGGAAGATTTGGATTAATGAGCTCTAATATTCACGCGTCAAGCGTCATTGAAGATGGTGCAAAAATTGGCTCCGGCTGCAAGATTGGGCCGTTCTGCCATATTGGCCCCAATGTAGTTCTCGGTGACGGCGCAGAACTATTGTCACATGTGACTATTGCCGGGCATACGACAATTGGAGCCCGTGCAAGAATTTTCCCATTTGCTTCTGTGGGGCATGAACCACAAGATCTTAAGTTTCAGGGCGAAGTGACGACACTTACGATTGGTGATGATTGTCTAATCCGCGAAGGCGTGACAATGAATCCCGGTACGGCAGGCGATGATGGAACGACGGTCATCGGTAATAAGTGCGTTTTTCTCGCCAATTCCCATGTGGCGCACGATTGCAAGATTGGGAACGGCGTAATTTTTTCGAATGGCGTGCTCCTAGCTGGGCATTGTAAAGTTGGGAACAGCGTAATCATCGGTGGTGGTGCTGCCGTTCATCAATTTTGCCGAATTGGTGATAACTCATTTATCGGAGGCATGGCCGGGCTTGAAAACGATCTGATACCGTTTGGCATGGCTTTGGGCAATCGGGCTTACCTTGGCGGCTTGAACCTAATTGGGATGAAGCGGGCCGGTATCGAGCGCGAAAGCATTCACACGGTGCGTGGTTTGTTCAAGCATCTTTTCTCTGGTGATCTTGAGCTGAAAGAAGCCCTCACTTCCATTGATGATCAAATGGCTGAAGACGCCGTCGCACAGAAGATCGTTAAGTTTATCGAAGACGGTGGCGAACGTTCGATCTGCATGCCACGCAATTGAAGTTCGGGTGACGATGGCACCTTCCAAATCCAATAGAATTGCAATGATCGCCGGGCGTGGTGCCTTGCCTCTGATTTTGGCTGAACACCTTGCTGCAAATAGTGCCGATCCCTTAATTTTTGGGGTTGGGGGTGAGCATGAGCCGTGGATTGAACAGTACGACCACGAGATTCTTGGATGGGGACATTTCGGAAAGCGCTTCAACGCGCTGAAGCAGCGGGGGATTTCTCAAATTCTTTTGGCAGGTTCCTTTACGCGTCCGGCGATAGAAATCACCAAAATGGATTGGGAAGCGATCAAGACTCTACCGCAGATATTGGGTTTTATGATTGGTGGTGATAATTCGCTTCTGTCGGGCGTGATCAAGGTATTTGAAAAGCGGGGTGTGGAGGTCGTCGCCGCCCAGCATGTAATGCCTGAGTTGTTGTCTCCATCGGGCAGTCTGGTTGGTCGTAAGCCCAATAAAAAGGCATCGCTCAACATGCGGCGGGCGAGTGAGGCGACGCAAGTCCTGGGCCAATTGGATATCGGTCAGGCGGCGGTTGCAGTTGGAGGCCGCGTCATCGCAGTGGAGGGCGTAGAGGGTACGGATGGCATGCTTGCTCGGGTGCGAGACTTGCGCGCTTCGGGTAAACTTACTGAAAATGGGCGGAACGGCGTCTTGGTGAAAGCAATGAAACCCAACCAGGACGCTCGGGTGGATTTGCCGACCATTGGTGTCGAAACAATTTTAATGGCCCATGAAGCGGGCCTTGCCGGTGTCGGTGTACATGCAGGGCAGTCCTTCATTCTGCATCGTGATCAGGCGATTGCGACCGCGAAAGAAAAAGGCCTTTTCATTTACGGATTTGATGATCCCGGCGGAGTGATTTAAGGTGACAGAACCGGATAATCTCAAAGTCTATTTTGTTGTCGGTGAAGAATCCGGCGATATCCTAGGCAGCAAGCTTATTCGCAGTTTCAGGGAAAAAGCGGTTCATTTGGAACCTGTAGGCCTTGCCGGTAGTCGGATGCAGGCGGAGGGAATGACGTCATTATTTGATATTTCCGATATCTCTGTGATGGGAATATCCGGTGTTCTTGCGCAATTGCCCAAACTGCTGCGTCGGATCAAGGTCACAGCTGATGACGTTATCGCCCGGAACCCGGACGTGCTTTTGCTCATTGACAGTCCTGAGTTCTCCTATCGCGTTGCGCAAAAGGTCCGGAAAAAAGCCCCTTGGATAAAGATCGTCAAATATGTTGCGCCATCCGTTTGGGCGTGGCGGCCGGGCAGGGCGAAGAAAATGGCGCCTTATGTGGATCACATCATGGCGATTTTGCCATTTGAACCCGAGTTGATGGAAAGTCTCGGGGGGCCAAAAACCACTTATGTGGGCCATCCCTTGGCGAGTGAAATGCCGGATGTGGAACCCTCCGTCAGACAGAAGATTGGGTCTCCACCGAAGCTATTGCTTCTGCCTGGCTCAAGAAAAAGCGAAGTAAAGCGATTACTTCCATTCATTAAAGAGACCGTGGCGGTTTTGGAAAGACGGGGAAACACGTTCCAATATACTTTGCCGGCGGTAGAAAAATTGAGAGAAGAGATCGAAGCCGAGGTGTCCCTTTGGCCGCAATCAATTCAAGTTATCTGCGGAAAAAATGACAGTGATCAAGCGTTTCGGGAAGCTGATCTGGCACTTGCTGCTTCTGGCACAGTGACGTTGGAGTTGGCCCTTTACAGAGTTCCGATGATTTCGATTTACAAGCTTGATGGCATCGCGATGCGTGTCCGTCATTTGCTTACGGGCTGGACAGCGTCTCTACCCAATCTGATTGCCGATTATCCGGTCGTGCCCGAACGCTTCAACGAATATGCCCACCCTGAATATGTGGCGAGGATGGTGGAACGCCTCGCTCAGAATAGCGAAGAGCGCCGTATTCAATTGGAGGGTTTTGAACTCATCAGAAATAAAATGGCCCAGGAAACCCCGGGCCACGATATTTCAGTTACGAAAATTCTTGAACTGACCAAGCAAGCCAAGGCTTGATTGTCTGTTTTGTTTCCAGAATTACCTTTTGGAAACAGG
>CAWUJX010000046.1:0-20043 GCA_963922635.1 uncultured Hyphomicrobiales bacterium | reverse complement strand
TTGCGAAGGTCAATTCTTCCGGCTGCACCAGCGTGATACCACCCATGGGCATCGGTAAAAACCGGTGAACCCCAAGTGCATTCTCACCGTCCAGTGTCTTTACTTCCCGGCTTTCCGCACGCTTGCCGAATGTGGTCAGCAACACGATATCGCCGAGAACAGCATTTAGTTCCGTGTTGTTTAATTCGGGGCGGTATGGAAGGCTCGCCACAATCTTCCCTGCACCGTCGCTAAGAACGATCTGGCGTCCGTTCTCGAGGTATTGTGACGGCACTGAATCAGCCAATAGGTTTTGAAGATATACGC
Source organism: uncultured Hyphomicrobiales bacterium (assembly GCA_963922635.1). GTDB lineage: Bacteria > Pseudomonadota > Alphaproteobacteria > Rhizobiales > Rhizobiaceae > JAALLB01. Next base: position 19,737 of record CAWUJX010000046.1, on the reverse strand, counting down.
CCGATGAAGCGGATTGTGACGTGAAGTCTGTGTGCTTCAGCTTTTCCTGAACGAGTTCAGCAATAAAATGCATTTCAGAATCCACATGAGCGCGGATCTGATCTGATTGTGTTGTCAGCGATATCCAGCGCGCGGCGGCTGCGATTGCCAGAAATACAACGATAAGCACGGGAACGAGGCGGCGCAGAAAGGTTTCCGAGCGCACAAGACTTTCATAAGCGGGATGGCTAAGTTGGCGTGCATACCCCGCAACGAGGGTTGCAGTTTTGTCGCCTTTTAGCTGCAATAACCCCTTACGGCGTCGCACCGGGTGCGCCTCCGTTTGAGCCATGCCCGGCCTCCTCGTGGTTGTGATGTTCAGATACGCCGCGCATCCGAATCACTCCCACTTTGAATCACCGGGAATCACCTTGTCTAGAGGTCGGGTGAATTAAATTTTCTTAGGCTTGTTACAAATCGCGATCAGCTGGCCAATGTGCGGTTCACAATGTCTGCCACATCTGGAGACAGTTTCGGCTTTTGTTCAATACGTTTGAGGACATCAACCGCCAGTTTTCGTCTTCCAGCTTCCAACGATTTGTAAGAGCGAAAGGCCGTGAGCAAACGCGCTGCAACTTGTGGGTTGGTATCATCGAGGCTCATGATTACGTCACCAACCAGTTTGTATCCCGCTCCGTTTGGCGCATTGAACGCAGTCGGATTGGCCATGGCAAAAACGCCGATGAGTGACCGTAACCGATTGGGGTTTTTCAATGAGAAATCGTCATGACGCATCAGAGATTTGACGGAAGAAACAGTCGATGCGCCTGAACGCATAGCTTGAACAGAAAACCATTTATCGAGCACGATATGGTTGGATTTGTAACGCTCATAAAACGAGGTGAGCGCGCCTTCCCGTTCTTTGCGGTCCGGGTGGTGCCAAACGATCGTGCACAGCGTATTAAATCGGTCCGTGAGGTTGTCCGCACTCGCATAGCGCTGTGTAATTTCTTCCAGTGCCGCTTTTGACTTGGCTAGTACCCCATAGCGCATCAGCGTCGCGACCAGTGAACGCTTGCCAGCGCTTTCTGCATCAGGCGTGAACGTATCGGAGAGTTTCAGTGTCTCCAGTATGTCTGAGCGATCAGTTTCCAGCGCTTTGCCCATGGCAACGGCTAGTGTCGAATGTGCTTTGGCGATGGCTCCGGGATCAACATTCTTTCCGATCGCCTGTGCAATTTCCGCTTCACTTGGCAGTGTCAGGATTGAAGATCGAAATGCAGGCTCGAGACTTTCGTCCTTTGCCATCGCACAGGTAATGGACAAAAATCGTTCGTCTGTGACAGGCTGCTTATTCTGTTGAATTGCACGCGTTGCCGATATCAGAAGCCTTGTCGCAAAGGTTTGGTAGGCCTGCCAGCGGCTGAAACTGTCTTCATCATGGCCGGCCAGAAGCGCAAGTTCCGCATCACTTTGGCGATAGTCGATCTCAACAGGAGCCGTAAAGCCATTGTTCAGGCTTAAGATTGCTGGCCGCTCCACGCCTTCAAAGACAACCTTGTGCTTGCGCTTGGTAAGATAAAATACGCCATCCATTTCTGCGACACCTGTAACAGCTGACGGTGAAAGTCGTTCGCCATTGCGGTCATAGAGACCGTAGCGTTGAGGTATAATGTGAGGTGCCTTTCGGCTTTGGCCCGGGGTTGGCGGGGTAATCTGTTCAATTTCCACCGTAAATCGTTGCTTCGCCCGATCATGACTGGAAGAGACATTGAGAATTGGTGTGCCAGCCTGTGAATACCAATTCATGAATTGGCTCAGATCGGTTTTCGCGGCCTGCTCAAAACAGGCAATAAAGTCTTCAATGGTTGCTGCGTCACCGTCATGACGTTTGAGATATCTCGCCATTCCTTTTCGGAACAGTTTTTCTCCCAAAACCGTTGCCAGCATGCGAACCAGTTCCGCACCTTTTTCATAGACGGTTGCCGTGTAGAAATTGTTGATCTCGTGATAGGTTTCCGGTCGAACGGGATGCGCGAGCGGGCCAGCGTCCTCAGGGAACTGATTGGCTTTGAGGCGTTTCACATCGCTTATCCGTTTTACCGGGCGTGAGCGTTCATCAGAAGAGAATTCCTGATCACGGAAAACAGTAAGACCTTCTTTCAGGCAGAGTTGAAACCAGTCGCGGCAGGTAATGCGATTGCCCGTCCAATTGTGGAAGTATTCGTGGGCAATGATCGCCTCGATATTGGCAAAGTCCGCATCGGTGGCCGTATCAGGATCGCCCAAAACATACTTATCGTTAAAGATGTTGAGCCCCTTGTTTTCCATTGCTCCCATGTTGAAATCTGAGACGGCAACGATGTTGAATACATCCAAGTCATACTCGCATCCGAAAACCTGTTCATCCCATCGCATCGATCGGACAAGCGCATCCATCGCATAATCAGCCTGTGCTTCTTTCCCCTTCTCCACATAAATTCCGAGCTTCACTTTTTTGCCGGACGCAGTCTTGTAAGATTTGTGAATGCTCCCAAGATCGCCGCCTACAACAGCGAAAAGGTAGCTTGGCTTTGGATGGGGGTCATGCCAGATCGCGTAATGACGGCCTTTTCCCGCGCTCCCCTTTTTCACCAGATTTCCGTTGCCAAGCAGGATGGGTGCTTCAAGCTTATCGGCCTCAATGCGAGTGGTATAAACAGCAAGAATGTCTGGTCGATCCGGGAAGAAAGTGATCCTACGAAAGCCTTCCGCTTCACATTGAGTGCAATAGTTCCCGCCCGAACGATACAGCCCCATCAGTTTTGTGTTGGCAGTAGGGTTCACTTCCGTTTCGATCGTGACTTTAAAGCTTCGTTTTTTGGGAACGGTTTTAAGAACGAGTTCTGCATCTGTTTGCTGGTAGTCCGATGTCGATAGGCGTTTCCCGTCAATGGATACGGATTTCAAAACCACTTCGTCGCCGTCTAACCTTACGGGGCAGTCTGACTTGACTTGTTTGTTGCGCTGTAAAGAAAGGTTCGCTGTTACCCGCGTCGCTTCTGGCTCAAGTTGGATATTGAGGTCAACTGTCTTCACCCAATAATCCGGCTCCCGATAATGTTTCAAATGGACCGCTTGGCCTTGGCTGCTGCGCATGGGTATTCCCGACTTGGTTCGAATCCTCTAGTTTCGCAACAACTAATGCAAAAACGACGAGTGTCAAAGCAAGCCCATGGCGGACCCTGATCTGACAAAAAATTTCGAGACCCTCACAGCCCATTGGCACCGCGTATCAGGCGGTTCAATACAAAACCTCTTCGATACAGAATCCGACCGTTTCTCCAAATACTCAGTCCGCTTTGACGAGTTGTTATTCGACTTCTCTAAGCAACACATCGATGACGAAGCATTCGCTGCACTGTGTGGATTGCCCGAAGTTGCGGGCCTCGATCAAAAGCGTGATGCCATGCTTTCGGGCAGCAAAATCAATACGACAGAAGGCAGATCGGTTCTCCACACCGCACTTCGTGCGACGCCCGATCAATCAATTTATGTGGATGGTGAGAACGTGGTGCCTGCGGTGCATGAGGTGCTTGATCGGGCCCTCGCGTTTGCCGAGAGCATTAGGGCAGGAGATACAACCGTGTCGGGCGGGCGGATAACCGACGTTGTTAACATCGGCATCGGCGGGTCTGACCTTGGCCCCAAGATGGCAGTCCGAGCCTTAGCCCCATTCGTAGATGGTCCTGAATGTCATTTCGTGTCAAACGTGGACGGTGCCGATTTGTCGGATACGGTTTCGAAACTTGATTTGTCGACCACGCTTTTCATCATCGCTTCCAAGTCATTTTCCACGCAGGAAACAATGCTAAACGCCCGGTCTGCTTTTGAAATGGTCGCGTCTGCAGTCGGGGCCGATAAAGCAGCGTCTCACTTCTGTGCCGTCTCCACAAACCTCGAAGCAACCCGAAAATTCGGCATACCGGACGAACGCACATTTGGGTTCTGGGATTGGGTCGGGGGACGGTTTTCTGTTTGGTCTGCGATTGGACTGCCAATGATGATAGCACTCGGTCCGGACCGATTTCAGGATTTTCTGGCAGGTGCCCGGTCAGCGGACGAACATTTTGTCAATGCGCCCACCGCACAAAATATTCCGGTGTTGATGGCGCTCTTGGGAGTATGGAACCGCAACATTGCTGATCGTCAGTCGCAGGCGGTTTTGGTCTATGATGATCGCATGCCTGATTTTTCACGCTGGCTGCAGCAATTGGACATGGAATCCAATGGTAAGCAAGTGACCGTGGACGGTGCGGATGTGACACACAAAACCGCGCCGGTGATATTTGGTGAACCCGGTACCAATGGTCAGCATGCCTTCTACCAGATGCTCCATCAGGGTAGCGATATCGTTCCCTGCGATTTTTTGATTGCTGCAAACGGTCACGAAGTTGGGCTGAAGCATCATCATCAGATTCTGCTTGCCAATTGCTTTGCCCAGTCTGAAGCGTTGATGCGCGGTCGCGGTCTTGAAGAAGCCGATGGTAATGTGCATGGCGTATTTGAGGGTGATCGTCCATCATCAACGCTTTTGTATCGCGAGCTAAATCCGCGGCAACTCGGTCAATTGATGGCGCTTTATGAACACAAGATTTTCGTCCAAGGCGTTCTTTGGGGCATTAACTCGTTTGACCAATGGGGCGTGGAGTTGGGTAAAGAACTAGCAAACTCGATTGAGCCGGCAATTGCCGCCGGTGATGCGGCTGACATTGAAAATGTTGCCACACGATCATTGGTGTCGGCAGCCCTTGAGATGAAAGACAGTTAGACCGCTTTATCACGCCCCTCTGCGGTACGAAGCAGAACTTGCTTCCGCTGCGCTTCACGGTGGATCGTGTAAATGGATGCGCCGATGATTACGCCCGCACCCAAGAGCGTCCAGACATCCGGCAGGTGCGAAAACAGAAAATACCCAAATATGATCGAATAAATCAGGCGCATATAATCAAGCGATGCCATGACCGATGCCTCGCCGAATTTGTAGGCGAGGATGTTCAGATACTGAGCGCCATAGGAAATGACGCCAATTCCGATCAGGATTGCCCATTCGTAGGCCGTTGGCCATACCCAGCTCCAGTATGCGGGTAGTGCAACAACTAACCCTACGCCAAGTGCCTGGTAAGTCAGGATTGATGTGGTGGTCTCTGTTCGGGTGAGGATGCGTATGACAACCATCACGGAGCCTGCTCCGGCAGCACTAATCAGCGCATAAACGCCGTAAATGGTGAAACTGTCGGTGCCCGGACGAAGCACGATCAAAACGCCTAAAAAGCCTACAATGACCGCCATCCAGCGACGGATGCCGATGACTTCATTCAAGAAAAAGAGTGCGCAGATGGTCACGAAGAAACTCTTGGCAAAGCCGATCGCTGTTGCGTCTGCGAGGGGCATTTCAACAACCGCCGTGAACCCAAAACCCATAGCAATCAAAGCAAGGGCAATTCTGAACAATTGCAGGCCGAGATGATTGGTTTTCAGACTATTGGGAAAATCACTGAAGATGATGGGAACAAGGATAACCGCCATCACCACCTGCCGCACAAGAAGGATTTGAGAAACGGATAGCGTTTCACCGGCGAGCTTGATTAGTGCGACCATGGTGCCGAAGCCGGCTGCCGCAAAGACGAGGAAGACGCCGCCACGAACATTGCCGGGCAGGGAGCGAAATTGTGTGGAAATTTGGCTTAGGGTCATTTTTTGTGTCCAGCCCATAGCCTTACATCATCATCGGAGGCTGACAAGCGCGTGCGTCGAAATTTGTGTTGGCGGAACCTCGACTGGGCGGGGCACCCCGCTATATTTTATTTAGGGAAACAAAATCCGGGCAAAGCTATGAACGAGATCACACATTCCAAATTCGGCATGGGCGCTTCAGTCCTTCGTAAAGAAGATAACGCCTTTATTACAGGCAAGGGGATGTACACTGACGATAAACATGCAGTCGGTGTCCTACATGGGTTTGTGCTGCGTTCTCCGATGGCACATGCGAATTTCAAGATTAATGATGTTACCGCTGCGCGGGAAATGCCCGGTGTGCATGCGGTCCTTACCCATGACGATGTAAAGCATCTGAACCCGATCAAATGCCTTGCTCCGGTAAAGCAACCCGATGGCTCCATGAGCAAAGGGCGTGACATTCCCATTCTCTGTGAAAGCCGTGTCCGGCACGTGGGGGACGCCATCGCGTTTGTAGTGGCAGACTCAGTGGCGATCGCGCGTGATGCGGCAGAGATGATTGACGTAGATTTTGAAATTCTTCCGGCCGCTGTTGGTACGGTTGAGGCACTCAACCCGGACAGCCCGAAAGTTTATGACGATGGCGATGGTAATCTGGCATTTACCCACTTCATGGGTGACCGCGAAAAAACCGATGCCGCTTTCGCAAATGCGGACCATGTCACAGAACTATCGATCATCAACAATCGGTTGATTTGTAACTACATGGAAACACGGGCATGTCAGGCATCATGGGATGAAAAGCTGAACCGTTTCGATGTGACGGTGGGTTCCCAAGGCGTATTTGGCATGCGCCGCGCGCTCGCCGGTGTCTTTGGGGCCGACCCTGAAGAAATCCACGTGATAACCCATGATGTTGGAGGCGGGTTCGGAACGAAAGTGTTCTGCTATCGCGAATACCCTCTGTGCATGGAAGCTGCAAAAATGCTTGGGCGTCCGGTAAAATGGACCTGCGATCGCAGCGAGCATTTTGTAAGTGATGCCCATGGTCGTGATAATGTGGTCACAGCCAAAATGGCAATGAATAAAGACGGTAAGTTCCTCGCCATCGACGTTGACCTTACTGCGGCCATGGGGGCCTATCTCCACACGTTTGGACCTTACATTCCCTACCTAGGGATCACCATGACGACGGGTCTTTATGACATCGAAACCATGGCCGTCATGATGCGTGGCAGCTACACCAATACGGTGCCACTGGACGCTTATCGTGGTGCGGGTCGGCCTGAGGCTGCCTATTTGATTGAGCGTCTTGTGGACGAATGTGCCCGTGATCTTGGCATCAGTGTCGATGAAATCCGCAGGCGCAACTTTATCAAGCCGGAGCAATTGCCATACACGACACCAGGCGGCCGTATGTATGATACCGGTGAGTATCAGGAGCATATGGAAGCCTGCATGGAGAAAGCCGATTGGTCCGGAATTGCTGATCGCAATGAAATGGCCAAGGCGAACGGAAAAATTCGCGGTATTGGTATGTCCAGCTATATTGAGGCTTGCGCATTTGCGGGCTCTGAGCCAGCCTTCGCCGAATTGAAAGAAGATGGCACCGTCGACCTTAAAATTGGCACGCAATCCAATGGTCAGGGACACGCCACCGCATACACGCAATTGGCCGCCGAAAAACTTGGTCTCGATTATGAACAGATCAATCTCCGGCAGGGCGATACGGACGAATTGGAAAATGGAGGAGGGACAGGCGGTTCCCGATCCATCCCGTTGGGTGGCGTATCTGTTTCAAGGGCAAGTGAACAACTTGCCGAGAAAATCAAAAAGATCGCCGCGGATGAACTGGAGGCTTCAGCTGCAGACATCGAGCTCGATCAAGGGGAAGCGCGTATTGTCGGCACAGACCGGGTGATGTCATTTGCCGATATCGCGCGTGCTGCCTCCAATGAAGATGATTTGAAGGCGGACGGCGAATTTAAGCAGGCAGAAGCGACCTATCCCAATGGCACTCACATTTGCGAGGTTGAAATCGACCCACAAACCGGTGTGTGCGAAATTGTGAAATACACGATCATGGATGATTTCGGCGTGACCCTAAATCCCATTCTTCTGGCAGGACAGGTGCATGGTGGTGTGGCTCAAGGCATTGGGCAGGTCTTGAATGAGCGTGTGGTGTATGATGACGAGGGACAGCTTCTGACGGCATCGTTCATGGATTACGGTATGCCGCGTGCTGATACAGTACCAGGTTTCGATTTCAATACGCGCAACGTCCCGTCAACCACCAATGCGCTTGGTATCAAGGGCGCTGGCGAAGCGGGAACAATTGGTGCCACGCCAGCCGTTATGAACGCAATTATCGACGCGCTTCATCGGAACTATGGAATCACTCAGCTTGATATGCCGGTCACGCCGGACAAACTTTGGAAAACCATCAATTCTGTAAACGGTTAAGCCGTCCCAATCATGGGTGACGTACTGAAACTCTTGCGTGCTGATGTGTTTCAAACTACAACCACCTTGTCCATAGAGGTGCTTCCATATGGGAGCTGAGAGGAACAGAGTTCCAACTCTTTGAACCTGATCCGGATCGTGCCGGCGTAGGGAATGGGAAATTCAGTTCTTCCAATCACCAACCGACACGGCCTCCTTTTGCGGGAACATTAAGCGTGTCTGACACGATCGAAACATTGCTGGAAAACGCACTGGAGGCGATCGCAAACCTCCGAAACGATGGCAGGCATTTGCACTCGATCACCAATACCGTAGCGCAGAATTTTACGGCAAATGTTCTTCTCGCCGCTGGCGCAAGCGTATCCATGACAACGAACCCGGATGAAATCAGAGCATTTATTCAGAATGCAGATGCAGTTCACATCAATTTGGGAACGCTTTCTCCCGAGCGAGAGAAAGCGATTGAGATTGCCATCGCAGAGGCTTCAAACAGAGATTTGCCGCGTCTGCTGGACCCGGTTATGGTCCACACTTCTCCCTTGAGGCTTGAACTCGCAAGAAATTTAATTGGTTCCGCGACCATTATCAAAACGAACCAGAGCGAAGCCAAAGCACTTGGCTTAAGTGGCGATCGCCTTTGTTTGGTGGAAACGGGGTCAGTCGATACGATCCAGTACAGTGGGACCAAAATCCAAATTGAAAACGGTTCGCCGCTGATGGCGAAAGTCATTGCAACAGGTTGCGCTCTCGGTGCTCTTATCGCCATCCTAGAAGCAAAAGCTAAAAACCCGACAGTTGCGAGTTTAGCCGGGCTATTATGGTTCTCGATTGCGGGAGAGAAAGCCGCAGAAAAGGCGAATGGGCCCGGGAGTTTTGTTCCGGCATTCCTTGATGAATTGGCTTCGATCCAATTGGAAGAAATCAAAGAAAGGGCGAAGGTGCGATGAACCCCGTGGATATCAGCCTTTATGGAATTGTTGACCCCGAACATTGCAAGGGCAGAGTCATGGATGAGCTCGCCCGTATTTCAGCGGAAAATGGCGCAACACTCATCCAGTACCGCGACAAGATCAGCGACACGAGGCAGATGATTGATCATGCGAACGCAATCGCCGAAGCGCTTTCCGGCACCGGAGCTCCCTTCATTGTGAATGACCGGGTTGATGTGGCCCTCGCCAGCGGTGCAGCAGGTGTGCATCTCGGGCAGCAGGATATGCATGTGGCGGACGCTCGCCGATTACTTGGGCCGGATGCGATCATTGGCTTGTCCATCAAAACGCTGGAAGACGCTGAGAATTGCCCAACCGATGTGATTGATTATGCGTTTATTGGCGGCGTGTTTGAAACCCGATCGAAGACCAATCCCACTGCAATCGGCATGCATGGTTGGAAAGAACGGGCGTCAATAATCTCCGCGAAGTCTTCGTCTCTTCCATTGGGTGCAATTGCCGGTATCGATGTTACCAACGTTTCGGAAGTGATCGCCGAAGGTTGCGACGGCATTGCAGTAATTTCAGCGTTGTACATGGTAGATGATGTGGCAATGGCAACGCGCGAACTTAAGTCTAAAATTGAGGAAGTGAGATCATGAAATCCATTCCAATCGCACTCACCATAGCGGGATCGGACTCCGGTGGCGGAGCAGGCATTCAGGCAGACCTGAAGTCGTTTTCTGCAAACCGTGTTTACGGCGCTAGTGTAATCACCGCTTTAACGGCACAAAACACCATGGGCGTTACTGGTATTCATGATGTACCTCCCGAGTTCATCATCGAACAAATAGATGCCGTCTTCAGTGACCTGGAAGTTGATGCGGTGAAAATCGGAATGCTGTCTCAAGTGGGCGTAATTGAAGCTGTCGCTGAGACACTTGAAAAACACAGTGCAAAAAACATCGTGCTCGATCCGGTAATGGTTGCCACATCCGGCGATTTGCTGCTGGCACCGGAAGCGGTATCCGCCATCAAATCAATCCTCCTGCCCATTGCTGATCTGATTACGCCAAACTTGCATGAAGCAGATCAGTTGACCGGCGAGGCTTTGGCAGAAACTGACGAAGCAATGGAAGCACAAGGCGCACAGTTAAAGGCCGCTGGCGCGAAGGCAGTCCTTATGAAGGGCGGGCATGGCAGTTCAAAAGAAGCGGCTGATTTGTTGATTTCAAACGGAGGAACGCAGTGGTTCCGCACGCCAAGAATTGCCACCTCTAACACCCATGGCACAGGATGTTCGCTTTCGTCGGCGATTGCAGCGAACCTCGCACATGGGGTTTCCATGGTGGAAGCTGTAAGCAGATCAAAAGAATGGCTCACAGGCGCACTAGCGGCGTCAGACCAACTGAGCGTCGGCAAAGGCTCCGGCCCCGTTCATCACTTCCATGAACTTTGGAGCGCGTAATATGAGCGGCACTTCCAGCAAAATCGAAACCAGCCGTCGGAAATTTATTGCAGGTATAACCGCAGGGGCAACGGCACCAATTGTGCTCTCAAAACCCGCAGTCGCAAATACAGCCATCGACTGGCGGATGGTGACATCATGGCCCAAAAATCTACCAGGTCCTGGCGTAACAGCCCAACGGCTCGCCGATAAAATTACTGCCATGTCCGATGGTCGGTTGAGAGTGAAACTATACGCAGCAGGGGAAATTGTACCCGGACTTGGGACCTTCGATGCAGTTGCAACGGGCACCGCACAGATGGCCCATACAGCGCCCTTGTTTTGGGCGTCAAAATTTCCCGCTGCCCCGCTGTTCACCGCAGGTCCTTTTGGCCTCACGCCAATTGAGCATATCACATGGATCAATCATGGCGGTGGCCAGACTCTGTGGGATGAACTGTATGAGCCCGCGGGGATTAAGCCCTTCATGGCCGGAAATACAGGTTATCAGATGGGCGGCTGGTATAAAGAACCGCTTCAATCGCTTGCGTCTTTGAAGGGCCTTAAAATCCGAATGCCCGGTCTGGGCGGGTCAGTGATGACAAAGCTTGGCGCGGTGCCGGTGGGTCTACCACCTTCAGAAATTTTCCTTAGCCTCAAGACAGGCGTGATTGATGCAACGGAGTTTCTCGGGCCGTTCAGCGACAGCGCGATGGGTTTTTATAAAGCTGCGAAATACTATTATTCGCCGGGTTTTCATGAGCCCAATGGCACCGGTGAGGCGCTGGTCTCAAAATCTGCTCTCGATGCACTACCTAACGATCTTCAGCAAATTGTTGAAGCAGCTTGTGCGATGGAGAACATTTTTGCATTGGGAGAAGCGGAGTGGAACAACGCGGCGAGCCTCGAAAACCTCGTTGAAAACGAAGGCGTGATTGTGAGTGAATATCCCGAAGATATTCTCTCCGCCGCAAAATCTGCCACTGTGGAGGTGATGGAAGAGCTTGCTGCCCGAGACAGTCTCTCAGAAAAAATCGCGGCGAGTTATACGGATGCAGCCAAGCACCTTGATCCCTGGTCTAACGTATCAATCAAGGCGTTCCTTTCAGCGCGGGGGTAGGGCCAATTTATGGTTGCCGCGCTGCATCAGGTTTGATCTCCTGTTCGGCATCATCCCCTTCTGGTTCTGCTTCTTCGGTCGTATCATCTGCCATGTAGGTTTCAGCGTCTGACCGTGGGTCCAGCGCGAACGTTTCCGTTGAAAATCCGACCGTTGCCACAGGGCCGACCTGATAATCCATGGAATCTTCCGCGTCCGGCGCTTGCCGTCGGGTAATCCGGTAGCTCATGTGCAATGCCAGCAACAGGTGTGACAATCCAATCATCTGGAATAGGGCATTATTGCCGAACCATTGCATGGCCGGACCGGTAATCAGCGGTCCGATCATGTTTCCGATGCCATAGAGAATAAGCAGGCTTGAGGAGATTTTTACGAAGTCCTCAGGCGCCGCATGGTCATTGGCATGCGCGTTCACCAGGCCGTAGATCGGATAGACGAAACCGCCAAGGAGCGTCATCATCAAAAAGAATTCAAACTGCGGGTCCTTACCGTCCACTTTGTATTGAGCGATGAGCAAGCCAATGACTGCGCCTGCAATGGACAAACCCACCATCACATAACGGCGATCGATCCGGTCCGAAAGCTTTCCTAACGGGTATTGGAAGAGAATTGCTCCTAGCATGACCAACGCCATCATGTTTGCGACATCTGCTGAGGACATGCCTTCGCTAATGCCGAAAACTGGTGCAAAGCTTTGAAACGAGGAGGCAAGGATGCCCGCAATAAGCGAGCCGACAAAAGCTGCGGGTGAGTTTTTGAACATGCCTTTCAGATCAAATTCCACTTGGGTGAGTGGGGCTGGCGAGCGCGCTTTTGAAAGGGCAGTGGGAATGAGTGCAATGCAAAACAGGATTGCACCCACCATGAACAAAGTCTCTTCGGACGGCTCTCCGGCCACGATCAGGTATTGCCCCGCCATGAATGCGGATTGAGATACGATCATATAGACGGAAAACATCGAGCCCCGTTGATCGTCGGAAATGCTTTCGTTGAGCCAGCTTTCGATGATCATATAAGACCCGGCGAAGCAGAAACCTGCCAACGCCCGAAGAACAATCCAGGCATATGGGTCCACATAAAGTCCGTTGAGCAAAACGCCCATGCCAAGCAAAGCTGCAAGCGCGCTGAAGGTTCGCACATGGCCTACTCGGCGCACCAGATGGGGCACCAGAATGCAGCCCAAGGTAAATCCGATTGCCCAGCCGGTTCCAATGAAGCCGATTTGGGACGCTGTGAAACCCTCCATCTGGCCTCTAATAGGCAGAAGGACGACCTGCAAACCTCCGCCAACTAGCAGAAACGCAGTGCTGATGAACAAGGCCAATACTGGAAGAATCTGGCGAACCATGTGACGGGTTCCCTTCACAAAAAAGATTCAGAAATGCCCAATGAAGTGTGTGAACTGGAAATGCAACTGATTTTTAACAGCGAATGAAAAAAGGCCGCCCATGACAGGCGGCCTCGTTATTGAGTGTAATGCAGTTAGGGTCTATTCAGCCGGTGCGCTGCTAAGCGTCGGAACACCCGCCGCTTCACGTCTACCATCGTTGTAGATGGCTTTGATCAGCGCAAGGCACATCAAAACCATTACGATGGAAAACGGTAAGGCTCCAATCACCATTGCGGTTTGGATGGCACCGGTACCTCCTGAAATCAGCAGGCCACCCACCACAAGCGCGAGGGCAGTGCCCCAGAAAATGATGTGTGGACGAGCCTTTGGACCCTCATCCCCAGCGGCGTTGATCGTATTCACGATCAAAACAGCGGAGTCAGCTGAGGTAACAAGAAATGTCATCAGCAGGACCACAATCAGTACAGCCATGCCCCAAGCGAGCACCTGAGCAATCGGCGCAAGCATGAACTCTGTCATGGCGAAGATTTTATCGCCATTGGCAGCATCTAGAATTAGCCCGTTGGCTGCGCCATTGAGTTCAAGGTCTACCGCTGTGCCGCCGGCCCATGAGAACCAAACAAAGCACATAAGCGATGGGACAATCATTGCGCCCAAGACGAACTCGCGGATCGTACGACCCTTTGAGATACGTGCCAGGAACAAGCCGACAAACGGCGCAAATGCAATCCACCATGCCCAGTAGAACACAGGCCACCAGCCTTGCCACTGTGCAAGCAGGAAGGCTTCACTGCCTTCAACGCCATCGGACACATAAACGTTAAAGCTCAAGAAAGGCAATGCTATGAGATAATCCCAAATGCCCACAAAGAAGGCTGTTGCGCCGAACCATGTGGCTCCGAAAATGATAAAGAAGCCAAGCAAGACGATGGAAAGCACCATGTTGATATTGGAAAGCCATTTAATGCCTTTACCAACACCGGAAAGTGCGGACAGCGTTGAAGCTCCCATGATCACCAGCAGAGCGACGATTATCCCAAGCGTGGTTGCCGAACCGTCCTCCAATGCGAGACCTCCGATACCAATCCTTGTGAGACCAGCAACAAACTGCTCCACACCGAAGCCGAGGGTTTGAGCCACACCAAGGATGGTCGCCACAACGGCAACGATATCAATCAAATGACCAACCGGCCCTGACAACGATTTCCCAAACAGAGGTGTTAGTGATGATCGGATGGTGAGTGGCAAGCCACGACGGTAGCTGAAGAATGCGAGGCCCAGACCAGCAATCGCATAACAGGCCCATGCACCAAGTCCCCAGTGCAGAAACGACCAGACATAAGCTTCGCGAACATTATCTGCGCCCAGGGCAGTGGTGGCACCTTGGATGACTGACGGATTGTTCTTGAAATGAGCAACCGGCTCAGCCACAGCCCAGGTAAGCATGCCCACACCAATACCGGCGCCGAACATCATTGAGAACCAGGAGAAATTCGAAAATTCCGGTTTCTCGCCTTCGCGTCCAAGGTTCATGTTACCTGCGGTAGGCCAAAGCGCGAGGCCAAGGCAGACGATCACAAACAATGTGACAGTCCATATATACCATGCTGCAAAGTTCCGCAGGATGGTTTGGTTCCATGCGCCGAGCACTTCGCCGGCCCATTCGGGCCACACGATGGCCCAGACAACAAGAACACTAATTATGATTTTACTGACAACGGCAACGTTGACACTGAACCCGCGATAAAAACCGCTGTCAGCGGTCTTGATCGGGAGTTCCGTTAAAGGTGGTTTTATAGACATTGAAAATTTCCCTCCAAGTTTCCAATGCCGAAAGGTTACGCTTTTTTAACGAAATCGCAAAACGTCAAATACTTGATGTGAATGTTTTATGACGTGAAAGTCCCAAAAACGGCTAATTTCACGAAAAACCACCAAATTTTCACGAGATTTCTCTAGAAACTCGGGAATTGCCTTAGCAATTCCCGATTCTCTCACGCCCGATACGGTCTCCGCGTTCGTCGAGTCTGATGCGGAATTTCCGACCCTTGCGGCAGGCTTCCACAAAAAACTCGACTTCTCCGAACCCGCGATTTTCGAGCCTTTTGCTCACGTCAACAAAGGAGCGGCCACGGCAACGCTCGCCATCGCGCTCGGAAATGAGTTCGCCGAATTTGGAGAGAGTGGCGAATTTCTCACGTCCCTCGAAACACGCTGATATATTGAAGTTGCCGTTGTTGCGCTTGGTGACTTCCACGCGCCGGAAGCCTTTTTCACGCAAGAGTTCAATCACCTGCCTCCGCTCGATTTGTTCAGCGCATCGTCCGATCACTTTTCGACCCACAACCGTACCAAACCTGTCTACCTCCAGATCAACGCGATCAGAATTGAAACATGCGGCCACCTGATAAATTGGCGGGCGACCGTTTAATACCTCAACGCGGTCATAGCCTTTTTCCTGCAACACGGCATTGAGTTGGTCTGGCTTGATAGGGCTGCGGCAGGTATCGATTTGAGTCCGTTTGCGGATGTCGCCAAAACGGGTCAACAACAGTTCAAACTTGCGTCCGTTGCGGCACGCTTCCGCCTTGTACCAAGGCAATTGTCGATCGGTAAATTTGATCCGGTTGTATCCTGCATCCCGCAATACCTTGCGAACATCATTGGGTTGGAAAATCTCCTCACAGGTTCCGATTTTCCGGCGCTGTAAAACTTCCCCCTGACGTGAATAAGTAATGCGAACGCGGTTTTCATTACGGCACGCGATCGCCACAAGGTTGCCGTTCTGATTATCGATCACAATCCGCGTGAAGCCCTTGTTGGTGAGGTTGCGTTCAATCGAAGCCGCAGTTACGGCGCGCCGGCAAGCACCAATCTCTTTTTGGTTTTGCACCCGGTAGCCGTCACTCACGCGCACATCGTAGCGAACACCGTTCAAGCAGGCGTTGGCATTCATGGTAGTGAGGCCTTTACGGGTGATTTCGATCTGTGTGTAGCCACGATCAACCATGGCGCGGACGGCCTTGTCCCGCGACAATCCGATTTCCAGAGTAAATTGCGCTTGCGCCGGAATACTAAGACCCAGCGAAATTGCCATTAATAGAATGAGTTGCTGCAGCAATCGACAGGCTGATTGTGTTCGCGACCTCAGTTTCAAATTTCTCACCTTCATTTGTGAAATGAAACAAGAAACTAATTCGTGTAAACGAAATCTGCGCATACCATTCCTCCAAACATGGGCTAACACCATAACCCAACGGTAACTTGTGCGCGGCTTTGCGTAAACCGCAAGGCTAGGGATTTATGCTTTATTTTCTAGCCGTTGTTGAATGGCGAGTAGATCCTGCCATGCAAGTTTCTTTTGATTTCGCTGTTGCATCAGATAAGCGGGGTGCAGCGTTGCAATAGTCGGAACAGTCAACCCATTGATCGTGAGATCCACCCATTTTCCCCGCAGTCGGGTGATGTTGGTTTCTGCGTTTAATAGGGTTTTGGCGCTTAAGCCTCCCATTAATACCAGCACAGTGGGTCCAATAAGTTCGATGTGACGCTCAATGAACGGCCTGCAAATTTCGGTTTCCTGTGGCGTGGGAGGGCGGTTGCCGGGCGGGCGCCACGGCAAAACGGTTGTTAGATATACGCTTTCCCGATCAAGCCCAATGGATGAGAGCATCCGGTCAAACAGAAAACCTGCCTGCCCCACAAAAGGTTGCCCTTGATTGTCTTCGTCACGGTCCGGCGGTTCACCCACAATCATCGCACTTGCCTCCGGGTTTCCATCTGCAAACACCATGTTCTTGGCAGCGCGCTTGAGGTTGCAACCGTCAAAGGAGGCAATCGCTCGTTGCAATTGTTTTAGGGTCTTTGCCTCGGCTGCAATTGCTCGTGCCTGCTCAACAGCGTTGCCGTCCGGCAAGACAATTTCGGCGGTGCGGGCAGGTTCCGGTGATGTGGGTTTCGACGTGGCCGCTGATTTCTGGAGGTGTTTTTCGACCGCTGACGTGCCAGTACTGGAAGCGCTGGTGTCCAACTTGCGGGGTGCTGGCGGCTCCTCGGTAAAGCGATTGACAGGGGCATCTTCCAGCAAGGTGTCCACACCGGCCGCCACGTACCATTCAAGAATTTCCTGGGCTTCTCTCATCACAGCAGTTTAACGCCAATTAGCTGCACTTTCCAAGAATCTGTCGTGGATTCACAAGGTAAATGCGGCAAATTTGACATAGCACCTTTCAGAATGCGTGCTAAAAGAAACGCCGATCATGGCTTAAGCCAAAAGTATTACAAAGCTGCCGGGAGGGCGCGAATGTCTGAAGAGTTGCCAGAACGCGAAAGCATGGAATTTGATGTGGTTATTGTGGGCGCCGGACCGGCTGGCTTGTCTGCCGCAATAAAACTCAAGCAAATCAATGCGGATTTGAATGTGGTCGTACTGGAAAAAGGCCCGGAAGTTGGTGCGCATATATTGTCCGGCGCGGTAATGGACCCGATTGCGGTGAACAGACTGCTCCCCGATTGGGACAAAGAAGACGGGCACCCGTTTCAGGTTCCGGTAAAATCAGACAAGTTCGATTTCCTCACAAAGACCGGCAAAATTCCACTGCCTACCTTTGCCATGCCTCGGTTGATGAACAATCATGGCAATTACATTGTGTCGCTTGGCAATGTGTGTCGTTGGCTGGCTGAAAAGGCAGAAGCACTCGGCGTTGAAGTCTATCCAGGTTTCGCAGCCGCCGAGCTTGTTTACGATGAAAACGGTGCCGTAAAAGGCGTTGCCACTGGTGACATGGGCGTGCAACGTGACGGGTCCCATGGCCCGATGTATGAACGCGGCATGGAATTGCACGGCAAATACGTCTTGTTTGGAGAAGGTGCGAGGGGCTCACTTTCGAAAGAACTGATCCATAAATTTAACCTCGATAAAGACAGTAATCCGCCAAAGTTCGGTATTGGGTTCAAAGAGCTCTGGGAAGTTGATCCTTCAAAGCACGAGGAAGGCAAGGTCACGCACTCGCTTGGATGGCCACTGCAAAACAATCAGGATGGCGGATCGTTCATCTACCACATCGAAAACAATCAAGTGTATGTGGGCTATGTGGTGGCGCTAGGCTACAAGAACCCATACCTTTCACCATTTCAGGAATTCCAGCGTTTCAAGACCCATCCATCGGTAGCGCCATTGCTCGAAGGTGCGACCCGTATTTCCTACGGCTCACGTGCCATCACGCAAGGCGGCTGGCAGTCTGTGCCAAGATTGTCATTCCCTGGTGGTGCACTCATCGGTTGTTCGGCGGGTTTTGTTAACGTGCCGCGCATTAAGGGTTCCCACAATGCCATGCTATCCGGGATGCTCGCCGCGGAACACGTCGCAGAAGCATTGGCAGCTGGACGTGCAAATGACGAGTTGGTTTCCTATGAAGACGCATGGCGTGACAGTGAAATTGGCAAAGATCTTAAGCCGGTTCGAAATGTGAAGCCGCTGGTTACCAAATATGGCTCCGCTTTGGGCATGGCTCTGTCCGGCATTGATATGTGGCTAAATTCGCTCATCGGATGGACACCGTTTGGAACGATGAATCATCAAAAAGCCGACTATGAAGCAACGGAGAAGATGGCGTATCATGAACCCATCGAATATCCAAAACCCGATGGCAAGATCACCTTTGATCGCCTTTCTTCCGTTTTCCTTTCAAATACGAACCATGAGGAAAACCAGCCGGTTCACCTGAAAGTTGCTGACCTTGATCTGCAGAAGCGTTCTGAACTCATGGACTTTGCTGGCCCATCCACACGGTATTGCCCGGCAGGCGTTTACGAGTGGGTAGACGGTAACGGAGACGCAATCCCTCTCGGCAAAGAGGCGGAAGCAGAAGACGCAAGCTTTGTGATCAACAATCAGAACTGCGTTCACTGCAAGACATGCGATATCAAAGACCCAAATCAGAACATTAATTGGACGGTGCCACAGGGCGGTGAGGGGCCGGTTTATCCAAACATGTAAATGTCGTTTGATGTGGATTACGCGTCAGCGAAACGATTGACTTTAAACAATTGAAAGGCCGGGCGTTGTGTCCGGCCTTTTTGTTAGCCCGCGATATAGCGCTTCATTTCTTCAGCTTCCTGTTCGGCCATTTCAATCTTGCGTTTAACCACGTCGCCGATTGAAACAATGCCGGTCAGGGAGCCATTATCTATCACAGGCAAATGTCGAAACTTGCCCGCAGTCATTTTGCCCATCAGTGAATCGATCGACTCGCCTGACTCGCAGGAAACGACGTTTTGCGTCATGCAAGTGGCCACTCTTTCTCCTAAGATCGTCGCTCCGTTTTTAGCAATGTCGCGAACAATATCGCGTTCGGAAAGAATGCCACAAACCGTTTCTTCACCGCCCAAAACGATCACGGCACCAATTTTCTTGGCTGCTAATAATTCGACAGCATCATTTAACGTTTCATCCTGACTGATCGTCACGACGGAACGGCCCTTTATCGATAAAATATCTGAGACTGACATCGCGTTTCCTCCAAATGGTTCTGAGAATTCCAGTTCCGGATGGAAGCGTAACAGCAAGATTGTGGATTTGACAAATCCGATTGTGAGACGGGCAGATCAATATTTATCAGCCGCCCGAAAGGTTTCCACTTCAGTTTTCGATCTGAAATCGAACATGGATTGGAAAATGATCGGACCCCACATGCTCCAAACGCTTAGCTTCCAGGACCCGCACAATACC
>CAWUJX010000045.1:0-20169 GCA_963922635.1 uncultured Hyphomicrobiales bacterium | reverse complement strand
TTTGGAATACAAATAAAGAGAATGGCAACATCGCAGCAGCTTTCTATTGCATGATGACTTTTCGTTGCATTCCAATGAATATCCGCGGAATGGTTTTTGGCGAGGTTCATATGTTGTCACACCTTATGGGCGCTTCCTACCGCGAGCGTAGTGTAGAATTGGCGCTGTTGAAAAGCCAATATTCAGAAGTTTGTCAAAAACGCATTAAGTCAGACAATGAATTTCAGAAAACGCTTGAAGAGAGAGACGCGAGAATTGCTGAACTTGAGTCACAAATGCATTCTCTCGTTGGCAAGTTGAAATCGGACGTTTCAGAATCGGACTCGCATATTAATGCACGATTGAACAAGACCAAAAGAGCCATCGAAATATCCCGCGCACGTGCTCGCCATGCAGAGGCCCGAAACGATGAATTAATTGCTGAATTGGTTTCTATGAAAAAGAGGTTGTTAGAAGTCCAAAGGAAGGTTCCACCAACATCTAATGGGCCAACGCGATCAATCTCTGATGTGAGTCTAAAAGGCCAATCAGTTTTATATGTCGGAGGTCGTCCGCACCAAATCACTCACCTGGAAAAAACTGCAAGCAGAATGGGCGCTAATTTTCTACATCACGATGGGGGCAAGGAAGACAAAATTGGAAGGCTGTATAACATTCTCAAATCGGTAGATTTTGTTTTTTGCCCGATTGATTGTGTTAGCCATGATGCATGTTTAAGGCTTAAACAAGGGTGCAAAAAATTTGGAAAAACCTTCGTTCCTCTTCGAAACTCCAGCCAACATAGTTTGCGCCATGCCTTGCAAGATTTTGGTGCGTCAAATGGTTGAAAGTTACAAACACGTCACGGACAACCTTCTAGAAGATCTTTTAATTGGTGGGGCTGACGTCTCTGCCTCTAACTTGGTTGATTGTTGCCGTCAGGCAAAACAAAGGAGATGGGATGAGACTTACAAAGCAAACGAATTACGCCATTCGCATCCTAATGTATTGCGCGGCCAACAAAAACAACCTTAGCCAGGTATCGGAAATTGCCGAAGCGTATGGATTGTCGGAAATCTTCCTTTTTAAGGTACTAAAACCGCTGACGAATAATGGGCTTGTGGTTGGAAAACGTGGCCGAAATGGAGGCATCCACCTCGGAAGAGATGCTGACAAGATCAGACTTTCCGAAGTTGTTCGTGTGACCGAAGACAATTTCGATATGGCTGAGTGTTTCAAAGAAGGTATTGAAGACTGTCCTTTGGTCAATTCCTGCGAGCTAAACAACGCACTGAGGGAAGCACTTGGCGCATTCTTTAATGTGCTAGACCAATACACAATAGAAGACTTGGCGATCAATCGTTTCAGGATAAGCAGCTTGCTTGGAATTGACGCCAAACTGGAACCCGCAAATCAATAACGGATATTTCAGCTGGCCTAACGCAGTCTTAGAAGATGATTGTCAAATCTTAGATCGTTCTGTTTGGCGGCCGAGTTATTGGTCGTGTTGTCAATCACTCCCTGGCTGCTAGTGGTAATAAATCCGCTTTCTGATGGAGCAACGCCAAAGGCGCTTTCTTTCTGATAAAGCCAAACTGACTTTTTGGTCATGGTCGAAGCAATCAGGATACGGTTAGATTTGGGCATCGTGAACGCCACCTGATCCTCTTCTTTGTCAAGCGCGACCGAACCTACGTAGTTAGCCGTATGTCCGATCACCTCACTGCCAAGCGGCCATAACCTCATTTCGCTTCCTAATTGTACGTCACCGAAAAGTGGCGGCATACTGGTCTCAACCCCCTCATATTGGCATCCGAAGTAAACCGTTCCCGCCTGCGAGATGTCCATGTGTCTGATGGAAAGTTGGTGCAGCCCCGACGGCAAAACGTGCCTCTCCAAGAGGTTGCCGGTTATTGCATCTACAAAACATAGCGAAGGCTGCATTGTCGAAAGATTGAGTTTTGCCCTGCCAAAATCAGGATGCGTTTCAATTCCTCCATTTGCCACTACGAGTGTATTGGTTCCAGGTATCAACTTGATCTCATGTGGCCCAATTCCAAAACTGGAAAACTCACCTAAACGCTCAAACTCATTGGTCGCATCATATACACCGACAACGCCTTTCGCGTTTCCGAAGTCGTTTTCGCTTGCGTAGAGAAGCTTTCCGTCGGGAGAAAACGCGCCATGGCCGTAGAAGTGACGGCTATCGGGAGCGGAAATAATACTCGTCGATGAGGTGTGGTCCAAACTCAGGATCAATGCAAAGGTTCCAGGCCTTCTTGCAAACAAAACCAAACGTTTGCTGGCCGGGTGATGGGTTAGCCCATGTCCTCGTGCCGGAACTCCAATTTCGGTTAGGGGTCTACCGAATTTGTCAAACAACAATATGGCATGTTCGTCTTTCCCCCTTTGAATGGCTGAAGCAAACAGCTCTTCTGAATCTTCGAATGCTTCAGAGGCGTTGGGAAACAGCATGTTCAAAAAAGGCAAACCCGCTGCTTCAAGAAAATCTCTCCGGTTCAAAAGAAGTCTTGCCATCAGTCGCCATCGGAAAAAGAAAAGCCCGACGAAAGACCTGCGCTTCTTGCAAAGTCCTGATCAGCGGTCTTGATCGCAAACCCTACAGCAGTTCTGACGTATACGATCTTTTCCCTTGCAACTGGATCATTCAACAACCCAGTGAATTCAGAAGGAAGCCCCCTCAAGGTTCGAACAGCATTCTGGAGGTCGAAACGGATGTTCTTGAGGTACACCTGCCCTTCTGCATCCACCAATGAACCGAGTTCTGCTGCGTCTATCAATTTATCGATCGCATCAAGATTGCCTGAAATACTCCTCAAAGTATTTTCTGACCGTCGAAAGATGGCAAGCCTCGGCTTATCCTTTGAAGGCTCTGAGCGCAGAAATGCACCTATTCGGATATCACGCACGGATTCCAATCCATGAACGATAGTCCCAAGAACTTCATTTACCGCTTCGCGGTTGTCTTTGAGGACCGGATTGTTGGCGCCAGGCATTGTCCAAATGCTCTTAGCTTCGCTGCCTGGGTTCCACTCGATGACCAATTCATTGGCTATCGAGCGAAGATTTCCGGCAACGGCCAATAAGTAGTCACAACGATACAAATTTCCATCGGCCAAGGTTTCATGTCCGGTCCCGAACAGGAGAAACTCTGCCGCACCCAGTCCCTGCACTGCCACGCTTTTGCCAGAGAGACTGGTGACATCGGTTGCAGAAGGATCTTCTTCCACCAATAACCGCTGAACCTGTTTCAGCCCAGTGCTCTTTCGGTCTGGATAAAAGAGAGTCCGTTCAAATCTGTTGAACTGCGATATGGGGCCAAAGCGAATGACCTCTATTCCTGACCAGGCCTCCACAAGATCTGAAAAGGCTGATTGTGCAGCTCTTAACCTCTCGGGATCCGGACTATCACAAAGCTCATTCGCCTTGCTCTCAAGGTCAGTGCTTTTTGCTTTGAAATTCCTATATCCGGGCCGAATGAAATCACCAAGAAGGGCCTTCATCACTCCAGCGCCATCAACAGTCTGTGCTACGGATTGGACTGGCAACAACAAACCAGCGAGTAATATGCAAACAACGGATAATCTTGTGTTCATAGTGACTCCAGAAAACGAATGAGCGCTTCGCGATCTGACTGCTCCAGATTGGCGAAACCGTCGCGTGCATTTTGTGCCTCTCCGCCATGCCAGAGTATTGCTTCTTTCAGATTTCGTGCACGGCCATCATGAAGGAAAAAGGTGTGACCGTTAACGGTTTCTGTTAGCCCAATTCCCCATAGCGGTTGGGTCCGCCATTCACGCCCGTTTGCAACGCCTACCTGTTGATTATCTGCCAATCCCTCTCCCATGTCGTGCAAAAGAAAATCTGAGTAAGGCCAGATCAGTTGAAAGGCATGCTCTTTGCTATCTGTGTCTCTTCGAGTGACAAACTTTGGAGTATGACAAGCAACGCAACCAATCTCATAGAAGTGTTGCTTTCCTGCAAGAACTTCAGGGTCATCCACATCGCGGCGGGCCGGCACTGCAAGATTGGCGGTGTAAAATGTCACCAAATCAAGAATTGGGTCTGGTGTTTCCGTGTCACCCAGACGCGGCTGCACCCCGGTTGCCATTGACAGGCACTCTTTTTGAGCTTCAGTGCAATCGCCAAAGTGATTTTTTCTCAAAGGAGACGAGATGCCTATATCCCCGTTAAACGCAGAAGCATTTTGTGAGATCAATGTTGGTTGAGAGGCTTTCCAGCCAAATCGCCCAAGCCGCAATTCTTCTGCTTCACTGTCTCTTACAAGAGAAGCCCTTCCCGATACGCCGTCACCATCACTGTCATCAATATCCTCAGCTTCAAGAATGTCCGATGGATGAATTGCTTCGATCAATCCCAATCCAATCATGGGTTGGGCAATCCGCGGTGACAACGTGGTCTTGGGATGAAGAGGACCATAATTCAGGTTTTGGATTGTGTATTCAGGTTTGCGCAGTTGAACGATTTCGCCTCCGTGAAGTTCAACTTCAAACTCTTCGTACTGAATACCGATCTTGCCTTCTGCCTCAAGCCCGGGAACAGCAAGGTCCTGGATCTGACCACCATAGACCGGGTCTGGTATATTCAACATTGCATATTCTTGCAGCGCTGCTTTTTCAGCTGCATTTTCCGCCGGTTTCGCCAGCCGGATGAGCATCGATGTGGAATCAATGTCACCTTCAGGTGGGTGTCCACGCCCATCTTTCAAATGGCAGCTCTGGCAAGCGCGGGCGTTGAAGAGCGGGCCTAAACCGTCCGATGCATGAGTAGATGATGGAGAGGAAACCCAGAGTTTTCGGAAAAGGGCATTGCCCAGCAAAAAGTTCTTCTGTTCTTCAAAACTGAGATTTTGAGATGGGTTCGAGAAAGAATTCCGGTTCACTTTCTTGAATGAGGTACCTGCACCACCCTGACGAGCCTCGAAACCCTCGGCTTTCGAAAAATCAGTTGTCGGCTTTGTCACCTTTTCGACGCGGGTTTTGTCTTTTTCAGACAGATCCGATCTTTGATCTTGTTTATCAGCATGAACAGAAACCGCCATCGAAATGATTATGGTTCCGACGGCGATTGATACTACACTGATGCGTGTCTGTTTTCTGCCCAATAAGATACACTCTTGGTTTACTCGTTCGTTGAGAACTCTATTGCCTTTGTCACGAAAAATCCGAACGTATGGCTGTCCACACCACCTTCCTCAGCGAACTTGTAACCGACGTTCCAGTCAATGTCATTCGCATCAACATAGCCAATTGACGCTTGAAACAGCACATCGTCACTATCAGGTCCGCCAGCAACATCAATGTTTCGTAGAGTGCCAGCAAAGTCAGTGTGCCAAGGGCCGTCTGCCAGGGTCAAGCCTGCAGTGAGATAACTGGCGTCATCTGCGCTCCCGCCCAAATTGTCAAAGACCGCATATTCAAAGTTGAAGGTTGCAGTACGCTCATCACCTAAATCAGCTTCCTGAATGAAGCCCACCGCAAATCCGTTCTCGTCAGCCACATCGCCAAGCCCGGCGCTTAAGTGGCGGTATCCAAGATGCCAAGAGAACCCGGGCATGCTCGGCAACTCGGTGCCGTCAAGCGTGAAGGAGAAGTTGTCCAACTCTTCAGTATTACCTGCACCCCCGTCTGTTAGGCGTGTCCTGCCACGGCGTGTACCTACTGAATCTGAAAGAAACGTAGTGTCGGCGAAAAAGATGTTGGCACCAAACGTTACTTCTCCGGCATTACCGCCATCAAACGTGTGATTGACACCAAAACCAATGAATTCAGCAAGTTCATAGTCCTCTGCAAAATCCACTCCGTAAATGCCCGGAGTTGCATCCCATGCCGTACCGAATCCAGGCCCAAACTTACCAGCAACAAGATTTGTGTTGTCGCTGAAATTGATTTGTGCATTCAGGACTTCAAGATAAAGGCCATGATCTTCAAAGAACCGGTCTTCCCTTGGGCCGGGGTCGAGAACCGGCTCGCCGATTAGTGCTGCATTGATTTGGAAATATTGATTGAAATGCAAAGCCAACGCGATCTCCAGGTACCCGAACACATCGTTTAGCTCAGCATCCGGATCATCAGAGTCGGTCGTGAAATCGCCCTGCAACTCCCAAATCAATTCGCCATCGATGTACGGGTATGTAACCAGCACGTCTGGAGAAACCGTCGGATCCTTAAAGGTTGGGTCGGCTGCATTTGCAAGGCCAACAGAGCTAACAAGACCGACGACAAGCGCTGCACCAAAGATGGATTTTTTCATTTTAATTTCCCTACAATTCACAAGCCTGATCGCGCTCATGTCTCAGACATGTACGATCAAACAGACACTGTTTCTGGATTGGCTTGCCGAATGAAAGGGCTGGCTTGTCCTGCTGACGGATCGGCGTTTCGAAACGCCGATCCACTTTTTATAATATAATAGTATTACGTTACAAGACGCATTTTATTCAAATACAGCATTTGGATTGTCGAGGCTGTCTGAGCCTTCAAACTCAATTGCAACAAGTTCTAATGTACTGACAACGCGTTCAATTGACCGTGTCTGATCGACCAATGCATCTATCGCAGCTTGAACAGTCGCATTGCCTTCTTCATTACCCTCGCCAATCATCTGGTCATAGGATTCGATAGTTTCAGCCCATCTAGCCATATCTTGCATCTTGCCAACAGTTGCGCCAAGCTTTGTTTTCATTTCCGCATCAAGATCAGCATCTTTCGCTGCAACCATCTCTGAAAGAGAGGCACCGGATACCACCGACCCATCGATACGTGTATATGAACCAAGATAGACATTTTGGATGCCAACAGCATCATACAAGTGCGAATTGTGGGTGTTGTCGGCAAAACAGTCATGTTCCTCTTCCGGATCATTGAGAAGCAAGCCAAGCTTCATTCGTTCGCCTGCAAGCTCGCCATACGAAAGAGATCCCATTCCAGTGAGTATTGTGGAAATTCCGGATGCCGGATCTTCCAATACAGCAGCGCGAGCGGCACCGTCTGATTTCCAATTGCCAACCATCTCCTCGATGTCTGCAATCAGGAGGTTTGATGCAGCGCGCAAATACTCAATCCGACGCTTGCAATTCCCATTCGTGCAATTGGCGGGATCAAAGTCAGTGTATGGTCGATTACCTGCACCGGGTCCTGTTCCATTCAAATCCTGACCCCACAGCAAAAACTCGATTGCGTGATACCCTGTCGCCACATTCGCTTCAACTTCACCAGCCTCGTGCAAGGTCTCGGCCAAGAAGGAAGCATTTATAACAGAAGCATCAACCGT
This sequence comes from uncultured Hyphomicrobiales bacterium, assembly GCA_963922635.1. Taxonomy (GTDB): domain Bacteria; phylum Pseudomonadota; class Alphaproteobacteria; order Rhizobiales; family Rhizobiaceae; genus JAALLB01. The sequence continues at coordinate 12,876 of CAWUJX010000045.1, read as the reverse complement.
TTCACCGTTGATGACAACAGAAGCATTTGCAATCACGTTTGCAGTGAAAAGCGTGTTCTCATCACTTTCGGTTCCATAGCTTGCATCCACGTAATCGATTAGACCCTCGTCCAAAGGCCATGCATTTACGCGCCCTTCCCAATCATCAACAATCGCATTGCCGAAGCGATAGGCCTCTGTCTGCTGATAAGGTACACGCGAGGCAAACCAGGCGTCTTTTGCAGCCTGATGGGCCTTAGTGGAGGGAGAAGCAATGAACGCCTCGATCGCATCATTGAGCGCCTTCGCAGTTGTCAGCGAATCTTCGTATTTGGCAAGCGCAATATCTGCATAATTCGAAACAACTGCTTCTGCGGAAACTTCCGCATTTGCAATTGCCGGCAGGGATACCGCCATCATGAGTGAAAGGGAAAGTGCTTTGAGACGAAACATTGCGTCCTCCATTATTGAAGCGTAGGTGTTGAATTATTTTCGGTCAGGATTGCTTTGATGGTAGCAGATGGCACCGGCATAAGTTTCTTGCCAAGAGTATTCATGATGCTTGCAAGGGTTTCAGCAGCAACCAAGGCTTCCTCACATCTTGCAGGTTTAACCAAACCGTCGAGGCACAACATGATTGTAGTTTGTTCATCATGTTGAATTCCCGACAAAAGCCCAAGGACCATAACCTCATCACGACATAGAGAAGGACAACCTACCGGGCTGGTCCGCAATGGGCAGTTGGCACACAAACCGAGGGTCTGGGTAAAAGTCATCAAAGCATCGGAAGCCAATTTCGATTCTTTATGTCCTAGTACCGAACTGAACAGTTTCTGGGCAACTTGCCAGTGCTTTTGGTCTCCTGTGATAACACCTCTGCACCAGCGTCGATACCCCTCAAGAACCAGACTTTCAGATTCCCGGCTTAGGTATTGCGCCCCTGCGCAACTCATGCCCAGGAATCTTCTATGGGATGTCTTTGGACCGAAGCGTCTCGCTCAAACGGTTCAAAAAGCCTTATTATGGAAAAGACTGGGCAATCAATCACGATATCTAAGAATCTAAACAAGCTGACAACCTACAAAGCGTGCGTCTTCGGATTATTCTGGATATTTATACTCCAGTTTAAACTGGAGTCAAACAGTATGTTTTAGAATGGTTCCAGTAAACACCTCGGATCGGTAACAGGCACCGAGCAAACAAATAATCAGTTGAGAAATGCAGGAAGAAAAAGAACACCGAAGACATGATCACAGGTGTAGAATCCGCGGAAATGGACCGGCGCAGCTTCATGGCGATTTCATCGGGTTTGTGGCGTTTTATACCCATTCCTTGTCTTCCCATGACTAACATTTAGTGTTGAATGTCCATCTTCGGTTTTTTAAACAGTGTGAGATCTGTCCGTCGTCAGGGGTTTCTAGACAGATTGCAGTTTAATCTAAGAGAGCATCTGGCTCATCTGTTTTTAAGGTTATGCGGCCTGCTTGCGATATTGCAAGCGCCGCCGGTTGATGGTGTTTTGTTTAATCCTTTCTCTTTGTTCCAAGATTGCTTGCCCGCGTCCGAAGTATACGTCTGCTGGTGTCAAGTTCTGCAGGCTCTCGTGATAGCGATGGTTGTTGTAGTAATCGATGAAGCGGCCAATTTGTCCCTTTAAGTCACCAGGCAGGAAGTAGTTTTCGAGTAAGATACGGTTCTTAAGGGTCTGATGCCATCTCTCGATTTTGCCCTGGGTTTGTGGATGGTAGGGTGCACCACGAACATGATCCATGCCCTTGTCATCGAGCCATTCCGCCAGTTCTGTGGCGATATAGCTGGAGCCATTGTCTGACAGCAGCCTTGGTCGATGACGGACATTGACCTGATCACAACCTGAAGCCTGCAATGCTAATTCTAGTGTGTCAGTGACATCACTGGCTTTCATCGTGGTACACAGTTTCCACGCAATGACATATCGGCTGTAATCATCGAGAATGGTCGATAGATAAAACCAACCCCAGCCAATAACCTTGAGATAGGTGAAGTCTGTCTGCCATAGCTGATTGGGTGCAGTGGTCTTGTCACGGAACTCATCTGCCGCCTTGATGACAACAAAAGCCGGGCTGGTAATCAGGTCATGTGCCTTCAACAGCCTGTAAACACTGGCCTCAGACACGAAGTAGCGTTTGGTGTCGGTGAAGTGAACAGCCAATTCCCTTGGCGATAGTTCGGGCTCCTCCAATGCCAGATCGATGATCCGTTCACGCACATCATCCGGTATCCGGTTCCAAACCCGTGTTGGCATTGGAGCCTTGTCCTCCAAAGCATCCACACCGTTAGTCTGATACCTGTCGTACCAAGCATAAAATGTTGATCTTGGAATGCCTAACCGATCCAACGTCTGTTTTGCTGAAAGATGTGACTGCTCAACGAGTCTGATAATCTCTAACTTCTCGGATGCGGGATACCTCATTCGTCGTCTCCCCCATCGCCGGTCATGCTTTTTTTGAGAAGCCGCAACTCCAGAGCCTGTTCGGCAACAACCTCCTTCAAATCCCTCGCTTCCTTGCGAAGCCCTTTCACTTCATCGGTATTGGCCTCACGCATCGTGTCGCCTGCAAGACGCTTCTTACCGGCTTCCATAAATTCCTTTGACCAAGAGTAGTACTGGCTCTGGGCAATCCCTTCCTGACGGCACAGTTCAGCAATGCTGTCCTCACCCCGAAGGCCAGCCAATACAATGCGTATCTTCTCTTCTGCAGAAAAACGTCTTCTCGTCTGGCGTTTGATGTCTTTCACAACCCGATCAGCTTCATCGGTAAAGCGTTCGTTCTTTCGTCTCATCATTTGCTCCTAAGTTAGCAATGATGAGCCAAAATCACTCTCTTATCCAGTCAAACCAATCTGTCCATTAGGTGCTGACGGGGGACAGTTGAGATACATTTTGCATACGGGCCCCCTGCCATATTGACGGATTACTGGCTTGCTATCTGGCAATATGCAGAGTGGCTGGCTGTTGTTTGCCGCACGGATAAATTACTGGACTATTAAAGTCAACTTTGAATCCGGCCGTTGAGTCTAAGGTCTAAGAAACCCTTTTTGGTGAAACAACCAAAGCCCGAGGAAACCCATATCCGGTAGTTAAAACGGAATACTCAGGCCTCGAAGCTTTAGCTGTTAAGTGACACGACTTTCGGCTTACGGGACATTTACCAGCCAATTGCTTTGGCTAGAGTCACCTTGAAATTCCGCCCCTTCGCAGGGTCGTTATTCAGGAATTCCTTGTAGTCGGTGTCAAAAACGTTGTCGACGCCGAGACGCACTTCCAAGCCTTCATAGGCTCCATCATCAGGCGTCCAGGTGAAGAAGACATCATGAACATTAAAGCCTTCGGCAAATCGGAGACTGGACCCCCCAGCACATCCGGCCACGGGCGTCGTCGAAACGCGACAGGCGTCAGCCGGATCTGCGACAAATCTAGACTTCCACCCAAACTCCACATCGTTTTCTGGAATTCGAGCGCCAATCGTAAACGCTAACTCCTCTGGCGCAACCGTTGTAAGGAAATCGCCGGTATTTGCATCTACACCTTCCGTCCACGTGTAGGCAGCGTTGGCAAACCAACGCTCCGCGTCATAAGCTGCTTCGATTTCAACGCCCTGAAACTCCGCATTGTCCAAATTGATGAAGCCTGGAGTAAATGGAAACACATTTGGTGGCCCACCAAAAGCAGCTGGTGCAGCAGGGTTTCGAACAATCAGACCTTCAACTGTACTGTTGAAATACGTTGTTTTAATCTGGAAGCTGTCGGCTTCTTCAAAGATATTTTCCGCAGAATACGAAAAACCGACTTCCCAGCTATCCGCTTCTTCTTTTTCCAGTCCTATGCTCGCTTGGAATACCGCTCCATTCGTGGTCGTCGAGAACGTTTCATCAATGGTTGGAAAACGTTCGGTATGTGCAACCGAACCGAATATTGCAAAGTTGTCGTTCACTTGGAGATGCGCAGCGATTTTCGGTGAAATCGCAGTATCATCCGCACTTCCAAAACCCGTTACATTATCAGTGTCAGTCAACGTTCGGGTATCGTACCGAATACCGGGGATGATTGTCAGTCGCTCGTTCCAGGTAAATTCACTTTGCACGTAAAAGCCGTGCGCGACGTCACTCCCTTCCGGGTGAAAACCGATATTCGGGAAGGTACCTGTAATATCTTCACCTGTGCGTGTTTGGTCAATGAACTGATAGCCGAGAATCAGGAAATTTTCCCAGTCTTCCCCGGCGCTTCTAATCGTGTTTTGTGCCCGAAATTGATAAGACTGATAACCGTAGTTTGAGTCACAGAACAACACACTATCTGTGGGACCGAAGCCGCAACCTCCCGGTGGGGAACCCGGAAAAAATGCATTGGGTGCAAAGCCGGAAGCATCTCTTAACGTCGTAGCAGAATCCGAATATGCGGCCATGATTTCCAAATCCAGCCAATCATTATCAATGAAATCATTTTCGTAAGATATGATAGCCGTTTGATCGACCACATTCCGATCTACCGTTCCGAAATCCACATTGCCGACCGATTGCGTGCGATCGTAAGCCTGATCATCACCCAGAGTTTCCCATCGCTGATAAGAAACCTTGAGCAACTCGCCATCATCCGTATCATGCGTTACCTTTGCCAAGCCAGACCATGTGTCGAATTCTGACCCTAGGATTTCCAACCCGTCGCCTGTTGAATAATTTTTAGTGGTTCGATAATTGCTGGTCAGTAAGAAGTCAGTCCGCTCATCAATTTCGTGAGCAAACACAAATGAACCTAATAACCCTTCATCATTGCTCGTGTAAGTCGACTTGGTTCTGAAATATCCTTTGTCGCCTTCCTGAAGAAAATCGGAAGCGTCCTTTGTCTCAAAATTGATAATTCCACCGATCGCGCCGGGTCCATAAAGGGTCGAAAATGCTGGCCCGCGAAGCACTTCGACTTTGCTGAACAATTCCGGCTCGGAAAAAAAACTCCCGATTCTGTATTGTTCGTAAAACTTTGTGACGCCATCAATGTTGACAATCAACCGCCCCTGATCGCCCGAAGCTTCCGGCGCACCAATGCCTCGAATGTTGAACGACTGGCCAAGAACACGGTCCGAACCGGACACATTAAGTCCCGGGATATCTCTCGCGATATCGCCGATTGTTGTGGGCTGCGCTTGGTCAATATCTTCTTGGTTCAAGACGGTTACCGACTGCGGCGTCTCGATCGCCACCTTCTCATTCCCTGCCCCAACAATTATACGCTCCAGAATAGTGACCCGTTCATTTGGATCTTGCGCATGTGCCGCTGTGGCAGACAATGCTGTTGCTACTAGAAGAATAGTACGAAATGAAAGCTTGTGAGCCATTGCAAACCCCTGTGATTTTTAGTGGCTTGCTAATTGCGCGAAGGCAAAGTGGCTGGCTGTTTAATTTTCTGACGATAGCTAATATACATGACATTTTGAGTCAAGTTTGTTTGCTGGTATGTAATATGTCAAAACCGCGCACTATGGGGCAAAACAAATCGTTCATGTTTTGAAGGCGCTTGCGCCACCTTTAGCGGGCAGTCAAATGCCTCTTCCATGAATGCATCGCATATAACTTCTTCCGGCTTTCCTTGTGCCAGAATTTTTCCAGCCTTCATAAGTACCACGTGGTCAGCATACATGGCAGACAAATTGAGATCGTGCATGATCGCAACAACGCCACCGCGCTCATCCGCGTATTCTCGGGAAAGATCCATAATTGTAAGCTGATGGCGAATGTCTAAACTGGATACTGGTTCATCCAGAAACAGCCACCTACTGCCATGCTCAAAAACGGGGTGCCATACTTGGCATAGGACCCTTGCAAGTTGGACCCTTTGTTGCTCGCCACCGGAAAGTTCGTGATAGCGCCGCGAGCTAAATCCCGCCAAGCCGACCCGCTCCAGGGCTTTTTCACTCAATCCAATTTCATCATCATTCAGAAGCTGCAAGCCGCTGGCACGCAAGCCCATGTCGACGACCTCATGAACAGTGAAAGGAAATGTCAGATTGCTGAACTGGGACAGGACACCTCGAATGTCCGCAAGATCAACAACTGATGCATCGCGAACCTCTTTTCCGTTGATCACAACCGAACCTTCGTAATCTATGTCTCCGCTCAAACCACCCATTAGAGAGGACTTGCCCGAACCGTTTGGTCCAATAATCACCGTCACCTGACCTGGCTCAGCGTTAAAGCTGATGCCATCAACGACCGGTTTCTTTCCATAGCGAACTTGCAGTTGATTCACATTGATCACGTTAGAAGCATCCCTTTCCGTTTAAGGAGCAGCCACAAAAAGAAGGGTGCTCCGATGAAAGCGGTTATAATGCCAATCGGCAATTCAGCAGGCGCCACGATTACTCGGGCAAGAGAGTCGGCGGAGACCAATAACGCAGCACCCAATAGGGCAGAAGCTGGAAGTAGATAGTTATTATCAGGCCCGATTATTAATCTGAGAAAATGCGGCACGACGATGCCCACGAATCCGATCCCACCACTCACTGCCACAGCTGCACCCGTTGCAGCTGCGGTGCAAGAAATAGCAATCACTTTAATCCGCTGAACCTCATACCCCATATGGAATGCAGCCGCCTCGCCAAATGACATCGCGTTCAGCGCATTCGCCAAAAATGGAACGGCCAGGAATGAAACAAAGATGATGACTGCCGATGCACCTACCTTCGCCCAGGTGGCACCTGCAACCGAACCAAGGCTCCAGAAAGTGAGATCGCGTAGTTGCTGATCATCCGCCATGAAAATCAGGATGCCAGTGGCAGCCAAAACAAATGCCTGCAAGGCTATTCCAGCAAGTAGCATCGTTACAATTGATGTCTTGCCATTCGTCGTCGAAATACGTTGCAGGAAAAACGTTACAGCTAGCGACCCGATGAAGGCCATTATGGGCAACGAGAATATCCCAAAAAAATTCGAAACAAAGAGCAAGGGCCCGGCGCCGAGCACGATCATGGTCACGGCCCCAAAACTGGCCCCAGCCGATATTCCAATAATACCGGGGTCCGCGAGCGGATTGCGGAACAAAGATTGGAGGATCGCACCACAAACCGCCAATGCGGCCCCGATAAGACTGCCCAGCAATAGCCGGGGCAATCGGATATCAAACAGTATAAGTCGATCCCGAGCGGATATCTCATCGCCGGAAAGGATGACTGAAATCGCCTCAAAAAAAGATACCTTGGCTGCTCCCGTTCCCATGGAAACATAAGCCGTTACGACGTAGACCAACAACAATCCGATGATCACCACTCGCGCAAATTTGGATCGGTCACCATTTGCTCGCTGATTTACCGATCCTAAGAATCTGGAAATGAAGAATGCTTTTAAGCCGGTAGCGGTCGTCATTCGATTGTGGGAAGCGTCTTGTTGAGTGTTGAGACAGCTTGTGCAGTGCGGGGCCCGAACCCAAGCAGCAGGAGCCCATCCATCCTGACGATCCGCTGATTTCTGCCCGCAGATGTCGCTGCTATGGCGGGATGATTGAGAACATCTTCGTTGGTGGCCGTGTGGTTTCCCCGGCTTTCCATCATCAAAATTACATCGGGATCAGACTGTAATACTGCTTCATCACTCACTTGCTTGTAGCCTGTGATTTGCGTAATCGCATTGGTTGCGCCAGCGAGGCTGATGATTTCGCCAGCGGCAGTATTAGCCCCGGCCGTGATCACTTTCCCATCCCTGAGCGACAGCACGAACATTACTTTGCTGGATCGATCGTTGGGCTGCACCGCGCTTGCAGCTGAAGTGAAATCGTTACTCACTTTCTTTGCGAGACTTTGCGCCTTGTTCTTGATGCCTAACGCCTCGCCAACTTGAACAATTTTGTCTGCTACAATTTCAGGCGTGTAACCTTCTGAAACGATAACCATCGGCACGTTCGCCTCTTTGAGCGCATCCAACGCCTCGGGCGGGCCTGATCCCTCTTCCAACAAAATCAAGTCGGGGCTCATCGCCAAAACACCCTCTGGTGAAAGCCGACGCATATAACCCACGTCTGGTAAATCGAGCACTGTAGGAGGATATGTACTTGTTGTATCACGACCAATGAGCCGATCCCCCTCGCCCAATGCATGAACTATCTCCGTCACGACGCCACCCACAGAGACAACTCTGCTCGGCTCATTTGCCCTGGCAAAACCACTACTCAGCAACATCATTAGTCCAACGATGAATGCAGTGGAGGTAAATGTATTAAACGAACGTGTTTGCCTTGCGCAAAGAGAAGCGTTTTGCCATGCGACAAAGTACTTGTACGACTTCATTGTTTTCATTCCTTTTTGGAGCTTGAGCGATGCTCCTACTTGTTCAGGATCAACTTGCCTTGTTTCGTAATTCGCAACCGATAAAGCAGGCCCTCATGGGCAATCGATATTTCATTTCCCGACTTGAAAAGTTCGGTAGAAGTGAAATGTGGAGGAAAACCACTTGCCGATGGTTTGCCAGTTTGATCATTATCTAACGGATCTGCCTGGTTACGGCTCGACCCACCCGCTTGCGTGTTCATGTTGCTTCTTCTGATGCTGGAACGCCGGGCTTGCTATTGGCTGGCTAGGCAGTTTTTTATTCGGTTTTAAGTTGACTCTCTTTATCTTGTTTTTTAGTGGTAGCAATACAGGACATTTTTAGTCAAGTATTAAATCGTCGGACGCAAGCCAACCAAAGCCAGCCAGCAAATCGATGCTCTTCAAACAGGAGTTGATGGCCAAATGGCTTTTCAGATTACGCTAAGGGTTTGGACAGCGCTCTTTTGGGCAACAGCCGCCTTCTCGTTTTCGGCTGCAAATGCAGAAGAAAAAAGAGGCGTAACTGTTGAGTTGAACAAATCAGAAGACACTCAATCCGGGTGTCGATTAACCTTTGTAGTTTCGAACCATTTGGCATCCGGCTTAGAAAAACTGGCCTATGAAGTTGTTCTTTTCGACCAGGAAGCCCGTGTGGAGCGAATGACCGTCTTTGACTTTAAAGACATTAATTCAAAAAAGTCGCGTGTTCGCCAGTTCCAGCTTACCGGCAGCAAATGTAAACAAATTGGCCAATTCCTGATCAACGGGGCAGCAACCTGCGAAGGTACCGATCTATCGAAAGCAGACTGCGAAGATCAACTCACAGTCCTCAACAAGACCGAAATCAAATTAATGCAGTAAGGCGAGTTCCATGATTTCCTTTTTCTCTCCATTGTCAGAATTCGTCAGCCTCGGAGGCCCGGTTGTAGGAATATTGCTGGTAATTTCGATACTTGCACTCGCACTGATAGGAATGAAATTCCTCATTTTTTTAAATCGACGCGTAGGAAATCAAAAAGCGGCTATGGAAGCGCTTCGATTCTGGAAACAGAACAAACAGAATGAAGCGATGTCATGCGTGTCGAAAAGCAAGAGCGCGCTGGACAAATCACTCTTCGCTGGTTTTCGGGGTCTACAAGACAAAACCAAATCAAAACAGGAAATCGAGGAAGAAATCGCTGCCACTGCGCTTCGGGAACTCCATGATCTTCAACGCGGAATGCGGACGCTTGAGGCAATCGCACAGCTTGCTCCTCTTCTTGGCCTGTTCGGTACCGTGCTTGGAATGATCGACGCGTTTCAACAGCTACAAGCAGCAGGAAACTCGGTTGATCCGTCCATACTCGCAGGCGGTATTTGGGTTGCCTTGCTGACCACCGCTGCCGGTTTGGCAGTCGCCATGCCGATTTCACTCGTACTGACTTGGTTCGAAACCCGTGTCGAAGAAGAGCGTGTGGCTATCCAGACGCTTTCTACGGAACTCCTAAACGGTGTCACGTTAACGGATGATACTCGGGCTAACTCGAAAAGCAGCCAGACTTCCGTTCCAGAGGCGAGCTATGCAACTTGAGCTAAACAAGCGAAGACGCAAATACCCCTCTTTGACATCGCTCATTGACGTGATCTTTTTGCTTTTGCTGTTTTTCATGTTGTCGTCGACCTTCAGCAAGTATTCCGAGGTCGAGATAAGCAGTGGAAATTCAGGCGCAGGGACAGGAACGAACCAGCCGGATTTCTTTGTTCAGCTGGAGAGTGAAGAGTGGCGCATCAACGGCCGGAGTGTATCGCAGTCTGAGGCCCTTTCGTTTTTTACGGAACGAAAAAGCGAAGAAGAGCAGCAAGCGATTGTTCGTATTTCTTCGAACGTAACGGCGCAGCAAATGGTCGACGCCGTAAAAGTGCTTAACCAGGCAGAGATAAAACATACGCTGGTGAAGTGATGATAAAAATCGAGGATAAAAGACATAAACAAAAAGCCGATAGCACTATCGCGCTGATCAATATCGTCTTTTTGATGTTGATCTTTTTCCTGATAGCCGGAACGATTTCACCGCCTCTCGACCGCGAAATTTCACCCATCGCAAGCAGCCAGGAAGAAAACTCTGAACTAGCGGGCAGTTTGGGAATGCGGGCGGATGGAACACTTATGAATGCGGGCGTTGTAACAACGCTGGATGAGTTTGTGGCAAAGATTCAAGCCGATGAAGAAAGTACCGATCAAACATTGCGAGTGCTGCCAGACAAAGATGTTACGGCTCTGGAACTCATTGACCTACTGAACAAGATCAAACAAACGGGTGTCGAGCGCATAACCGTAATCACAGAAAGGGTTGCAGAGTGAACTCGTCCTTTCTGAAATGGTCCGCAGCAATTGTAATTTCAGTATTCGTCCATGCGGGGTTGTCCGGTTTTTTTGCCTTAGAAGAACCCACTGCAAAGATTGCCGGCGGTGCCCCGATGGAAATCGCCAGTTTCGGGCAAGCATTTGCTGACAGCCAGGCTGCGGGAACTCCAGACACCGTTATGGAACCTATCTCTCAGCCAGAAGAAGCGGTGCAGCCGGAGACTTTGGATGCAGTAGAACCGGTTGAGACCGAAACTATTGAGACCGTTCCTGTAGAGGTTCGCGACGCCGAACCGGTCGTGGAACAACCCGTAGAAGTGGCCTCTCTACCTCCGGAAACGGAACTAGTACCTACAGAAGAAGCATTCCCCACACCGGATTTGAGTGCAGTAGTTGTTCCTACAATCCGCCCTGAACCTACGGCCGAACCAAAGCAAGTGGTCAAACCAAAAAAGCCGAAAAAACAAAAAACCGAAGCTAAAAAGCCAAAGGCGAAACCAAAACCAGTTGCAAAAAAGGAAAAGCCCAAGAAGACCAGGCCAACAGCCGGAAATCAAGGGCAACAACAGGCAAACACAAGAGCTGGTCAGCAAGCTGAAAATACGTCTTCGAGAGCAAAAAAGTCAGGTGCTGGCAAAAGAGCTCAACGCGCAGGGAATGCCAAGGTTTCAAATTATCCGGGCAAGATCCAGCGCAAACTAAGGCGAGCCAAAGTACGACCCAGCGGAACCAGAAAGAGAGGCAATGTCGTCGTCTCTTTTACAGTATCAAAGTCCGGCTCGGTTAGCGGCGTCCGTATTGCACGGAGTTCCGGTGTTGCTGCTTTGGACAAAGCCGCAATTGCTACCGTCAAACGCGCCGTGCCGTTTCCACAAATCCCAGACGCTGCTGGCCGCTCCAAATGGGCATTCAGCATTCCAATCCGATTCAACTGATTAAAACAAGGAGGCAACATGTATCTTGCAATGAACCGTTTCAAAGTGATCTCAGGTCATGAAAGTGAATTTGAAGACGTATGGAAAAATCGAGAATCCACCCTCGATGAAATGAAAGGTTTTGTAACTTTCAAACTAATGCGCGGCGCATTCAATAAAGAAGAGAACTACACCCTCTTTGCGTCGCACACGATCTGGGAAAGTGAAGAAGATTTCATTGCATGGACCAAGTCGCAAAACTTCAAAGACGCTCACAAAAACGCCGGCTCCAATAAAAAACTCTATACAGGACATCCGCAATTTGAGGGTTTCTCTGCTGTCGAAGGCGCTTAAATTTTCAGCTAAAGCGCGAAAGGAGCGCCCATGTCTGACCGAAACCACCAAATAAAAAGCAAAGCTATTTCTGACTGCGGCTTTCACGACAACACGGTTAAACTGATCGAACTCTCGCGCTTTTATTGCAGCTACTTTGGCAAAGGGCTGCAGCCGGATTTTGATGCCGCTACGGCATATTGCAGAACTAGATTCGACCATTCAAACCCCGATGAGGTCGCAATGGGTTTATTATGTGTACTTAACGCAATGCGGAAAAGCAGAAAATCCACCTTCAGTTTTCATTGTCTAGGCTGCCCAAATTGTCGAAAGCGTGTTTCCGAGTGTGAACGACTTTTGTTTCAGACGATCGAAGACATGCGATTGGGCTTAAAGCAAAAAGCATCAGTCTCAGCGATGATGCTTTGTGAAGGCAATGATACGAACGACTTTTTGACGTCAGCAGACCAGCTGGGAAAAATATTGGAAAAGCAGATTGGCATGCAAGAAAAATGAAGATCAACTGAAGGCGTTTTGTTTCGAGAATTTGTACAAAAAAGATGCGATTGGTGCGGCCGTCAGCTTTCATTGCTCAGTTTTAAAGGTACTCCACATTCACTCCCTTAATCTGCTTAATCCTAGCTTCGATTTCACTGTCCAAGATCACCTCTCCAGACAGCATATCTTTAAACAACTGGAACACTTGCAGGCTTAGCGCCTTGTGCTTTGCAATGTAATTGGGTTGTGACTGCGTCACCCATCCGCGTAGTCTGGGCTTTCGTGCCTTTTGCCAAGCCTCGTACGCAAGTTTAAGTAGTTCACGCTTGTTTTGTTGTGAAAGCTCCATCAGTCGCCGGACTGCTTCTTTCTCATCTAATTGATACCGCTCTGGGACGGAGTTGTTGAACAGCTGAGAATTGTCCGTCGTCAGGGGTTTCTAGACAGATTGCAGTTTAATCTAAGAGAGCATCTG